>JAFUAD010000009.1 GCA_017460835.1 Oscillospiraceae bacterium
AATCTTCAAGGGTTCTCTTTCTTGGTTGCATTGTTCAATTTTCAAGGTGCCGGGGCGCTCTCCGTTTTCCGGACAGCTTATTTATTATAGCACATCTTTCTCGCTTTGTCAACCCCTTTTTCACTTTTTTCAAAGTTTTTTGAGGTCGGCCAGCTCTGCGCGCTATTTCCCGCTTCGCGGGAACTTTTATAGTTTACCACATTTTCCCCGATCTGTCAAGCAAAATCGGGAGATTTTCCCTTTTGCACAAAAGAGGTCTCCCAATTCTCGTTTCTCGCTATCAATATGCCAATTTCAACAAAAATTCAACAGAGCTTGCGCATCCAGACAGCCGCCCAGCCGGCGCTCTGCTCGACCTTTTCTGTCACGAAACCGGTCTCCTGCATCGCCGCGAGCACCTCGTCCAGACGCTCGTCGATGATGCCGGAAAGCAGCAGGGATGCGCCGTCCTTCATGAAACCGCGGAACAGCTCGCGCATCGCGATCAGAATATCCGCGACGATGTTCGCGCAGACAACCTCATAGCCGCCGCCGAGCGTGCCAGTCAGCGCCGAATCCTCCAGAATATTGCCGCAAAACGTGTGATAATTCTCGGCAGAAATGCCGTTCCGCGCCGCATTTTCCGCCGCCGATTCCGCCGCATTCTGCTCAATATCAACCGCATTTGCCTCCGCCGCGCCGAGCAGCATTGCGCCGATTGACAGAATCCCGCTGCCGCAGCCGATATCCAGCACGCGGCAGCCCGGCGCCACGCAGCGCTCCAGCAGACCGAGGCAGAGCTTGGTCGTGTCGTGCTGCCCGGTTCCGAAGCTGGAGCCCGGGTCGATTCGCAGCGCGGTGCGGTTCTCCGGCACAGGCTCCTCGACCCATGTCGGCATGATCCACAGGCGGTCGCCGGTCGGGAGCGGGCGGAAATACTGCTTCCAGTTGTTCGCCCAGTCCTCCTCGCGGATGTTCTTCCCGCTCATGGCAAGGCTGCCGAAATTCTCCGCATCTTCGCGCTTTTTCAGTTGTGCAATCAGGCTTTTCACTGCCGCAAGCTGCTCAGCACCCTGTGCGTTTTCCGGCACATAGACCGTCACGCTCGGCGCGCCGGCGGTCAGCTCGGCCTCCAGTCCCTCCTCGAGATAATCCCAATGACCGACCTTGCCCGCCATCAGCTCGTCGAAATCGTCCGGGTCATGGATTGAAAAGCCCTTGAATCCGAGATCGGTCAGGAATGCGCAGAGCAAATCCAGCCCGCTTTTCGCTGTCTCGATCGTCACCTCTGTCCAGTTCACTCTGCATGACCTCCGAGTGCAAGGATTGCGCGGACAGCCGGATCGAGCCAGTCACCCTCAAAGAGCTCGACCATACCGGCATCGCATGCCGCAGCCAACTTCGGATTGATCGGGATTCTTCCAAGCACCGGAAGCCCGTGTTTTGCCGCAATTTCGTCGATTTTGCTGTCTCCGAAAACGGAAATGTGCTTTCCGCAGTCCGGACATACCGCATAGCTCATGTTCTCGACGAGGCCGAGAATCGGCACATGCATGGTCTCCGCCATTTTCACTGCCTTCTCGACAATCATCGAGACCAGCTCCTGCGGCGTCGTGACGATCAGAATGCCGTCAACCGGGATGCTCTGGAAGACCGTCAGCGGCACATCGCCGGTTCCGGGGGGCATGTCCACGAACAGGTACTCGTCGTCGCCCCAGATCACGTCCGTCCAGAACTGCTTGACCGCGCCGGCGATCACCGGGCCGCGCCAGATGACCGGGTCGGAGGGGTTCTCCAGCAGCAGATTCACGCTCATGATGTCCGTGCCGAGCTTCGATTTTGCGGGATAGATACCCTGATCGTCCGCCTCGGCGCGGCTGCGGATGCCGAACATTTTGGGAACGGAGGGGCCTGTGATATCCGCATCGAGCACGCCGACCGTATGGCCGGTTCTCTGCACGGAAACCGCCGTCAGCGCCGTGACCAGCGATTTGCCGACGCCGCCTTTTCCGCTGACGACTGCGATCACCTTGCCGATTTTGCTCAGCTCATGCGGCTTCTCGTGGAGATCCTGCGGCTCACGGCTGGGACATGCCGCACCGCACGAGCTGCAATCATGCGTACATTCGCTCATTTCATTCATCCTTTCGGTTTTTTATTAAGATTTCCAAATCCTACAACAGTATACCATATTTCCGCAATCCTGTCAACTGCGCAGATACGCAAAAAACACGGCGACGCTTTCGCATCGCCGTGTTTGTGGTTTTACTGATTATGCATTGCGCTCAGAATTAGTCTTCCTTCTTCTTGGTCGCAACAGCAACAGCAGCAGCACCGGCCAGAAGCAGACCTGCAACAGCAGCGCCGACACCAGCATCACCGGTCTTTACAGGCGGTGCAGCGGTGGTTCCGGCAGGCGGAACAGTCGGGTTGGTCTGAGAAGCGGTGGTTTGATCCGTCTCAGAAACCGTGGTGGTGGTAGTGGTATCAGCCGGAGCCTCGGTAGAGGTCTCGGTGATCGGAGCCTGAGTCTCAGTCTCGGTGGTTGTGGTGACAACCGGAGGCTCGGTCTCAGTGGTAGTGGTCACAACCGGAGGTTCGGTCTCGGTGGTCGTGGTGACAACCGGAGGCTCGGTCTCAGTAGTGGTCGTGGTGGTAGAGGTCTCGGTCTCCGTAGTTGTGGTAGTAGTAGAGGTCTCGGTCTCCGTAGTCGTGGTGGTAGTGGTGGTCTCAGTGGTGGTGGTAGTGGTAGTGGTCTCGGTGGTGGTAGTAGTCGTGGTGGTCTCAGTAGTGGTAGTAGTCGTGGTGGTCTCGGTGGTGGTAGTGGTGGTATCGTCAGCCTTGATCTTGATCCAGCCATCGAAGCTCTCGTAGTCAACCGGCTGGTTGTGGGTGTCGATGAACTTGGAAACCGTCAGAATCATCGGGAAGGTATCGCCCGGCTTTGCATCTTTCGGAACGGTGAAGGAAGTTCTGATGTAGATACCGTCATCCTCGTTGAGGTCCTGGCTGCCCGCGGTAGAGCATGCGAAGATGTACAGCGGCAGGTTCAGGGAGGTGGACTTAACCAAATCGGCAGAAGCGTCGCCGCCCTTGGTAACCGGAGTATCCTCAGTGCCTTCCTTAATATCCGGGGTCAGACGCTCATCATAGGTGATTGTGAAGCCGCTTCCGGAGTAGCCCTGGTTGTTCACAATGTTGATCGCGTAGGTGACCTTTTCGCCCGGCTCAGCATAAACCTGGTCCGCAATGATGTTTGCGACCGAGGTGCTGAGGCCTTCGCGTTCAGCCGGATCAAGTGTTTCCTGAGCATTTGCCATCATTGCAGTAACACCGATCGAGACCAGCGTTGCTGCGCTGCAGACAGCTGCTACAGTTTTCTTGAAGATAGATTTGCTCATGTGTTTCAATCCTTTCTGTTTCATGTTGGAGCATTGTCAATTTGCCTGTCAACGCTCCGTTACTGTTCAGCTTGCCGCATCATGCAAATGAGCATGCCGCGGTTTGCCTAGGCATTCAGAACGCTGCCTGAATCACCCTGCATTCTGCTGTCTCCGCCTGACACAGAGCAGCAGCGATACAATATCAGTGATACAACTGTATTTTATCACAAATTGCAATTTAAGTCAAGCGGAAGCGGCAATTTTCACTCCCAATTTGCAACCATTTTTTTATATGCTTTTTGTGCAGATTTCACAATCTTAAAAATTTTATTTCATTTTTTCGCTATTTTCGGCTTTATTTACCTCAGATTTTGCATAAAATTTCCTATATTTTGATTCCATGAGCAGCGCAAGCCGTCTGCATTCCTGTCTTTCCGCCGCGGGGTCTCTGTCCGGTCTCAGACAAACACACCGTCTGCCCTCCGCCGCCGCGGAGCACCCCTCGGAATAATCCCGCAGATCCGGCATCTGCACCGCACGCACCGCCCCTCATTTCCGTTTTCCTGCACATGAAACCGTATGACAGCGGCGGCGAAATTATGCCTTCTTGAAGCGCTGCTTCATCCGCTGTGCATTGTCGAGAATGCGCTTGCGGATGCGCAGATGCTCCGGCGTGACCTCCAGCAGCTCATCCTCCGCAAGATATTCAAGGCAGTCCTCAAGGCTCATGTCCTTCGGCGGGATCAGCCGCAGTGCATCGTCGCTTCCGCTGGCGCGGGTATTGGTCAGATGCTTCTTCTTGCAGACATTGACGACGATATCTTCTGCCTTCGGCGAGCAGCCGACGACCATGCCCTCGTAGACATCCGTACCGGCGGGGATGAACAGGCTGCCGCGCTCCTGCGCATTGAACAGGCCGTAGGTAACGGCCTCGCCGGTCTCGTAGGAGATCAGCGAACCGACCGAGCGGCGCGGGATATCGCCCTTATACGGCGCATACTCCGCAAAGACCGAGGACATGATGCCCTCGCCCTTTGTATCGGTCAGGAATTCGCTCTTGTAGCCGAACAGGCCGCGGGAGGGAATCAGGAATTCGAGCCGCATTCTGCTGCCCTGCGGGTGCATCTCCTGAAGCTCGGCCTTTCTGCCGCCCAGCTTCTCCATGACCGCGCCGACGGCGTCCTCCGGCACATCAATCACCAGCCGCTCGATCGGCTCATGCCGCTTGCCGTCGATTTCCTTAAAGAGCACGCGCGGCGGCGAGACAGCGAGCTCATAGCCCTCTCTGCGCATATTTTCAATCAGAATCGAGAGATGCATCTCGCCTCTGCCCGCGACGCGGAAGGAATCCGTGCTGTCGGTATCGGAGACGCGCAGGGACACATCCTTCAGCAGCTCGCGGTAAAGCCGTTCGCGGAGCTGGCGGGAGGTGACAAACTTGCCCTCTCTGCCCGCGAGCGGGCTGTCATTGACCGAGAAGGTCATCTCGACGGTCGGCTCGCTGATCTTTGTAAAGCTGAGCGGCTCATAGCTGCCCGCCTCGCAGATCGTGTCGCCGATGTTGATGCCGTCGATGCCGGAGACCCAGACGATATCGCCGACGGTCGCGCTCTGCGTCGAAACGCGCTGGAGCTGCTCGATTTGCAGCAGCGTCACGAGCTTTGCATTGACCGGCTTCTCCTCGCTGTGGAAGTTGCCGACCTGCACCTGCTGGCCGACCTTCGCCGTTCCGCGGACAATTCTGCCGATGCCGATTCTGCCGACATATTCATTGTAGTCGATCGAGGAGATCAGCATTTGCAGCGGCAGCTCCGGGTCGCCCTGCGGCGGCTCGATATAGCTGAGAATCGTATCAAAGAGCGGCTTCAGGTCCTTTCCGGGCTCATACTGGCTGAGCGATGCGGTGCCGCTTCTGCCCGAGCAGAACAGAATCGGGCTTTCGAGCTGCTCCTCGCTCGCATCAAGATCGAGCAGAAGCTCCAGAACCTCGTCGCCGATCTCATCGAGTCTTGCGTCGGGGCGGTCGATCTTATTGACGACAATGATGATCTTCTGCCGCATTTCCAGCGCCTTCGAGAGCACAAACCGCGTCTGCGGCATCGGCCCCTCCGCCGCATCGACCAGCAGCAGCACGCCGTCCACCATATTCAGAACGCGCTCGACCTCGCCGGAAAAATCCGCGTGGCCGGGGGTATCAATAATGTTGATCTTCACGCCCTCGTACATGACCGAGGTGTTCTTTGCGAGAATCGTGATGCCGCGCTCCCGCTCCAGATCGTTCGAGTCCATGACGCGCTCCGCAACCGCCTGATTGGCGCGGAATGCGCCGCTCTGCTTGAGCATTTCATCGACGAGCGTGGTCTTGCCGTGGTCAACATGCGCGATGATTGCAATATTTCTTAAATCTTCCCGAATCACTTTACTTCTTTCCTCCCGATTCCTTTCTCTGGCGCTTTGCCTGATCCTTCGCGATCCGCCCCTTCATCAGCTCAATGGAGCGGTCAAACATCGGCACGCGGATCTCGCCGGTCGCGTTTGCGATAAACCGCTTGCCCTTTTGCAGCCAGCCGAGCGCCGCATTCAGGTCGCGGTTGACGCCCATGCCCTCGGCACAGTGCGCAGCGAGCTGATGCGTAATCCGCGCATAAGCGCGCAGAAGCTCCTTCTTCTTCTCATGGAAATCCACATAGTTCGGCTGCGTGTAGAATGCCCAGTAGCCGAGAATGGTCTTTTCCGCATGCAGGCTCCATGCATAGGACTGCTCATGGTCGATCTTCGGGCCGACGCCGCCGTATGCCTTTCTGCCCTCGCGGTATGCCGCGCAGAGGTTCAGCATCGCCATCCATGAGCCGTTCTTCGCAGCGGTATCGAGCCACTGGAAATACTGCTCAAAATCCTGCTTGACATGATGCCCGCAGCGATAGCACTCCGCGATTAAAAACTGCGCATCCTGCACATCCTGCTCTGCGGCGCGCAGCAGATAGCCGTATGCCCTCTTATAGTCCTGCGGGACACCGAGCCCGAAATAATAGCGCTCGCCGAGCTCCTGCAAGGAGCCGCGGTCATTCTGCTCCTCCGCATGCTCCTCCAGCTCCTTCAGCGGAATCGCATCATACGGGCGAAACACATTGACCGGTCTGCCGTCCCCGTCCTTCGGGACAAAGGTCACAACCACCGCCGGCAGATACGAAATTTTCAGTTCCATTTCCAGCATCCTCTCCGTATTAAGTAGAATCGCTTACGTTGCATAGCCCCAGACCGCGAGCACGACATAATTCTCCGCCGTGACGTCAAACCATCTGCCGTCCGCATAGAACACCGGGATGCAGTCATCTTCCTCCTCCTGCTCGCCGTCCTCCGTCAGAACAGCGTGAACCGAGAGAATCTCGTATTTGACCTCACCGGGGTCGCATCCGAAGTATTCCGCGATGTCCGCAGTGTGTTCCTCGCAGGCTTCCTTCAGGTCGCTGCGGGATTCCTCCTCGTTCTCCGTGCCCCGGAAGGCCTCCTCCAGCGTCACGCGCCCGCGGACGGTCAGATCAATATGATAGTCCGGCGTATCCTCGGTGAGTTCAATGAACATCTGCCGGATATCGGCCAGAACCTCGTCCTCCGTGACCTCGTATCCCTCTAGGATCAGGCTGAGGATCGGCTCCGGCACTGCGCGCATCAGCCCCTCGGCATCCTGACTGTTCAGCATTTCAATGGTATGGGTGATCGCGTCCTCCGGCGTGTCAAAGCGCAGGCTTGCGGCACTGACCGCCCCGCCGGGGCTTCCGCCGCCCGCTGCACCGCCCATGCTGCCTGAGCTGCCGCCCGGAGCCTGTCCGGTCAGACCGGAAAGCGCGGTCGTATCCGAGGCCGCTCCGGTATCGGCGGTCTGCTCCGCGGTGACGGTTGTCGTTGTCGTCTCCGCAGCAGTCCCGCCGGTCGTTTCGGTCGTCGCAGCCGTTGTCTCTGTTGCGGCATCAGATATCTCGCTGCTCTCCGCAGCCTTGCTGTTTTCCTTTCCGCAGGCAGTCATCAGCAGGCAAAGGCATGCAAGGCACGCCGGAATTCTGTGCTGTTTCATCGCAGCTCCTTCCGTTATTCTTCGATGATCTCCTCTACGGCGGCAGGCGCCCACAGATCGAGCCAGCCCTCGTCAATATGGAACACCGGCTCCATAACATCCCTTTCATCGACCACAATGCCGTCCGGACTGAAATAAAGCATATGCAGCTCCAGGACAACATAGGTGAGCTTATCCGGGTCGTAGCCGTAATCTGCCAGCACATCATAGATCTGATTGCAGTAATCCCGTACATTATCGGGATCGGTCTCATTATTCAGCTCCTCGGGCTTGAGCGTTGCGGTCACGGTCATGCCGGTTCCCTCGCGCTCGGGGTCATCCTTTTCCTCGGCAAAGCGCGCTTTGCACGCCTCATAGACCTCCGCAGGCGTTTTCCCGTAAGACCCGGCAAGCCCCTCCACGATGCGCGGGGAAAGCCCCTTCAGCAGCAGATCGGCATCCGCCGCATTCCATGCCGCGATCGTGTTCCGCGTCGCTTCCTCGGGCGTATCAAAGAGCTTTTCGCTGCCGTAGCGCACGCCGGTATTCCCGCCGCCGGCATTTCCGCTTCCGGTATTTCCCCCGCCGGTATTTCCCCCGCCGGAGGGCGGATCGGTCGCCGGAGCTCCGGTCGTATCGCCGGGAAGCTCTGCGCTCTGCCCGTCGCCGAATGTCTGCCCGGCGCCGGAAGTCTGCTCCGTGCCGGTCGTCCCCGCCTCTGTATCCGAAGCGGTCGTATCCGCAGTGCCGTCTGTTGTCTGCGCCGTGGAGGCCGTGGTATCCTCCGTGATGCTGCTCGCTGCATCCGTACTGCTCTTATCGCCGCAGGCGGTCAGCAGCAGGCAGAGCGCACAGCCAAGTGCCGTCAGAGTTCGCTTTTTCATATGTATGCCCTCCGTGATTCTGTACGGGATTTCCCGTCCTGTTTCACCTCAATAACACCTGATTATAACACCCGCTGCGCGGCTCTGTCAAGTCTCCGCCCGCATTTCTCACATTTCGGGGCATTTTCGGCCGTCATGCAGATTCTTTTCGGTCATTATCCCGAATCGGAACCATAAGAAAAGGGGGAAGCGCACCGCAGCGGTGTCCTCCCCCCATATGTCAGATTCCGGTGTGCCGCTCAGTCATTGACCGTCACGATGCCGCTTGCCTCCAGCGAGAGCAGATAGGTCAGGCGCAGGCTGTCGCGGTACTCGGGCTTTGCGAGATAATACAGATAGGTCTCCATGTTATTGAACAGCGTCGAGGATCTGCCCTCGATCTTGAAATTCTCAAAGCCCATCTCGGCATATTTCCCGAAGATCGCATCCGGCGTGATATGCGTCGGGAAATGCGCCGCATCATAGACCGTGTTGCCGATATGCTCGCATTTGAAGCTCTCCGCCGGCTTCCAGGGCGCGCCCGGCCCCTTCTTCTTCAGGTGCTCGCAGTAGGCGATCTGCGTCCTGCCGAGATACTGATAGTGCGCTTTGCGGCGCGGGCAGTTCGGCGTACAGACCGCATTGACGAGAATCTCGACCTTCTCCTTGTGCGGCAGCTTCTCCAGCAGCTCAAAGTTGTTGTTGAAATTGTAATCCAGCACCACATAATCGTAATCCTTCTCCAGCTCCTCGCAGAGCGCCTCAAAGTCGGTGATCTGCTTGCAGGTCGAGGAGATGATCTTGTAATGCGGATACTTCTGCCGGATGTACTTCTCCAGCACCGGCGACACGACAATGACGCCGTTCATCCGGTCATAGCGCTGGGTCAGCTCCAGACAGCGGTTGCAGTGCCTGTCATCGAGGTGGCTCTGGTTGATGAGCGGATTGGTGAAGGTATAGCGCAGCGAGACGCCGTTCTCATTGAGCTGCTCTGCGACATAGCGGATCTCGTTCTCCGGGAACATCCCGCCGAGCACACGCCCGCCGTTCCAGAGCGAGGACGGAAATTCGCCGTAAACCGAGCCGATATCCGCGCCCTCACGGAACATCTGCGGGTATTCCTTCATGAGCTTGATCAGCAGCATATTGAGGTGAAAATTGCGGGAAAAATCCGGAATATGAAAATGAATCGCCATGTTGAGTTCCTCCGTTTTTTTGAGTTTTCGGTTATTTCTTCATCCTTCTGATGTACCGGAAGGTCGCGTCCTCGCCCTGTTCCGCGAGCATTTTCAGAAGAAAGTGCAGCCGTTTCGCGGTTTTCGGGTGAATCGGCCTGCCGCGCTCAATGCCCTTGAGGTAATACGCGAGCGGGTCGCCGTCCTTGTATTCCGCCCCGCGGTAAACCTTGCTTGCGGCGACACGGTCACAGAACATCTCGATCAGGTAGCGCGTCGGCATCGGCACAGGCTCGTAGCGCTTTGACTCCATGTTAATGTCGATCCAGTACTCAAAATGATGCTTGTTCCTGCCCTTGTGGTGCAGCCATGCCTTCGAGTAGCCGTTCAGCTCGCGCTCGGCCTCATTGGGGCTGCGGCTGCCCTGAAAGTAAAGCGCGCCGGGAATGAACTCGGCCGGGGAGAATTTCGAGAGGTCGTGCAGGAGCCCCTGAACCGGGATCCCTGCCTTGATGCAGTGCCGCAGTACCATATGGCGGTGCCGCATGACAGTGCGGAGATGCTGAATCGGGTGCATTTCCGGATGCTCCTTTCGGTTTTTTTCTATTATAACATATTATTCGGAAAAGTGCAATGGGCGCGGGAGAAAATTCCCCGGTGATTGTTGTATGTATTCTCCTTCTCCTTCTTCTTCTTCTTTGCAAAGAAGAAGAAGGAGGAGGCGGGCAGTGCCCGCCAACCGAATTTCCAATTCTGCGCATCAGCGCAGTTTTCATGATGCGGTTTTGAGCGAAAGTGAACCACGAGGGAACCGTAGGGATTTATAGGCGGGTAATCAGCCGTTCAACAGAGCATCAAAGAACCCATCAATCCGCTCGTCAACCAGCTTGCGTTCCTCGGAAAATGTATGCTGATACACTGACTTCAACACGC
>JAFUAD010000078.1 GCA_017460835.1 Oscillospiraceae bacterium
CAGCTCGCGCTTGGCATTGCACAGGCGCTCCCGACGCTGATCCCGACAATCGTCGATGTGGTTTTGCAGATTGTGGATACGCTGATTGACAACATTGACCTGCTGATCGACGCGGGGATTCAGCTCATCATGGGGCTTGCGGACGGCCTGATTGCCGCGCTGCCGATCCTGATCGACAAGCTGCCGGGGATCGTCGAAAAGATGGTGAATGCACTGGTTGACAATGCACCGAAGCTGATCGACGCTGCGATCGAGCTGACCCTCGCGCTCGTGAAGGGCATCATCCAGAATCTTCCGCAGATCATTGCAGCCGCGGGGAAGATCGTCTGGGCATTGATCAAGGGCATGTTCAAGCTGCGCGGAAAGGTCGCGGGCAAGGCAAAGGAGCTGCTCGGCAGCATCGGCGGCGCACTGCTCAGCGGGCTCGGCAAAGCGGCTGAATGGGGCAAGAGCATTATTTCCGCAGTTGTGTCCGGCATCGGCTTAATGTTCGGCGCCGTGACCGGAAAGCTGCAAGAGCTCGGCGCTGCGATCTTCGACAAATTCCAGAGCATCAAGGAGACGGCCGGCAATGTGCTCGAAGCGATCAAGGGCGCATTTTCTGCTGCATGGGACGCGGTCAAGGGCGCTGTTTCCGCCGCACTCGATGCAATCAGCGGAGCAGTCTCGGCTGTCTGGAACGGAATCAGGGACACGGTTTCCGGCATTCTGGACGGAATCCGGAACGCAGTCACAACAGTCTGGAACGGCATCCGGGATACGGTCTCCGGGATTCTCAGCGGCATCAGCAGCATTGTCTCCGGAATCTGGAACGGAATCAAATCGACTGTTTCCGGCATTCTGGAGGGAATTAAGAGCATTGTAGTCGGGGCATGGACAGCAATCAAGACATCAATTACAACCATATTAACCGGAATAAAGAACATCGTCTCAAATATCTGGGAAGCGATCAGATCGTCAGTCACAAGTGTTGCATCAAAAATCAAGGATTCTGTAATTAACATCTGGAACAGTATAAAATCCGGCATCTCCTCGACGGCCGGCGCAATCAAGGATGCGATTATCAATGCATTCGAGGCGGCGTGGGACTATATCAAGGGGCTGCCCTCCAAAGCATTCGGCTGGGGCAAGGACATTATCGGCGGCATGGTTGACGGAATTAAGTCTGCCGGCGGCTGGGTCAAGGATGCGGTCGGCGGCGTCGCTGGGAAAATCAAGGGCTTTCTGCATTTTTCCCGTCCGGACGAAGGCCCGCTGCGCGAGTATGAGCAGTGGATGCCTGACATGATGCGAGGTCTCGCGGAGGGCATCACCAAGAACATGAAGTATGTGAAGAACGCTGTCAGCGGTCTCGCAGAGGCAATGATTCCGGAATATGACCTTTCACCGGCACTTGCACAGTACGATGCAAGCCGCCTGAAACTGCCGGACTTCCCGCAGAACAAGCCGAAGCCGACAGGCGGCGCACCGTCCGGTTACGGCGGCGGCGACACCTACAACATCACAATCAATGTCGAGCGAATGGACAGCGATACAGATGTCCGCCGCACGGCAGAGACCATGTCGGAGGAGATCGAGCGCCTGAAAACCGACAACAATACGCGCAAAGGAGAGTGGAGTGTTTGAGAAACTGGATCGAGATTGACGGCAAATGCAGTCAGCGCTTCGGGCTGAAAATGGCGCGGCTGCCGCTCTGGACAACCGCTGCTGAAACAGTTGAGAACACCGCTGTCCCCGGCGTAGCGGTCGAGCTTGACCGGCATACCGGACAATACAAGGACTTCGATCTCACGCTGACCGGCTATCTCACAAGACCGCCGCACAATCACGAACTTGCAGTGCTGAATGACTGGATTCAGAACGGCAGGCAGCTCATCATGAGCACGCAGCCGCAGCTTGTCGGCATCATCCGCCGGGTCGGGCAGATCGAGCCTGTGCGGATCGGCACACGGGCAAATGAAATTCAGATCCCGTTCACCTTCCAGCCGTTCAAGTACACGAAAACGAATATTCCGATTACCTTTGACACATCGCCTGCATATTACCGGCTATGGGGTAACATCTATGCAGAGCCGATCTATCGGCTGACGATCGAGGACGGCTGCATTCTCGCAATCTTTGGCGTGAACGGAGTCATGCTGCAAATCGCAGCACTCGCACTTGATACCGGTGTGCTTGTCATTGATCTTCAGCGCCGGAAAATCTACAAAGAAGAATCAAACGGTGATCTGACGATTGTGCAGGAATACACATCCGGCGAATTCTGGAAAATGGTGCTGAAGCCCGGCGACAATGTTATCACATGGCAATCCGGCATCAGCAAGGTGGAAGTGACGGTGAATGAGAGATGGCTTTGATTCTGCGTGACCCGCTCATGGTCTATCCGGCAGACGAACACCTTTTCATTTCAAACGGGCTGCGCCTGCTGACGCCGACCGTTGCAGAACACACACTCGAATTCGGACAGGCAGGCAGCATCCATGTTGAACAGCCGCTTGATCGTGACGGCGACTGGAAATCATTGATCCCCGGTCACATTATTCGCGCACCTATCCCGTTCCGCGGGCAGACACGTTGGCAGCCGTTCCGCATTTTTCGCCGTACAAAAAAGCGGCAAAGCGGCGCTCCGGTCGTTTCCATTGATGCGATGCACATGTTTTATGATTTGAACTATGTGCTGTTGGAAGATGTCCGCCCGGAAAACAAAAACGGACAGGATGCCATTCAATGGCTGTTTGACCATCCGTATGATCCATACGGGCAGGCAGAGACAAAATTGCCGCTGCGACACTTCACATTTCATTCTGACATCGAAACGCTTGCGACTGCCTATTACGAATGGAAGACCATGACCGGCGCTCTGATCGGCGAGGACAACTGCATTCTGGAGCGCTGGGGCGGCGAGCTGTTTGTGAACGGTTTGTACTTCTCGATCTGCAAGGTCATGGAGGGCAGTCTGCAAAATGCATTCCACATTGCCTACGGTTTGAACCTGACCGAAGTTGAGGAAACGCTTGACTACACCAACACTTTCAGCCAGCTTGTTGCAACCGACAACTACGGCAACAAAGCGCACGCTTCCATTCCGCTGACATATAACGGTTTGCCGTTTGAAAAACACTTCACGCAGCATTCAGCTATTCCGATGACATGACCGGGCAGCAGCGCGGCACGCAGTTCGGCAGCGATTTCGGCAAATACATGAGCATCATTCAAGAAGTAGATGCACATTACTCGGTGCGATACGCCGACCTTGCCGAAGACGATCCGTTTCAGGAGCTTGCAAGCTATGAGGTTGGTGACAGTGGTGTCATTGATGACAGTGAGCTTGGAATTTCCACAACACAGCGCATCATGAAAACAGTGACCAATCTGCTGACCGGTGAGCGCATCAGCACCGAGACCGGCAATGTCAAGCGCAGCATCGCGCGTCGGCAGCCGTTCAGCAATACTGTCACGACCGAACAGAGCGCCGCGCAGAAACAGCTTGACGCGATTGCAGCACAGGTCGAGGAGCTCGACCGGAATCGCCTTGCAACATGGGGCAGCGCACGCGGCATGACATGGGGAACAGCAAAAAAATATACTTGGGGCGATGCGGGAGGTGCATCATGACGCAGACTTCTTTTCTTCATCTCAACAAACCGGCAGACAGTGATGCAATCAACATCTCTGCACTGAACGACAATGCAGACCTGATTGACGCAGCGCTTGCGGCTCTGTCCGGGGCGGTCGGCGGGATAGCCGTCACCGTCATCGCGGCGGATGACGAAGATAACCCGACCGCCGATTATGAAACCCCTGCACCGCTACTGTGCATGACTGTCACCGGGACGAGCAGCAGCACGTCTCTCGGCTTTAAGATTGCAGCATCCTCGACAGGATACCTGTTTGCAAGGACATTCATTTCGGGGGCTTGGGAGGATTGGAGCAGGATTATCAATGTCATCAATGACAGAGAAGATCACGGCGTTCTGATGTTTGCACAGCCCGATAGCAGCTCCGATTCTGAAACGGAGGAATGATACGTGGACAACATTGTAATCCGGATCAGAAACCGTTACGCAATGCTGATGACACAATCCTTCATTGTCAACGGCAATACATCGTACATCGTGGAGTTCGACTTTGACAGCGAGTGGGACGAATACGCAGAGAAAACAGCGCGGTTTGTGTACTGCGATGAACGCGGTGCGCGGCATTGGATTGATGTGCCGATCACTGACAACACCTGCAATGTTCCTCGGCTTGAACGTATTGACAAGGTGGAAGTCGGTGTTTATGCAGGCAATATCCGCACATCGACACCTGCACTGATTCCGTGCCTCTGGTCGATTCTCTGCTATCGGGGAGAAAAGCACATACCGGTGCGTAACTGTTTCCGCGAACTGCTGGCTCTGGTGAACATCTACGAAACGCAGGGCAGCTCTGCATATAAAGTAGCACTCAAGGCGTTTGAGGATTATTGGAACACTGTAATCAAGGGGTGATTGAATTGGAATCTCTGAACATGAAGAAGCTGATCGCAAGCTATGAGGAATCACTTGCGATGATCACAAAGCGAATCAAGGAGCTGAACGCGGCGAAAAAACAGCCTGACATTTCTCCGAAGCTCAGGGATGATCTTGACATTCGCCTCAAAGTGCTCCGAACTGAAAGACTGGAGCTGAAGCGAGACATCGGAGATATGCAGTCCTACTTGCGAGCGTGGGGTGAGCCGGTATGAGAGCAAAGGAAGCACGATATCTGAAAGGGCTGCGTGAGCGACGTGGAAAACGAATCCGTGTTTCTGAATCTGTACTGGACTTTGATCCATCAAGAATTGAACGAGAGCTGCATCCCGGTACATCGAACAGCCGACAGGCAAAGACACTGTACCGTGTACTGCATCTTGTGATTGAAAACGATTTGTCCGGTCGGCAACGCGAGGTAGCACAGTGCTACTACTTCGACCATATGACTTTGCGGCAGATTGCAGATAAGCTCGGTGTTGACCCGTCAACCGTATCTCGCACGCTCGCCCGCGCAGAAAATAATATCCGCAATTATTTGAAATACTGCCTGCTGTTTCTTCGTATTCCGGCAGAGAGTGAGGATGATGATGACTAATTTTCTGAAAACGCTGTCTGCATTTTTCTGCGGGCTTGCAGGTCTGCTGTGGGGGCAGCTCGACGGGCTTTTGATCGCGCTGATCGCGTTCATCTGTCTGGACTACATCACCGGTCTGATCGTCGGTGCAGCACAGCACCGGCTGAACAGTCAGGTAAGTTTCATCGGGCTTTGCAAGAAAGCTCTGATTGTGATTATCGTTGCCGTTGCGCATATCATTGATTCTCAGGTTCTCGGCGGCAGCGCATCTGTATTCCGGTCGGCTGCGTGTGGATTGTATATCGCAAATGAGGGGCTGAGCATTCTGGAGAACGCAGGAAAGCTCGGTCTGCCGATGCCAAAGAAGCTGCGTGAAATGCTTGTGCAGCTCCGTGATAAAAGCGAGGAGGATGATGCAGATGTTCGTTCCAAGACTGATAAGACCGGATAGCGGTAATCCGTACTACAACACGCCGCTCGCAGGCGGCTATGCCGTCGGTACAATCCTCGGCAAACCGACAGATGCAGGGTGCAATGTCCTTGCAAACTGTGTCGGATATGCTGCGGCGAGATTCAATGAGATCATCGGTGCGGGCTGCTGGATGTACCTGAAATGCCCGCCGAATCCTGATCAATGGATTTCCGCAGCGATAAAGCAGGGCTTGCAGGTCGGCACAGAACCGAAGCTCGGCGCAGTGATTGTGTGGGGACACCATGTTGCAGTCGTCGAGCAGATCAATGAGGACGGCACAATCGTCACCTCGGAATCCGGATACGGATGCAGCAATCCGTTCTGGATCACGACCAGAAACAACGAAGACGGATGCTGGAACGGTCCGAAGTATAACGGGTTTCAGGGATTTATTTATCAGCCGGAGGAGGTACAACCGATGAATGGTATTGATGTGAGCAGACACAACGGAAAGATCGACTGGCAGAAGGTAAAAGACAGCGGCGTACAGTTTGCAATTCTTCGCGCCGGTTACGGCAAGCTGACATCACAGAAGGATGACCGGTTCGAGGAATATTATGCCGGTGCAAAGGCTGTCGGGCTGCCGGTCGGTGCATACTGGTACAGCTACGCCAAGACGGTCGATGAAGTGAAACAGGAGGCTGCTGCGTGCATTGAAGTCCTCAAGGGTAAGCAGTTTGAATTCCCGATCTGGTTCGATCAGGAAGAAAAAGACCAGTTTGCAACCGGCAAGGAGAACTGCTCTGCGATGATCCGCGCGTTCTGCGATGCGCTCGAAGCTGCCGGTTATTGGGTGGGACTGTATACCAGCCGCTCCATTCTCGGCACGCACATCGAGGACGACATCAAGACCCGATACGCGCTGTGGGTCGCTGAGTGGGGCAGCAAGCTCAATTACAGCGGCGC
>JAFUAD010000010.1 GCA_017460835.1 Oscillospiraceae bacterium
CGCGTGCACGCCCAAGCGTGCCAAAATATTCGGCTGAGATAAGACACGCGCCTCCGCCTATTATGGTGCGAAGCCAAATCGCCAGCGGGGGCTCCCCGCCGCGTGCACGCCCAAGCGTGCCAAAATATTCGGCTGAGATAGGACACGCGCCTCCGCCTATTATGGTGCGAAGCCAAATCGCCAGCGGGGGCTCCCCGCCGCGTGCACGCCCAAGCGTGCCAAAATATTCGGCTGAGATAAAACATCCGGCTTCGCTCATTTTGGTGCGAAGCGAAACGGCGGCCGGCACGGCCGGCAAGAAAACAGAAAGAGAAGGCGTTAAAGTACGGAAAATTCCGTAATGTACCAGACCGTACACGCACCGGCTGCCTGCGAAGCACATTCACGGGCGCGTGCCGGGTCCGCCGCAGGCGCATGCGTAATCAGCGCACAGCTTTCTCTTTCTGTTTTCAGCAATTATGATCCGGGGCAGCTTCCCGCGGATGTTTGTTCGCCTCAGCCCTCTAAAGCCCGGCGGGTTCGCTCGGTGACATACGACTTCGTATTCCACCAGCCGTGATAATCATAATAAAACCGCAGATACGGAATCCCCGCAGACCTGCAATCCCTGCGCAGCTTCCTGCGGGTGCTGTGCTGCGACATCAGCTCGATGATCAGCGCGGTCTGGCCGTTCTTCCGGAAGGTCACGATCTTTGCGGGACGCGCCGACGCATACTGACCGTGCTGACGGTCGGCCGACTCCATCGTGATCTCATATTCCGGAAATGCGCCGCGCAGAACGGAATCGAAATACTGATCGTAGGTTCCGTTGAAATTGTACTGGTTTTCCTCAGCCGGCATAGTTTCGCCCCACGACCAGCCGGAGGGCGAGGGCTCCTGCGGAGCACTCTGCTGCGGAACAGCCTGCTGCTGCTGCGGTGCGGACTGCTGCTGCGGTGCTGCGGCGGGATTGGCAGCGCCCCCGCTGCCCATCAGCCCGCGCAGTGCATCGGCGGCACCCTTTTTCAGTAAATTATCCAGAAAGCCCATTCGGATTCCTCCTTTTACAATATACTGCCCGTTCGGGGTTGTCTTATTATATCATGTTACAAATAGAAAGTCAAGAGGGTTTCGCAGCTTGCCTCCTCCGGGATGCTCCCGCCGACGCCGGAGCCGGAATTGAACCCGAACAGCGCACAGAAGATGAGATCGAGGAGGAACAGTACGCACAGAACCGAGGCCGCGATGACCTTTGTCCGCATGCTGTACCGCGCCGCGATTTCGGAGATGATCGGCGCGACAAGATAGATCGCCGCCATGCCGCCGAGCCCGAATGCGACCAGCCCCGCAAGATAGATTCTTCCGTTGAGATTGAACGAGTCGGAGTTGTAGTCCCAGTATGAGGAATTGAAGAAATATTCCAGAATAAAGCTCGATGCGTATTCCAATACGGCACAGAGCGCGACGCCGAAGATAAAAACATGCAGCTTCTTCTGCTTAAAGCGGTCGAGCAGCAGAACCATTGCCGTTCCGCCGACGCCGTAAATCGGAATCCACGGCCCGTACAGCGTGCCGCGGTTGACAAGCAGATGATCGCGCACGATGTAGAGCCCGCATTCCCAGATCCAGCCGGTAATGCCAAAGGCAAAGAACAGGAAGATCAGCTCGATCGGGCTGTAACAAAGATGCGCACGCGGACGCCCCGCCCCGCGGATCTCGGCATCGGGCAGGACATAGACCGGCGCTTCGGCATCGGGCTGCTCGACATATGCCGGGCGCGAAAATGCCGGCTCTGTCAGGAGCGCGTTCTCCGGCTCGACCCGCTCCCGCAGCGCAAAATACAGCTCTGCATCACGCTGCATTTCAAGCGGGATCGCCAGCAGCAGACCCGTCAGCGGAATGGTTTTGAGCAGCCAGAGATACCAGAAGGAAAGCTGCGTGAGGAAGATCTTGCGCTTGCAGCCGGTTGTCATCTTTACAGAGAGCGCCTTTGCCTCCTTCCATGTGATGCGGGGGTTCTCCGCAAGCAGATAGGGCACCGCATAATACTGATAATACTTGTAAATGCCGCCGACCAGCGTCAGCGACCAGAGCAGCAGCGAGATGTGGTAGATCAGCATGACCCGGACGGTGTTCGGGAAGGTGCGGAGATGAAACGGCGAGAAGATCCGCCGGAACAGCACCGATTTCTGCATCCGGTTTTCCATTGCATAGCGGTTTCTGCCGATGATGACGACATTCTGCACAAACAGCCGCAGGAGAATCGAGATGATCGCGGAAAGCACCAGCACCGCCACAACCTCACCGAGATTCCGTTTATAATAGGAGTAGTTCAGCGCGAGAATCCGGATGATCCATGTCGCGCGGCGGGAGCATCGGTCGATGATGCCCATTGCAAAATCCGAGGTGATAAAGGGAACCTTCCGTACCAGCACAGAGTCTGCAATGTATCGCTTCAGAAGCTCGATATTGCTCGGCAGCATCGCGTCGTCTGCTCCGAGCAGCCTGTCCGCGTTTTCTATGAACGAGGACTGCGCGCCGTTCGATGCGCCGATGTATGAAAACAGGAAGCCGATGAGCACCAGCATCAGCCATGCCCGCCAGCCCTTCCTGAATACCGTGTTCCATGTGTTTTTTCGTATCCTTTTGTAATGCCAGTCCATTGTGTTTCCTTTCCGTCTGTTCGCCGGTGGTCGCTTGACATTGCATTTGAAGCCATGTTATAATGAACACAGACAACTGCATACTATTATACCCTATAATGCAGATTTTGTCAATCATTCCCGAAACGGAAGTGTCGGACGGAGGAACATCATGTCAGAAACAGTAAAAAATCAGCAAAATCAGCAAAACCCGGGCGAATACGCGGCGGCGCTCCGCGCACGGCTGGAAGCAGACGGAGCGGCAGAGATCCTGGCGGACACAAAGGCGGGCAGATATGAGCATGCGCGCAAGCTCGCGAAGCGGCTGTACCCGAAGCTGCGCGGCGATGCGGAAATGCTGCCGGAGCTCGGCATTCTGCTGCGGCTTTATGCGCAGACAGACCGGGAAACGGGCGTCACGGTCTTCCGGAAGGCGCTCTCCGATTATCTGCGCTGCGGCAATCCGGTCATGCGGATGATATTTGCAGCGGGCGCTTACCGGCTCTTTTCGAGGATTCAGCAGCCGCAGTTCAGTATGCTGCTGCCCGCGGAATTCCCGCTTTTCCGCACCGATCACCGCTATGACCGCGATGTGCTGCGCGATCATTTTTACGGCGAAGCGAAGGCGCTTGCGGCGCAGCTCGATGCAGAGACCGGCGGCACGGACTATACGGACAGCCTGAACGGGACTGACCCGGATTATGACGAAAAAGCGGTTGATCTCATCTACGGCCACACCGCGCAGATTCCCTCGGCGATCGGCGCCGTGTGTGCGGTTCTGCCGGACGAGCTGACCGTTGCGAGCGTGACCCGCGCCGTCGAGGCAGACGGCAGATTCCGGGTCGCGATGTCCCATGCGGATGAGCAGGGGATTCTCGCGTTTCAACTTGCCGACGGAAACGGCAGCGCGGATATTTACCAATTTATGCTGGTCTGCCAGCCGGTGCCGGATATCCGGGATTTCCGCCCGTCCGGGCCGGTCGCGGATGATGTGCCGGGGGCGGCCTCGCGGGCAGAGGGCGTCGTGCTCTGCATCATGTCCTTTGAGGAAAAGCAGCCGGATCTTGCGCTTCAGGTACAACTCAGGCTGCTGCGCATGATCTGTCCGGCAGCGCTTGCGTTTCTGGATTACACCCGCAGAAAGCTGCTGCCGGCGGGCTGGGTGATGCTGGCGGCGGAGAGTGCGGCCGCGCCGCCGGTCGATGCGCTCTACGGCCTGCAAATTCAGGGCGATGCGAATTCGGAGCATCTATGGATCATGACACAGGGGCTTCGCTGCTGCGGGCTGCGGGAGATTGAGATTCTGGACGCGACGAAGGAAAATTTTGCGCGGTACTGCGATCTGCTGTGCTTTGCGGCGGAGCGCTTTCTGCTGGAGGGCGAGCTCCCCGATGCCGGCGAGCCGATTCCGGTTCTGCGGCGGCAGGATGACACCGAGGTGCTCTGCACATGGATTCCCGCATCGCAGGCGGAGGACGACTACCCGGAGGGCAATGCCGCGGGGGCGGCGCTGCGGCGCAGGCTGCTCGGCGAAAACGGTCTGCGCGAGCGTGCGGGCGATGCCGTGCTGTATCTGTATGATGCCGAGGCCGGATCGCGCCGCCGCCTCGATACGCTGACTGCGGACGACTTCAATCAGTTCTGCTACGGCGTTTACATCGCCACGGCGAAAAAGACCGCAGTCCATGCGCAGGAGCGTTACCCGCTTTTCCGGCAGCTATTCGGCCGCGCACCCGATGCCGCATATGTCTGCGTCGCGGCAGAGCCGGAAGCGGATGCGGACGCCTTCTGGATGAAGGTTCATGCGGCAGCGGAAAATCAGATCACCGGGCAGCTCGCCGAAAACTGCGAGGCTGGCGCTGCCGGTACGCCCTATACGGCAGTGCCGGAGCAGCTCACGGATTTTTCCGTGCGGCTCGATGAAAACCTGATTGTTCATCCGAATATCGCGTATATAGCACTCGATATCGAATAAAACAGCACCGGCACACAGGAAAAATTCGCTGTGTGCCGGTGCTGCATTTGAAGAAGGTCCGTAACATTCGCAATTACGGGCAGAGATCCTCATAGGGGATCAGATTTGCCAGATACTTCAGCAGGAGGCTGAGGTCATCGTTCTTGACCGTGTTGTCATGGGTAACATCGGAATTGATCTTGCCCTGATCGGTGATGCCGGTTTTGGTGTCCTCTGCCGCGACACGCGCCAGCAGAACCGCGTCCAGAACATCGACGCTGCCGTTGCAGTCCGCATCGCCCCATACTGCATCTACGGTCGGATCCTTTGTGGTGGAGGTTGTGGTTGTGGTCGTGGTGGTGCTTGTGCTGGTCGTCGTGGTGGTCGTGACCTCGGTCGTTGCGTAGTAAACGGTAACATCGGTGAGCTTGATCGTATTCACGAGCTTGTCACTGCTGTCGGCGCCGTAGTAGTAGCCGAAGGTCAGGTTGCCGTAGAGCACATCCGGTGCGACATTCGACGGGATGATCCACATGATCTCCTGATCGGTCGCCGCATTCAGAACTGCATACTGGAAATCGGAATACTGATTTGCGGAATTGGTATCGGACACGCCGACGCCGAACACGAGCTTCTTGATCTCGGACGGAATGGAGAGCTTGAACTTCACTGCGACCGGCGTATCATTTGCGGTGAGCGAAAATTCCTTCATGGAGACAGAAGCGGAATTCGTGGTGTCATCGCCCTGTGTGAGCGAGATCGCGCTGCCGGAATATGCTGCGGAACCGGTGTAGGGAACGGTCTTTTCGAGGGTGTAGGTGCAGGTTGCGGATTTCAGCTCGACCTCGTCATACTCCTCATAGCCGTTTTCCTTGTTTGCGCCGTACCAGAACTGGAAGGAGATCGCGTCGCCGTCCTTGACGGTTGCGTATTCCTGGATCTCAGCCGGGACATCCCAGACTGCATCGACCCATTTGCCGCAGTCCTCCAGCGTCGTGCCCTCTGTCGGGACGATCTCGAGTGCATCGCGGTCAAAGTCGTATTCGCCGTCTGCATCTGCGCCGTGCTCATTGTACCAGTAGCCCTTGTGGGTATCCGGCGAGGACTTCTGCTGCTCGATCCAGTATTCGGAATCGGCCGGCGACATATACACGACATTCAGGCCGCAGCCGTACATGAAGGTATCCATGTTGACCTCGGAGGAAACTGAGAAGGTGAAGGATTCGAGCGTGATCTTCTCATCCGCGGCGGGTGCTGCGATGCCGAAATCCTTGTACTTGAGCTTGCGGGAGTTGATCGGGTCGGATTCGGTCCATGTGGACTTTCCGGTCTCCGGGTCGTAATAGGTATCCTCGTCATAGCCTCTGGTCAGAACGGCGTCGATGTCGTCGAGCGTACCCGAGAGCGTGGTGGAGATGGTCGCGGTGCCGTCCTTGTTGTCCTTGAAGGTGTAGGAGCCGCTCTTGGTGTTCTCGGAGGTCTGGCTTCCGCTGCCGCCGCCGGAGCTGCTGCCCGATTCGTTCGCGACGATCTTGTCAATCGTGATCGTGCCGTCGGAGTAGTAGTTGCGGAATTCAAATCTGCCCGGATACTGGTCGGTTTTCGGCGAGTAGCTGAGCTTGAACTTGGACAGATCAATTTTGATCGGTGTAGAGGTCGAAGCAGGGAGCTTGACAGAGGTGCCTTCGCCTTCGCCCTCGACCAGCGTGCCGTTGTTCATCTCGATCCAGTACGGGCTTGCGGCGGTTCCGATGCCGAAGCCGTAGGACATGGTGCCGGCAGCGGACGATGTGACGTAGATCGTCAGGGATTCGACGCTGGTGCCGTAGTCGGCGGTGTAGCCCGTGTAGGTGCTGTCTACCGGGAGCTTCTGGTTGACATTGACAGCATAAGCGGTCGATGTCGGGAATGCTGCCATGGTCGCGGTGATCGCGGCGCAGACAGCGGCGGAGATGAATCTCCGCAGTTTGGTTGCGGTGCGCATAGATAAAACCCCTCTCCTCGGCGCAGATTGGAAACCGGTACAAATTTTTATAGAATGCGCCGAATATATTTGTATTGATATTATATCACGGAATTGTGAACATGCTGTGAATTTTTGGTAACAATCCCGGCAAAACTCCCAAAATAACGAAAAAAACAAATTTCCCTCTTTACTTTTACGAAGTAATGTGCTAAAATAGAAGTATCATGAAATGCTGCACCGGGCAAAGGGCAGCATCGAAGGAGGCAACATCATGTTCAAACCGATGGATGAAGCAAATCTCAGAGATCTGTACGAGGCATTTGCCGTCTTGCAGTCCGCGGACGAAATCGCCATGTTCATGCAGGATCTCTGCACCCCGCAGGAGCTCGTCGCGATCGCACAGCGCTATCAGATCGCAAAGCTGCTCTCGGAGGACTGCCGCTATGCGGAGATCGTCGAGAAAACCGGCACGAGCACCGCGACGATCAGCCGCGTGAACCGCTCGCTGAGCATGGTCAGCTCCGGCGGCTACGCGATCGTCTTTGACCGCCTGAAGAAGCAGGCAGAGGGAGAATCGGCTGAATGAGCCCCGGCGCAGAGGCGCAGGGCGGATATGGCGTATTTGCGCAGTATTACGATGCACTGACGCAGAATGTGCAGTATGCGGCGCGCGCCGAGCAGCTCGACCGGCTGATCCGGAAGCATCAGCGCCCGGACAGCGCCGACCGGATTCTGCTCGATCTCGCCTGCGGCACCGGCTCGCTCTCCGAGGCATTTGCGCGCCTTGACTATGACGTCATCGGCATCGACAGCTCGGAGGACATGCTGAATGAAGCGCTGGACAAAAAATATGACAGCGGGCTGCCCGTGCAGTATCTGCGGCAGGATATGCGCCGGCTCGATCTGTTCGGGACGGTCAGCGTGACGGTCTGCGCACTGGACAGCCTGAATCATCTGCCGAAGGCCGGGGATATCCGACGCGTGTTCGAGCGCGTCAACCTGTTTTCCGATCACGGCGGGCTGTTTCTGTTCGATGTGAATACGGCGTATAAGCACCGCAGTGTGCTCGGCGAGCAGTGCTTTGTCTATGAGCTGCCGGAGGCGGTCTGCGTCTGGCAGAATCACACCGATCTTTCTAACCCGGAGCTGCCCGTCACGATCCAGCTCGATTTCTTTTCGCAGATTGAGGGCAGGCGGTATGTCCGCGATACCGAGTGCTTCACCGAGCGGTATTATGCGGATGATCTTCTGCAAAGGCTGCTCTCGGAGACCGGCTTTACGCTTCTGGAGCAGCTCGACGGCGACACCTTCGCCCAGCCGCGCCCGGAGACGCAGCGTCTGCTGTATGTCACGCGCGCCGCGGGCGGACAGACAATATAGAATCATGTATTATATATAGGAGAGGCAGACTATGAAAGGCAAGCTGAAGCGTTATTTGTCACAGGACGGCGCGGTGGTGTGCGCGGTGCTGGACGGCACGGAGATGTGCCGCGAAATGGAGCGGATCCATAAGACCTCGGCGGTCTGTTCGGCGGCGCTCGGCAGACTGTCTATGGCGGCATCCCTGATCGGCTATACGCTGAAAAATCCGGGCGATACCGTGACGGTCCGGCTCGACGGCGGCGGCCCCGCCGGCATTCTGCTTGCGGTCGCCGATGACCTCGGCAATGTCAAATCGTATATCGACCACCCGATCATCGAGCTGCCGCTCAATGACAAGGGCAAGCTCGACGTCGCGGGCGCGGTCGGTTCATCGGGTACGCTGTTTGTCATCAAGGACCTCGGCATGAAGGAGCCGTATTCCGGGCAGACCGCGCTCGTTTCCGGCGAGATCGCCGAGGATGTGACGCAGTATTTCGCAGACAGCGAGCAGGTGCCTTCCGCCTGCGGGCTGGGCGTTCTGGTCAATCCCGATCTGACAGTCGCCTGTGCGGGCGGATATCTCGTGCAGCTTCTGCCCTTTGCGCCGGAATCGGACATCGCGCAGCTTGAGGAGAATCTCCGCGATGTGACGAGTGTGACGGCGCTGATGCAGGCGGGCATGTCTGCTGAGGATATCGCGCAGAAGATTATGGCAGGGCTCCATGCCGAGCTGCTCGACGAGTCTGAGCCCGCGTATGCCTGCGACTGCTCGCGTGAGCGCACCGCACGGATGCTGCGCTCGCTGGATATCCCGACGCTGCGCGAAATGGCGGCGGAAATGCCGGAGATCGAGGTTTGCTGTCACTTCTGCACGAATAAATATGTGTTTACGCCGGCGGAGATTTCGGCAATGGCGGACGAAAAGGAGCAGCAGATAATTAAAAATAAAAATGATATTGAAAATTGAAAAATCCCCTTGACAAATTCAGATGAATCGGGTATAATAATAAGGCACTGCAATCGCGGTGCGCGTTTGGGAGCATAGCTCAGCTGGGAGAGCATCTGCCTTACAAGCAGAGGGTCACAGGTTCGAGCCCTGTTGTTCCCAGTATGGCCTGGTAGTTCAGTTGGTTTAGAACGCCGCCCTGTCACGGCGGAGGTCGTGGGTTCGAGTCCCATCCAGGTCGCTTAGGTGAATGCGGTGCATTCACCTCATGCGGATTTAGCTCATCTGGTAGAGCGCCACCTTGCCAAGGTGGAGGTAGCGGGTTCGAGCCCCGTAATCCGCTTCATATGAAGGCGCGATAGCCAAGTGGTAAGGCAATGGTCTGCAACACCGTGATCACCAGTTCAAATCTGGTTCGCGCCTCCAGAAAAAAGCACTTCTCATTTTTGAGAGGTGCTTTTTTTGTATGATATACGCCGCCGGCCGGCAGTGCCGGTCGGCCGGGCCGACAGCCGATACAGCAAAGCGACGACTGAGCGAATTGTTCTGTATTGGCTTGAATCTCGCCTGTTGGCCATTGGGCTTTGTGTATGCGGATTAATGTGATAAATATACACAGAAATGACAGATTTCGCTATTGACACAGCGCCGCCTTTATGTTAAACTATATATAAGTATTCTCAACAAAGGGAGGGACTTTTATGTTTCATCAATCATCTGCGAAGCTGAAAATCGCCGGAATCCTGACCGCAGCCGTCAGTACCGTCTCCATGCTGTCACTGATCGCACAGGCGGCAACCGAGCAGCAGCTCGTCGGCTATCGCGGGGACGTAAACAACGATATGACCGTAAATGTCACCGATGCCGTCCTGATGGCGCAGCACCTCAATACACAGGGTGCCCTGAGCTGTGATCTGCCCCACGCCGATCTCGACGACAGCCAGAGCGTGAATGCCGTCGATCTCACCATCCTGAAGCGCCGCGCGATCAAGGGCGAGGAGCCGGACGGCATCTATGAGGAGGTCGAGGTTCCGGAGGACAACCTGATCGCCCCGCCGATCGCGGACGTCAAGCCGACACTCCCAAGCGTCGGCGACACCAATATCCTCATGTTTGCCGTCAATTTCCCGGACTGCGTGCATTCGGAAAACTACACGACTGAGCAGATCTGGGAGATGTCCTTCGGGCCGGAGGACAAGAGCAGCAGCGCCTATCCGCTGGAGAGCATCTCCGCCTACTACACCCGCTCCTCATACGGCCGGCTGAATATGCAGGGCGATGTGTTCCAGTATACCACAAAGAACAACATCGACAGCTACATCGGCAATACGGACGGGCTGCTTGAGGAGATCATGAGCGCGTTCGACAGCGAGATCGACTACTCGAAATATGACGTCAATCTGGACGGGACGATGGATACAGTCATCGTGGCACTGCCCGGCGCGGCCTCCGGCAGAGACGGCAACGGCGACGGCAGCGACGACTGGTGGCCGTGCTCCGGCGGATATTACGGCAGAAAGAAATATGACAATGTAAAGGCGGGCAACCTGTGCATCGGCGCATGGGCGCTCAGCGACCGCTCCGGCTTCAACAGCACATGGGTGCATGAGCTCGGACATGCTATGGGTCTGCCGGATTACTACAAATATGAGAACACCCAGAACGGCTATTACGGGCTGAACGGCGATGCCGGCTGGGAAATGATGGACGATGCATTCGGCGATATGTCTGCATTCTCCAAGCTGATGTACGGCTGGTATACCGAGAAGGAGCTTCAGGTTTACCGCGGCGGCACGCAGACCTTCACGATTCAGTCGAATCAGTATGCGCCGAGCTGCATTCTCATCCCGCGCAACAATCTCGACAGCTACCACGAGGAATATTTCATCGTCGAGCTCAATACCGCGGACATGAACAATCAGTACATGTTCTATGAAAATACGCCGTATCCGCTCTTCCGGCAGGGCGGCATCCGTGTTCTGCACTGCAATGCGGAGCTCTGGGACGGCTACTGGGGGCCGGAGCTCAAATGGAACAACTACGGGCAGAACTATGACAGCAGCAATGAAAAGCAGCGTGTCCTGCGGCTGGTCAATGAGAACAACGGATTCTTCCGCGCAGGTGCGACGATCAGCAACAGCACATCGGGCTTTGCGTGGTACGACAGCAACGGCGACCGCACCGTGAACCCCGGTATTACGATCACGGTTGATGCGATCAACTCTGACGGCACGGCAACCGTAACAATTACACAGAACTGACAGAATATGAGACCTCCCGAAGAACCGGGAGGTCTCAGCTTGTTTTAGAATGTTTTTGGAGCTTTTGTGAATGAAGCGCTGCGGAAATTGTAGATTGCCTTTGCCGCGTAATCTGATGTTCGCTTATTCCCGCTTTCCCCACTTCATGGAAATATCAAATGCCTTGACGCTGTGGGTCAGCGCACCGATCGAAATGATATCGACACCGGTCTCCGCGACGCCGCGCAGCGTGTCATGCGTAATGCCGCCGGAGGCTTCGAGCAGCGCCCGCCCGTCCGTAATGCGCACCGCCTCCTTCATGGTCGCGCAGTCCATGTTGTCGAGCATGATGATATCGGCTTTCGCATCGAGCGCCTGCTGCAATTCATCCAGCGTCCGCACCTCGACCTCGATCCGCACCATATGCCCGATCTGTGCGCGGAGCTGCGTGATCGCAGGCAGAATGCCGCCGCATGCATCAATGTGATTGTCCTTGAGCATCGCGCCGTCCGAGAGATTGAACCGGTGATTCCGGCCGCCGCCGCATCGCACGGCATATTTCTGCATTGCGCGGATGCCGACCGTTGTCTTTCGGGTATCGGCGATCGACGCCTTTGTCCCCGCAACGATATCCACGCATCTGCGCGTTTCCGTCGCAATGCCGGAGAGATGCTGCAAGAGATTCAGCGCCGTGCGCTCGCCCTTGAGCAGCGTGCGCGTGCCGCCGTGCATGACCGCGAGAATCTCACCGTACTGCACGGATTCTCCGTCATTTTTGAGAATCTCAAACGATACGCCCGCGCCGACCAGATCGAATACGCGCTTTGCGATCTCCATGCCGCAGAGCACGCCCTCGTCCTTCGCCATCAGATAGGCGTCGGATTCATGCGCCTCCGAGAGCAGAAAATCCGTCGTGACGTCCATTCCGGTGATATCCTCGTGCAGCGCCCGCAGGATCACCTCATCCACATAGCTTTGTAACAGCTGCATTATAATTGCTCCTCCAGAATCAGATATGCACAGGTCGCCTGTGATTTTGCTTCGAGATAGTCAAGGTCGAGCCGCCAGTCCTCGCAGGCGATGAGCTGAATCAGCTCGGTCACGCGGTCATATGCAGCATGCATATTCTCGGTGTTCGGAATGACAAAATAGTTTTCCTGCAAAATTTTCCGCAGTTCGGTGCGGATGCCGTGCGGAATCGGCTCGGTCGCGGTCACTGCGGGGAATTCGCCCTGCACAAAGCGCGGGGAGATATCCTCTGCCTCTCTTGCGATTTCCTGTGCCGCTCTGCGCGAAAAGACCAGCGCCTCCAGCAGCGAATTGCTCGCGAGGCGGTTGTTTCCGTGAACGCCGGTGTGCGCGCACTCGCCGCAGGCATAGAGCCTGTCCACGCGCGTCTGTGCATTGGAATTGACGTCGATGCCGCCCATGAGATAGTGCTGGCAGGGGTAAATCGGAACCGGCTCCTTTGTCAGGTCATAGCCCTGCTCCAGCAGCTTATTGTAGATTTTCGGGAACCGCGCCTTGACGGTCTCCGGGTCCTCGTGCGAAATATCGAGCCAGAAATCCTGTGAGCCGGTGCGC
The DNA here is from genome assembly GCA_017460835.1 of Oscillospiraceae bacterium. GTDB lineage: Bacteria > Bacillota > Clostridia > Oscillospirales > Ruminococcaceae > Firm-04. The sequence continues at coordinate 12,674 of JAFUAD010000010.1, forward strand.
TGGCTTTCGAGGATGATCGCGTGCGAGACCACATCGCGCGGTGCAAGCTCCAGCCGGTCGTCGTAGCGGTGCATGAAGCGCTCCATGTTGCAGTTGCGCAGATACGCGCCCTCGCCGCGCACCGCCTCGGAGATCAGGAAGCACTCTCTGGTGTGCTTATTGTTGAAGGCGGTCGGATGAAACTGGATCAGGCTGAGATTTTTGATGCGCGCGCCGAGCTCATAGGCAACGCGGATGCCGTCGCCGGTCGCGATCGCGGAATTTGTGGTATACTCATACACGCGCCCGATGCCGCCGGTCGCGAGAATCAGGAAGTGGCAGTTCACGACATCGAGCCGCTCCTCGCGCAGAAGCTCGACGCTGAAGCCGGTTTCCGTCTGCATGGCGCGGCTCAGAACGGTGAATTCCGAGATCGTGACATTCGGCAGATTCCGGGTCTGTGCGAGCAGTCCGCGCAGAATCTCCGCGCCGGTGGAATCCCGGTAGTGGAAGATGCGTCTGCGGCAGTGTCCGCCCTCCAGCGTGCGGTCATAGTCGCCGTCGGCATTTTTGTCGAAATCCACGCCGTATTCGACGAGCTGCTCGATATCCTGTGCCGCCTCGGAGACCAGAATATGCAGCGTTTTCGGGTTATTTGTGAAAGCTCCCGCGATGCGCGTATCGTTCGCGTGCAGCTCGATGTTGTCATTCGGCGAATTCCACACGCCGGCGATTCCGCCCTGTGCCAGCGCAGAGTTGCAGAGGGTCGCCTCCCGCTTTGAGAGCAGCAGAACCTTCAGATTTTCCGGCAGATGCAGCGCCGCATAGCACCCGGCAGCGCCCGCACCTACAATCACGACATCATAATTTTGTTCCAGATTCACCATAGAACCGGCTCCTTTTCACTTAGTGATTCTATTATAGCACGTTTTTCTCCGTTTGTCACGCGATTTGTAAGATTTTCCAAAAAATCTGCCGATTTTGGACACATGGACATTGCGGGCAGTTCCCGCAGCCATTTTGGCTTCGCTCCGTCTTGGTTTCCCGTTCTGACTCGATTTCTCTCTCACCTGTTGGGAATGAGGTATATTGATCTGTATTTTTATTTTGTGTTCTTCACTGGTTTGTCCGAAGTATCATCCTGCCGGGCGCAGGGGCGCGGATGCGAGGGGAAGAACCACAAGGAGAGGGAAGTCGTCACAAAGCTGCGCTTTGCTCCGGTCTCCCCTCTCCTTAAGGTTCTCCCCCTCGCCCTCCCTCTTTCCTTAATCTCTCCTCTCTGTTCGTTCGCCTCAAGCTATGCGAAGCTTAGAGGGATAGGGAATAAGGAAAGCGGGGGCTCGGGGGCGAAAACCTAAAGGGGGAAGGGGGATAAGCAAGCGCAGCTTGCGCCTTCCCCTTCCCTCTTTTGGTTGTCACCCCCGATCGGCGCCCCGCGCCCCAGCGGAAAGATTGGCTGCACGAACGATTAAGAAGAAAAAACTCCCTCAGCCGCAAGCATAAAGCCCCGAAGCACTCTTGATGAAATGCCTCAGGGCTTTATAATTTATGAAACCGTATAGACCGTCACGGTGTTGCCGGCCGTGAAGGAGCCGCCGTCCTTGCCGCCGTATGTGACCTGATAGGTTGCATTCTTGAGCAGGTTTGCGCCGGCATAGTACACAGAGCGGAAATTGTTTTTCGAGGTGATCGAGTAAATCTGGTTTGCGCCGCTCGTGACCTTCACTGCGGTATTCGCAGGCTGCGAGCTGCTGAACACCACGCCGATCATGTTCACGGTCGTGGTCGCCGCATCGGGCGCTGCGCAGGAGTTGCCGATCGCGATAAAGCTGCCGCCCGTCACGGTAAACGCGCCGTCGCAGTAGATCGAGCCCTTTTCCTCGCGCGTGCCGCCGATGAAGGTCGAGCTGCCGCCGGCGATCAGCACATAGCCGTCGGTCTTGATGCCGTTCGTGCCGCCGTCGCAGTAGAGCGTGCCGTCGTAAATCTCAATGGCATCATTCGAGTGCAGGCAGGATTTTGTCGCGGTGATATTCAGCTTGCCGCCCTTGACGAGAATATCGTCGTCGCTCTGCACGCCGTGTGCATAGACGCCGGTGATGTTGATTTCGCCCTCGCCCTTGAACACGAGGGTGTCCTCGCTGAAGATCGCGCCGTTGTCCGCATCATGCGTGCCGCCGTCTGCGATGTAGTTGACGGTTCCCGGCATCGAATAGATCGTGACCTTCTTTGCCTGCTGGCAGAAAATCGCCGAGCCTGCTTTGTTTTTGATATTGCAGTTATTGAGATGCAGGCGAACCTTTTTCTTTTCGGTCTCGATGTAGATCTGCCCGTTGTCGAGCGTGCCGGAGATCTCGTAGTCGCCGCCCTTTGTAATATAGATCTTGCTGCCGCTGATGGAAATGCCGTCGCCCTGGAACTTTGCAGAGGAGCCGTTCAGGTAGATATACTTGGTCGGCTTTTCCTCATCGCCCTGATCGAGGTCGCTGTCATTCCCGTCGGATGTGCCGGTCTGCTGGGTATTTCCGGTATTTCCCGTGCTGCCGGTATTGCCGCTGCTTCCGGTATTGCCTGTGCTGCCGGAGTTTCCGGTGCTTCCGGAATTGCCCGTATTGCCGGCGCTTCCGGAATTGCCGCTGCTCCCGGAATTCCCGGTATTGCCCGTATTGCCGGAATTGTCCTGATTGCCGGAGGAAGCGCTGTCCCCGCCGGAGGCACTGCTTTCGCTGCCGCTGTTTTCGGAGATACTGCTGCTCTCGGTCGGGTCGGCGGCCGCATCACTCTCCTGCGGCTCTGCGCTGCTGTCCTCACCGCTGCCGCTGTTTTCTGCGGTACTGTTCTCCGCGCTGATGCTGCTCTCTGCGGCATCGGCGCTGCCGGCTGCCGGGTTATTGTTCTTGCTGCTGTCGCTGCCGCAGCCTGTCAGAAGGCCTGCCAGCAGAAGCACTGTCAGCCGGATTCCCGCTCTTTTTTTCATATCTGAATCCTCCCTTTTATACGCGGAAAGACCGAGGGCGCTCCTCAGTCTTTCTGCATCATAACCGTTTTACGCGGAATTACTTGTTTTTCGTATTGTAGATCTGGTCGTCGTAGCGATACAGAACCAGCGTCACATTCAGATTGCCGTTCAGGGTGCGGATCTCGTCGATAAACTTTTTCTGGTCGATATCCTGCTTGACATGCACATCGTAAACGAGGTCAAACAGCGTGCCGAAATCGGTGGTCTTGACTCTGCGGAGCGTCCATGCGGTCGTGTACTTGTTCATCACATCGTCAAAGAGCCCGTTGTAGTTGAGGTCCTCCGGGATCGTGACCTTCAGGGTCATATCCTGCGTCTTGGGCGCTGCGAAATTCGTCAGGTTCAGGATAATCAGAACCGCTGCCATGATTGCGAAGATCAGTGCCGCATAGCCGACATAGCCGATGCCGCAGACAACGCCCATGACCAGTGCAAAGAAGATATACGCGATATCCTTCGGGTCGCCGGGCGCGGAGCGGAACCGCGTCAGCGAGAAGGCGCCGGTCAGCGTGATCGCAGCCTTTGTGCCGCTGGAGTTGTCAATCATCAGGCACATCATGATGATGACGGTGCAGACCATCGCGGAGAGCATCGGCATTGCGATGATGTAGCTCTGCGCATAGCCCTTCTTGCGGTTGGTGAACATATACAGCAGCGAGATCAGGAAGCCGAGCACCAGTGCGCTGCAAATGCAGATCAGCACGATGCCGAGGGTCATGTGGCCGCTGTTGTCGATCCAGTACTGCGACTGGTCGTCGAACAGTCTGGTAAAGGGATTTACAAATGTTGAAACGGTATTAAGCATAGATCATCTTCCTCTCTTCCTGCGGGCGATTCACGGTCTGCTGAAGCACATAATTCTGATAGGCTCTGCCGTACTTCGAGAAGCTGGTGCGGCGGATGCCGATTTCAGACAGCGCCTTGCTCATCCACATCGGGATCGAGCCGGGAACCTTGATCTCCATGAGCCGCTGGTCGTCGCCGATGATGAGGTTGCCGTAGCTGCCCTTTGTTAAAGTGAGATCGTGGCGGCGCTCCGTCAGTGCGCGGTCAAAGGTCAGGCGGAAGTTGCTGTCGTCCTTTCCGAAGAACGCCGACCGCTGATAGCTGATATACTGGCGCGGTGCAACAGAATCGTAGCAATTGAGGAAAACGTCCATTTCCTTCATGATCTGCTGATCGAGGAAGCGCTCGTAATAGGGCTTCACTCTGGTCTGGATATAAGCCTCCGCCTCGGCGACGGTCATGGTCACTCTGCGTTTTGTCACGATGCCGCCGATCTTCTTCTTGACCTCCAGAAACACGGTGGAATCCGGATTTGCCGGAGAATAATAGCTTCTCAGGCGGAGCTTTTCCTTGTAATAGGGCTTTGCGATGCTGCGCCGGATCAGAAGATTATCCGGTGTATCGTAATAGAGATTGTAGATGCCGTATTCCTTTCCGTCGATGCAGAACTGATCGGGATTCATATGCTCATGAACGATCGGGAGCAATGCCTGATACTGTTCCAGAGACATCAGGAATTTCACCTCACGGCGCTGAAATGTACTGATAGCCATAATGCTGCCTCCTTTTTTCACCCTTTTTCATTTCGGAGCCGGCCTTAGTGACCGACCCTCCCCCTTGAGCTTGATTCCATTTTACAGGAAGCAACTTAAATGAACCTGAATGATTGATCAGGAAATATGAAATTTCTGTGTTTTTTTGTGTTCAAATTCTGTCAGATTATCGTTTTTGCGTCATTTCAGAGGCAGGCCGTTTCCGTCGGTATTGATCGAGCCGGTCAGGAGCATAATGCCCTCGATAAAGCCCCAGATGGCGGAGACCCAGCTCAGAATGCCGCAGGAGCAGAGGGTCATCATGAGCTGTGCTACGCCCTTTGCGGTATAGCCGAGGTAGAAGTTGTGGATGCCGAGCGCGCCGAGGAGAATGCCGAGCACGCCTGCTGCCGCTTTGGATTTATAGGAATACCCCAGATAATAGGGCATGCCGTTCGGGTTATAGGCATTGGGCGGGACATAGCCCGTCTGCATCGGTGTGCCGTAGGGCATCTGGTTCGGGTCATAGGTCTGGCGGTAATCCGGAACCTGCGTAAACTGCGGCGGAGCCTGCTGAAACTGAGACGGAGCCTGTTGGAACGGCATCTGTGCCTGCCGGGCGCCGCCGGAGAAGCTGCTCTGCGGGATATCGGGATTGCTGACGGGGTTTCCGCAGATATCACAGATCATGGTTCCGGGCAGTGTCTCGGAGCCGCAGGAAGCGCAGTAGCGGATGCCGTCGCCGGCAGCGAAGCCGCACTTGATGCAAAAGATATCGGTTTCGGTCAATACCTCTCCGCAATTTCTGCAAAACATATGCAATCCCTCCTCACATTGAATCTATGCATACCGGTTTTCTCACTGTATACAGATTATATTATACTATTTTTTCTCTGTTCTGTCAAGTAGCTGTTCGGGCTGTTGTGCATTTGAAAATGAACAAACATTCTGCTTGTTCTGCGAGGTAGCGTTGCCACATTCGATGACAACGCATAAAAAGCTCCCGTCTGCCGGCGGAACTTTCCGTTGAGAATATGATAAAAACGGAGATCAAGCAGCGCGCAGGGCGTTTGTTTGATCTCCGAATCATGATATTATGTTAAGAGTATTCCGGTTATAACAGCAAACAGAATTTTCTTCATATCATCCCCTCACTCTCAAGACGGCAGTTGTGGAGTGATACCAAACATACCGCTCTCCTGTTTCAAAGTCTGTTCCATAGGCGGTGTATTCAGGGTTATTGACATATTCATTATACATGGCGGAAAAAATAGCCTGCTGATCCTCCTGTGCTGCGATCCATTCTTCATAGGAAAGATCCGATTTTTTTGCCAGAACGCATTCGCAGTAATAGTTCAGAATATCCTGTGCTTCCTCTATTGTAATGACACGGGTAGTTTCAACGGTGCGGTCTTCCTGCGGATACACTACATGAGTTGAAACTACAAATCCCTTTGCACATGCAAGAAGCTGCTGATCATAGGGGATATTCACGAACGGACGGTTTGCCAAAGCATCCGCATAGCATTGCAGCGCAAGCTGTGCGTCATCAATGGCTACTTCCCCGTCAAGGTTAATATCGCCGAGCTGATACTTCGAGTAATCAACCGGCTCCGCTTCCTCTGCGAAAGCGGTTCCTCCGAGCGCGCAGCAGCCGAGCATTGCCGCGCTAAGAATTGCAAATATTTTGTTCAGTTTCATAATAATACCTCCCTTAATTATGTATCAATACGGCAGACCCGCCAGATACCGCATGATGCTGCGGAAATCCTCCATATTCAGGCGCTCATCGCGGTTGAAATCGGCGTTGTCAATGCCGTCATCTGTGATATTCAGTGTGGAATCTTCATTGATCAGTAGAAATTGACCTCTGTATTCAGGAAAATCAATCCTGAACATCCGCAAGGATCTTCAGCAGAGCCGCCAGATCATCGCTCTTGATTTTTCCGTCCGAATTGATATCAGCGTTTGAGCGCCCTGCATCTGTGACCTCTACAGAAGTGTCCTCAACAACCAGCCGCGCCAGCATAACAGCGTCCAGAACATTGATCTCTGTATCCAGAGTGAGATCACCGCTGGTCTGATCGAGGGGATTGAACGGAACATTGGATACGGCACAGTCATTTTTTAGCTGAATATCCGTATGCAATCCGTAAACAGCCAGATTGGGATTTTCTGTAAAAATACTTTCGCTGCATCCCTCCGCATAAAAGATTGCCTTCCGGAGATTCGGACAATTGTCTATCTCCAGCTTCTTCATCGCAGTAGTTTCAAATACGACATCTTCCAGTGAATCACATTGCGAGATTTGATACAGATATCCGGGCTTATGCGATTTTGCCGGGAAGCGCAGCGAGCGAAGGCTGTCGCAGTCGGAGATCGTAATGATACCGCTCTGCGCAGTATCGTCAATCACAGGAATCGTAACGGATTGCAGCTTTGTGCATCCGATACCGGTAAAATCGGCCAGTATTTCGCGACCCGACGGAATTGACAGCGTCGTCAGCTCCGGACAGTCGATCAGATTACACTGCGTGAGTGTTGTTGTTCCGTTTGCATCGCCGGTTTCCGCA
>JAFUAD010000036.1 GCA_017460835.1 Oscillospiraceae bacterium
GCGCATCAAGCTTAAGCTTGATGGTATGTCGCCCATTGAGTACAGACTGGGTGCTGCATAACAAAAGCGACCAAGATCACTCTTAGTCGCTTTGCATAAGTTTTCTTTCAAAAGTTTGTCTAACTTTTTGGGGTCGGTTCAGATCGGGTGCATTCTTTTTATTTTTTTCATTTCCATGCACGAAACGCAGCCTTTGAATTGTTTGATATACGAGGGGCAGAAGAAATCTGACCAGAAACGGAGGTAGCCATGAACAAAAAGAATTACTGCCGCACCGTATCCGGTATTCGCTGGACGGCGGCACAGCGGCAGCGCATCGAGGCACTGCTGCGGCTTCCGGCAGATTCGCCGGAATTCGAGGACGAAACCGAATTCACCGTAATATCAGAGGTAACAAAGGAGGAACTGGAAATGATGGAAAGGGAAAATGAACAGAAACCGAAAAAGCATATCAAGCTGTGGCTCATTCTTGCGGCAGCGATGCTGGCAGTCGGCGGGGGAGCGGCAGCAGGTGTTGCCGCGATGCGGAAGCATCAGAATGAACAGAATAATATGGACGATCAGATTCATGAAATGCTGCATCTGACGGATGACAAAACCGTGACACATATTCTGGGCAATCGCGGCTGGGGCGGACTGAACGAAGCGAAAGATCTCTGTGCTGTCGAAACCGGCTGGTATTTTACTGATTTGGAATCCGATATCCCCGTAATCTGTTTTACAGACCGTGAGACCGGGCAGATTGCTCCGCTCTGTGTCCGCCCGAACTGTGAGCACAACGGAAGTGAATTCTGTACCGCCTCCACAAGGGCTTATTGGAACAGCGGAATTCTCTGTTATGACGGCTATCTTTATGCCGCATCGCAAAAATATGAGTATTCCGGAGATGAGAGAGTCAAGAGCAAGGCTGTTTTGCTCCGGTATGAACCGGACGGCACCGGCATTACCGAGCTGTGTGATTTTACACAGAAGGACTGCTGCAATGTCAGCGCGGCCGTTATTTACCGCGGGTATCTCTGGGTTGCTGTCAGTACATCATACAATATAGAGGAAAACTGGCAGCACCCGAATACGGATTACTACCAAAACCGATCCGGCGGCTATGAGATATACGGCTATGAGATGGCGACCGGAAAAACGGTCAAATTGCTCAGCGCGATGGCCTCGCCTGACGAAGCGATATTTTATGAAAGTATCCGGTATCTTTATCCGGACGGCGATTATTTGTATGTCGCGACCGGATATGAGCCGTATTCGAGCAAAAAGTATCCCGAGGGGCTCAATCACTGCCTTTATCGGGTCAGCCTGCTGACCGGCGAGACTGAGGCATTCCCGGAGCTGGATGAGATGCGGAACGATTCGTTCTCGGCCTGCGGGGATGTGATTTACTGCGAGAATGAAGCCGGCACGCTTTGCAAATTTGATATTACGACAAAGGAAATCACAAAATTGCTCCCTGATATGAACGACTACTGTACGGACGGAGAATATGTCTATGCAATCAAATATGAGGAGGTAACGCGTGGGGAAGACGATATCACATTCAAATGCACCGTTCCGATATATGACAGAAACGGAAACCAAGCCGGAACATATGATTTCGACGAGAATTATATCGACGGCGTGTATGTGAGTGAAGATAAGCTGTATATCTACATCAGGTATGCAGACTATCCGGGGTATCCGGGCGAATATCTCCATGAAATCAAATGCTGCGATGCTGCCGCATTCCGTTCAGGGGATGCAGAGTGGGAAACTGTTTTGCAATGGGCGGAAAACGAAAACGGCGGAAGACTGATTGACAGATCGAAGGAAGGGAGCGTGGGGACTGATGCTCAGTAAGGAGAACATCGCGCTGTATGCGTTTCAGAAATACGGCGATACGGCTTTGCAGGCGGCATTCTGCTGCATCGGGAACCGCGCTGATGCGGAGGACGTCGCGCAGGAGGTATTCTTTTCGCTGCACAGAGAGCCCAGAGACTTCAACGATGACGAGCACCTGAAGGCATGGCTGCTGCGCTGCGTCATCAACCGCTGCAAAAACCTGCATAAAAGCATCTGGCGGCGGATGCGCGTGAACATGGACGATGTCCCGACGGCCGCCCTGACCGTTCATGACAGCAGCGAGCGCGAGGTGCTGAATCTGATCACCTCGCTGCCGCAGCCCTATTCGGAGGTCGTGTATCTGCACGATTACGAGGGCTACACGATCCGCGAGATCGCGAATATGCTCGACCGGCCGGAAAACACCGTCAGCTCACAGCTCCGGCGCGGGCACCAGAAGCTCCGCATGGAGCTTTCGGAGGAGGGATAAGCGATGCGGATGGACAAGAACCGGTACCGCGATGCCGTGTCAGGAATCCGCTGGACGGATGCACAGCGCGGGAAAATCGAGGAAAAGCTGCGTCAGCCGGCAGAAAAGCCCTCCGGAGCAGCTTTTGAGGATGAAGATTTTGAAACATACGAGCCGCCGATGACCACAGAGGAACGGCGCAGAATGGAGGAGGAAATGGCAAAGCAGGAACGGAAGCTCAGAAGAATGGGCAGAATGGGCTGGGCGGTCGCAGCGGCGCTGCTGATCGTGATCGGCGGCGGCGTGACCGCTGCGGTCATCCACACGAAGAAATTGCAGCAGGAATCGCTGCATTCGCCGGAGAGCAAGCTCGGGCTGCACCTGACCGATCAGAAGGACAGCGCCTCGCAGGGTCTCTTTGCGAGGAGCGAAAACGGGTATTATATCCTGTATTCCGGTTATGAGTACAATATGGGCACCTATACGATTCGCAATGAGGAAGGGGAACTGACAGAGGTTGATGCCATTTCGCAGACGGGCGGAAGGGGATACCCGACCTTCTATGACCCGGAAACAGGGGAGTCGGCGATTCTCTGCGCCCGCCCGAACTGCACGCATGACGGCAGTACATACTGCACCGCGACGACCAAAGCATACAGCAGCTATTACAGAAGCGACAGGTTCCCGATGGTCTATGCGGACGGCTATCTCTATACCGTTTCGACAAAGCACAGCAAATGGACCGAAACGGATTACGGCTATGAGCAGGCTGACCCGAAGGAGGATCATGCGGTGCTGCTGCGCTATGAGCCGGACGGCTCCGGCATCACCGAGCTGCACGATTTCGGAACCGGCACCGGCGGATTCCGCCCGACTATGCACCGCGGCTATCTGTGGTTTGCCGTTCAGACCATGAGCTACGGCGAAACGGTGCAGAATCCGATTTCCGGCGCGGACGAGGCCTTTGTCAACGGCGGATATGAGATCTGGGGCTATGAGCTGAAAACCGGAAATCTGGTCAAAATCTATGATTCGGAGTCAAAGCCGGACATCAATCATGTGGACACGGCGCCGCAGTACCTTGCCGGAATCGGGGATTATATCTACTTCAATACCGAGGACGGCGACTGGGCATCACCCACCGGCACAAACCGGATCAATCTGCTGACCGGCGAAATGACGCAGGCACCGGATGTATCGCTGGAAAACGGCTTCAATGACAACTATGGGCTGTACTATGACAGCAATATGAAGGATTATTCATCGAGCGGAAGCTGGATGCTTGTCAATCTGGAGACCGGCGAAGCAAAGCCGCTTGCCAATACGCAGCATTCTACGGAATTTGCCGGGATGCCATTCCTCTCCGGGGATTATATTTACTGGTGTCAGTTCGATCAGGGCGATATTACAACACTGCGCATTTATGACCTGAATGCAGAGACGCTGCTGGATCAGGATGTCAAGGAGTTTCATCTGCCGGAATACCCGTCAGAGTGGGGCGATGTTTTGCAGGTTCATGCATCGCTTGCAGAGGTCAGCGACGGCAGAGTTTATCTGTACCGCACGGCAGATCTTATAAATGATAAGAAGGGAATTTGGTGGAGCCTTGACCGTTCCGTTTACAGCTGCGCGGTCGAGGAGCTGATTGCCGGCAATCCGGAATGGACAAAGGAATTTGAACTGATGGACAGCGAGGAAGCGGGAAAGAAATACAACGAGCTGATTTCATATGCAGAAGAACACAATATCAGCAGCTTTTCGCAGTGATATCCCTTTTACTATGCAGAGCAAGAGATGATGATAAACATGAAGCTGCCGGGAAATGCAGAATGGAGGAGGAACATGGCAGAGCAGAAACACAGGAGCAGAAAGAGGATCGTGATTGCAGCGGCACTGCTGGCCGTCATCGGCGGTGCGGCCGCAGTGATCGGATTCTCGTTGAAATCGAAGCAGGACGCTCAGAATGCACCGGAGAGCAAGCTCGGGCTGCACCTGACTGAGCAGCAGGACATCCCCTCGCGTGCAGAGTTTGCAAAAAGTGAGAAAGGGTTTTATTTTATTAAATCCGAACGGGACTATATGATGGGGACAAGCACGGTTCAGCAGGAAACGCAGGATATTCTCCCGGTTTTCTGTGATCCGGAAACAGGGGAGTGGGCGGTACTCTGCGCCCGCCCGAACTGCATGCATGACGGCAGTACCTTCTGTACGGCGACAACCAAAGTATACGGGGAGATTTTCCCGCCCTTTCGTTTGACGTATGCAGACGGATACCTCTATGCCGTGCGAACAAAGCGCAGCAAGTGGATACCGAACGGATACGGCGGAGAGATGCCGGATGAAAAAGAAAATCATGTTGTGCTGCTGCGCTATGAACCGGACGGCTCCGGCATTACAGAGCTGCACGATTTCGGAACGGGCACCGGCGAGTTCAAACCGGTTCTGCACCGCGGGTATCTTTGGTTTGTCGTGCCGAAGTATTCTTACGGAGAACCGGTGAAAAATCCGATTACCGGAGAGGAAATGCAATTTACAAACGGCGGCTATGAGATCTGGGGCTATGAGCTGAAAACCGGAGATCTTGTCAGAATCTATGATTCGGAGCCAAAGCCCGATCAGAATCATGTGGATACACCGCCGAAGCAGCTTTGCGGCATCGGGGATTATATCTGCTTCAATACGGAGGAGGGCGACTGGTCTGCCCCTTTCGGAACAAACAGGATCAATCTGCTGACCGGTGAGATGACACAGGCGCCGAAGTGTTCGTTTGAATACGGATTCAGCGAAGGCTATGCGCTCTATTTTGAGACGAAACATCAGGATCATGGCATTGTCAATACATGGCAGCTTGTCAATCTGGAAACCGGCGAATCCAAGAACATTCCGGAAACTGCCAAGCCCACGCAGTACCTCGGAACGCCGTTCCTTTCCGGCGACTATATCTACTGGTGTCAGGTCGATGAGAACGGCAAATACTCTGTCCGGATTTACAATATGAACGCGGAGATCGTAACGGAACTGGACATGAAGGACTGCGGCCTGCCGGAGTACCCTCCGGAATGGGACGGTATTTTGATTATAGACGGAGGAATCACGGAGATCAGCGGCGGTATGGCATATCTCAAGCTGGATGCAATGTTCAATGATACAGAGAACGGCATCACATGGGAGCTGCATCATGCGGTATACAGCTGTCCGGTCAATGATTTGCTCGACGGAAAGCCGGTATGGCAGAAGGTTTATGAAGAAATGGACGGCGCAGAGGCGGAAAAGCAGTACCGCGCTCTGCTCGCAGATAAGCAATCAACAGGAGGGAACAGGAACGATGCCGAATAAACTGGAAATCAGACATCTGACAAAGGTATACGGTTCATTCCGGGCGCTTTCGGATGTGAGCTTTACGCTGGAGCCGGGCGTGACCGGGCTCCTCGGCGCAAACGGCGCGGGGAAATCGACGCTGATGAAGCTCATGACCGATCATATGAAGCGCACAGAGGGTGAGATTCTCTGGAATGACACCGATATTTTGAAAATGGGCGCAAAATGGCGTGCGCTGATCGGCTATACGCCGCAGCTTCCGGGCGTTTACGACGACTTCTCCGCAAAGCGCTTTCTGTATTACATGGGTGCGCTGAAGGGCATGAAGCGGCGGGATATCCGCGAGCAGACCGATGAAATGCTGCAAGCGGTCAATCTCTCGGACAACGCACACAAGAAGATCGGGACATTCTCCGGCGGAATGCGGCAGCGCGTGCTGCTGGCATCGAGTATGCTCGGCAGGCCGCAGGTGCTGATTCTCGATGAGCCGACCGCCGGTCTTGACCCGGAGGAGCGCATCCGCATCCGCAATGACATCGCGGAGCTCGCAAGAGACCGCATTGTGCTGCTCGCGACGCATGTTGTCAGCGATATCGCCTGTATCGCAAAGCGCGTGCTGCTGCTGCGCCGCGGCGAGCAGATCGCCTTCGAGACCCCGCAGGCGCTCCTTGCGGACGCAGAGGGGAAGATCGGGGAATTCTCCGGAACCTACGAGGAGATCCGGGCGCTTCAGGCACAGTATCCCGGCGGCGAGCTGGCACAGCATAAGGAGGAGTTTGTGCTCCGGGTCGCGGGCGATCCGCTGCCGGAGGGCTGCCGCCCCGTTACGGATGCCCTGACGCTGGAGGATGTCTGTCATTTATACTTAAAAGGAGACAGGAAATATGGCGGAGCTGAGAAGACTGCTGATTAGCCCGAAGCGGCTGGTGATGCTGCTGATGATTGCGGTCATCAATCTGGCGCTCTTTTCCGGCAGATGCCGCACAGAGCGGGAGCGCTTCGATTATAACCGGCAGCAGCGCATCGACTGGGGCTATGAGGATGACTATGAACAAAAGCAGCTTGAGACCTACCTCACCGAGACATATCCGCGCTATCTCGAAACGGTGCAGATGCAGTCGCAGTCACAGTCGGTTCTGAGCAAGCTGTCGCGGGATAAGAGCCAGAACAAGTTTATCGACCGCAACCTCACAAAAACTGCGGAGGATTACCGCCGCCTCGGAACCGTGCAGCTTGAATACGGCGAAAACAGAGGCATCAAAATTCTGCTGGATTACCGCCTGACGGATTTTCTGCTGCTGATCGCGCCGCTGCTGCTTGCACTGGAGCTCTCCGGTGAGGGTGCCTCGGCTGTCGGAGCCCTGACCCGTTCGACCAAGCGCGGCAGAGTGACGCTGACGGCATGGCGCATCTTCGCGGTCGTGCTGCTGAATGCCGCAAATGTTCTGCTGCTTTACGGCGGAAATATCGCATTTACATGGTATTATTTCGGCAATCCGGGGCTTTCCCGCGCGGTGCAGTCGATTCCGGAATTCCAGTATTGCCCGTACCGCCTGACCTTCGGCAGCTTTTTCCTCAGCGCCTCGCTGCTGAAGATCGCTGCGCTGACCGCAGCCGCCCTGTTCTTCTGGCTGCTGCTGGCAAGGCTGCATCCGGTGCTGAGCTGGGGAATCTCAGCGCTGGCCTTCGGCGGGATGTATCTCCTGTCTGAGCTGATTCTGCCGACCGCAAAGCTCAATCACCTGAAATTTATCAATCTGTTCACTGCACTCGAAGCAAATACCTTTTTCACGGAATACCTGAATCTGAACTGGTTTTCGTACCCGTCCGGATTTCTGACCGATCTGCTGATCGCGCTGACGCTCCTGCTCGTCATTCTGACGGTGCTGGTGCTCTGGCTGGTCGGCTGGTGCAAGCCGGCAAGGCTTGGAGAGAGGGCGGAGCGCCTGCGGGAGATTGCCGGAAAATTCCTGAGCCGCTTTCAGCCGGTGCATACGCGGTTCGGCGCAGAAGGCTGGAAGCTGCTGATCGCGCAGCGCGCCCTGCTGACGGCTGCCGCCGCGGGACTGCTCGGCTGGTATCTCTGGAAGGATATCTCGATGTACCGGCCGGTCTCTCTGCAAATGAACCGGATCTATACGCAATATGAGGGTGAGATCACCGCAGAGAAGATCAAGGATGCCGATGAATACCTCGCGCTGCTGGAGGAGCGCATCGAAACAGTCAGCACGCAGCTTGAGCAGGCGGTGCTTGAGGAGAAATCCCCGCAGCTCATCGCGCAGCTTCAGCAATCGCTCTCCGAATATCAGGAGATGCATGAGCTGTATCAGAAAGTGGATAAAATTCTGCACAACAACGCGGATTACACCGCCCGGACAGGCCGGGATGCGTGGTTTGTCCGCGATGAGGCCTATCAGCTTACGTTCTTCGAGAGCGCGGCTGAGCGGCGCTGCTGTATGGTGCTGCTGCTGTTCCTGATCTTCGCGTTTTCCGGTATGGCGGCCTATGACAACCGCTACGATACCCGCATGCTGCTGCGCAGTACCAAGCACGGCAGAACCGGGCTGTATCTCCGGCAGCTTGGCTGGATCGCGCTGCTGAGTGCCGCGGGGTCTGTCGGGCTGCATCTCATCACGCTGCTGCATATCCGGAAGGATTCGGGCTTTTCAATGCTGCATGCACCGGCGCAGAGCCTTTCCTATCTGCAATGGATTCCGGTTTCGATCTCGCTGCGTTCCGCGCTGATCTGGCTGATGATCCTGCGGTTTCTTGCGGCATTTGCGCTTTCGGCCGGCATCTTCTGCATCAGCAGGGCAAGCCGGACGCCGCAGAAGGCACTGCTCCTTTCGATGCTGGTATTCCTGCTGCCCTCTGCACTGAACGAGAGCGGCGTGCTCAGGCTCGGCGCACTGGATTTTGTGCATCTGCTGAGCTGCTGCAAACGCCTTTAAGGACGGTTCCTGACAAAAATTGTCAGGAATGCCAAAAAGTGATAGCGTTTTTTCCGTAATGCACAAAAACTTGGACAAATTTTTCTTTTTCTTTTCAAAAGTGTTGACAACGCACCCCGTAATGGTGTATAATGATATATGTATAAAAATATCATCCGTACGGAGGTTTGTCACATATGCACGTTGACCTGATTGCAACGACCAAAGGTGCGAATAAACTGGTACACGGCACCGATAACGGCAAAAAGACCGCTTGCGGCATCAATCTCACAAAGCCGGAAAATCTCGGCATGTATACGACCACGGGTGAGATGAAGGATATCATGGATCTCACCTGCGAAAAGTGCAAGACACTGATCGCAAAAAAGCAGATCAAGGAATCGAACAAGGAGATGGCGGCACAGCTCAAGGCTGAGCAGAAGGCCATGAGGCGCGAGCGCGCTGCCGAAAAGCACGGCCACGTCGCCGCCCCCGCACAGCCTGCAAAGGAATCGGACAAGAACGAAGCATATGTTCCGCCCTCGATGCGGAAATCGAAGGCCGCACAGGAGTCGCAGAAGCCGATTGATGCCCCGGCACCGGAGGCACCGAAGCCGGTTTCGATGCCCGCACCGAATGTCGGCGCGGCGTCTGTACCCGCTCCGGCTCCGAAGCCCGCACCGGTTGACGATGTGCTCGCACAGTTTTCTGTTCCGGCCGTTCCCGGTACGCTGCCGCCTGCACCTGCTCCGGCACCCGCACCTGCTCCGGCTCCGGCGCCCGCACCGGCTGACGATGTGCTGGCACAGTTTGCGATTCCCGCAATGCCCGGCACGCTGCCGCCTGCTCCCAATCCCGCACCGGCTCCTGCACCCGCAGCGCCGGCTCCGGCTGATGATGTACTGGCGCAGTTTGCAATTCCGACTGTTCCGACCTCGCTGCCGGGCGCCGCACCTGCACCCGCAGCACAGGCTCCGGCCGATGATGTACTGGCGCAGTTTGCGATTCCGACCGTTCCGACCTCGCTGCCGGGCGCCGCACCTGCACCCGCAGCACCGGCTCCGGCTGACGATGTACTGGCGCAGTTTGCGATCCCGACCGTCCCGACCTCGCTGCCGGGCGCCGCACCTGCACCCGCAGCACCTGCTCCGGCTGATGATGTACTCGCGCAGTTTGCAATCCCGACCGTCCCGACCTCTCTGCCGGGTACGGCTCCTGCACAGAATGCATCGCTTGATTCCCTCGCAAACAGCCTGTTCGGCACGGATGATGCACCCGCAGCTCCGGCTGCTCCGACTGTTCCGGATGTACCGGCTGCTCCTGTTACGATCGAGGAGCCCGCTGTCGTACCGGAGATCAGCGCGCCCGCTCAGCCGCGGTTTGAGGGGCTCGATCTGGACGATGTTGTCGAGGTGACGCCGACGCCGGCACCGAATGACTATAATCCGTTTGAGAAGCCGAAGCAGCCTGAGGCTGCCGCTCCGGATGCACTTGATGATATTATGGTGATGCCTGCCGGCATGCAGAAGCCGGATGCACCCGCATTCCCGACGCTGGACGCGCCGACTGTTCCGACCTCCCTGCCGGATGCGGCACAGTACCCGACGCTGAGTACGCCGACTGTCCCGACATCGCCGACGGCTGTTCCGGGCTATCCGACCCTGAATGTTCCGACGGTTCCGACTGCCGCTGCCGGTTATCCGGTTCCCGGCGTGCCGACGGCCGTTCCGGGCTATCCGACTCTGGATGTTCCGCCCGCACCGCCTGCTCCCGCAGCACCTGCGATGCCGGTTCCGAATCTCTCGCAGCCCGGTTATCCGAATATGGCAGCGATGCCGCAGGCTATGCCGGGTTATCCGCAGGTTCCTTACGGGCAGGCTTATGCGCAGCCGGGCTACGGTGTTCCGGGCTATCCGGGATTCGTTCCGCAGCAGGCGCCGCATAACAATCTGTTTGCAGTTCCTACTGCCGCGAAGAAGCAGGATTCCAATACAAAGCCCCCGCTTTTTGTCGGTTACAGCGCAGACGGAAGACAGCTCTTCCAGACCTATGATGAGCTGGGCAATTCCATTCCGATCAATGAGCCGGTTTACAGCGCACCGCCTGAGGAGCCGCGCAATCAGCAGTCCGCTTCGGGCGGCGGTATGCCCGCCTCCGGCGTGCCGGTCATGGACATGGATGACCTGATGGCGTCTATGGGCATTAAGGACCCGAAGAAGAAGCAGGATGAGGGCAAGGCGATCAACTATACGGAATACCACATTCCCACAAAGAAGAAAAAGCTCGTATCGACACCGAAGCCTGCATCTGCCGTAAAGGATGAGGCGCCGACCGGTCCGGTTTCCGCTGCGGAGGCAAAACGCCGCAAGAAGGTTGACAAGATCAACAAGGAATTTGAAAAGCAGCTTCGCGCCCGCGGTATTGACCCGAAGACAGGCGGCATTATTCTGGATGACAAATAATAACGGAAACGGAAAAGCAGCGACACTGATATGCCGCTGCTTTTCGTGCTGTGACTGGAAAGGAGATGTCAGATGACAGCGCAATGGAATCCCGGCGCCGGGGCGGAAAATATCCCGGCGGCCCGGAAGGCTTATTCCCGGACCTGTCTCTTTCTGCTGGCCTTCGGCGGCGGATGGATGGTACTCATTCTGATTATCAGTTTGATTATCAGAGCGGCCGGCCTTTCGGGCAAGATCTCGGAGGACTGGAACTACGGCATTACCTACGGTGTGCAGGCATTCGTCGTCCTGCCGCTGACCATGCTGCTCGCAAAGCGATTCGGTGATCCGTGCAGGCCGGCAGAGCATAAAATGAACATCGGGCAGATCATTCTTGCGTATTTCTGCTGCGAGACACTCGCAGTCGCCGGCAATATGATCGGCACGACCTTCAACGGGATCCTGTCCCGGATCGTCGGATTCGACACGAGCTTCAAGCAGCTTGAGGAGTCGCTGATGGGGGATGCGGGCATCACGTTCATGCTCTGCGCCGTGCTGATCGCGCCGCTGACTGAGGAGCTCGTGTTCCGCAAAATCCTGATTGACAATACGCGGAAATACGGCGATTTTACGGCGATCATGCTCTCGGGCGCCATGTTCGGGCTGATGCACGGAAACTTCACGCAGTTTTTCTATACGATGGCGCTCGGCTGCTTCCTCGCCTTCCTCTATATCAAAACGGGCAGGGTGCGGTATACGATCACGCTGCATGTCATGATGAATACAGTCGGGACGATTGTTCCGCTGCTGCTGAGAAAATATCTCACCGGCCTGAATGAATGGGCTGAGAGTCTGGCAAAGTCGCTGGAGCAGATGAATCTCGCGGAGACGCTGCGGCTGCTGATCAGCAAGTATCCGCTGCTGATCTATTCCGGAATCACATGGGCGTTCGTGATCACCGGACTGGTTCTGCTGCTGGTGTTCCGCAGGCGTTTTACGCTCGAGCCGGCGATCGCGCCGATCCCGAAAAATCAGCGGCTGAAAACCGTGTGTCTCAACCCCGGCTTTCTGCTGTTTTTCGCATTCTGCATCTACCGGTTTGTCCGGCTGATGATTGCATAACGACCGATCTGTGCGATAATGGACCGAAAACATGCTGAAACGGAGAATCTTATGCAGAAAAAATACACGCTTCCCGAGCTGCTCAGGCGCTACACGCTGTTTCTGATCGGACTGTTCATCGCGTCAATGGGCGTCGCATTCTCGACGAAGGCCGGGCTCGGCACATCGCCGGTCGCGTCCGTTCCGTATTCGGTCTCGCTTGTGAGCCCGCTGTTCACATTCGGCGGATGGTTGAATCTGCTGAGTGTGCTGCAAATTATCACGCAGGTTGTTGTGCTGAAATTCAAGTGCAATTATGCCGAGATCGCGGTGCAGACCGTGCTCGCGTTTGTTTACGGTTATCTGACCAATCTGTCCTGCTGGCTGATTCGCGGCATAGTGCTGACCGCGTATCCGATGCAGTTTTTGTTCATGCTGCTGGGCTGCGCGATTCTCGCGTTCGGCATCTGGATTCAGTTCAAGGGTGCAGTTGCGATGCTGCCGGGCGAGGCGATGAACCGCGCCATCAGCAGGGTGACCGGCAAGCGCTATGAGAATATCAAAATCCTGTTTGATATTCTGTATATTGCGGTTTCTGCGGCGATCTGCCTGATTTTCCTCCGACAATTGGAGGGTGTCCGCGAGGGCAGTATCATTGCTGCGGTGCTCGTCGGGACGATTATCAAATTCTATAACCGCATTTTCGACAGGGCTACTTCACATAAGCGAAAGGAACGCATTTGAAATGAAAACAGGGCTTCTCCGGATTATGTCAATCGGAGAAGCCCTTTTTGTTTGTATTATCCCTTTTTTTTCGCGAGCACCGTAATCCACGGCTTTGAGGGGTGGCGGTTCGCGTTCACCTCCGAAAAGCCTGCGGCTTTCAGCGCCTTTGTGATCTCGTCAGGTGTATAGCAGCGCATGCCCTCGATGATTGCCTCAAATCTCTTGCTGGTCTTATCCGTGCCGTCGGACTCATTGCATATCATAAAATATCCGCCCGGTTTCAGGATTCCTGCTGCCTGTGCAAAGCATTTCTCAAGCCCCGGCCAGAAATAAATCGTTTCAAAGGCAGTAACAAGATCGTAGCCGCCCGCTTTCAGTCTGAGATCTGATACATCGCCCCGAATGACCTTGCATCTTCCGGCCTCGATCATTTTCTGATTGTATTCCTTTGCTTTCTGAACGGAAAGCGCAGAGTAATCCAGTGCAGTCACAAATGCGGTCGGATACTTTTTCAGCAGCTCGCCGGCATTTCTGCCCCCGCCGCATCCGAGATCGGCAATATGCTTCGGCGTTAGCTCCGGCAGATAGGACATACCCCAGTCTGCCAGCTTTGCATGGCCGGAATTCATCCCCGCGAGCATCATTTTGCCGAGTGTTCCCTCCGGCTTCCTTGTCTGATTCACATACTTTTTGAACAGTCCCATTTTTATCCTCCTTTTGTGTTTGTCAGCGCAGACACAGTACGTCTGTGATGTCATCTGTTTCCTATCCGAGTGCAACATCCAGTATCATCATCAGCGTAAATCCGACAGAGAACATCATCACGCCGATATTGGAATGCTCGCCCTCGGACATTTCGGGAATCAGCTCCTCTACGACGACATAGATCATAGCCCCGGCAGCAAAGCTCAGCAGATACGGCATTGCCGGCAGAAACAGTCCCGCAAACAGAATCGTCAGTGCCGCTCCGACCGGCTCGACCGCTCCCGAAAGCACGCCGTCAAAAAATGCTTTCCCCTTGCTCTTTCCCTCCGCATGAAGCGGCATGGAGATGATCGCTCCCTCCGGGAAATTCTGGATTGCAATGCCGAGTGCAAGCGCAAACGCGCCGCCTGTGCTCATCGTTTCCGAGCCGGAGCGCAGCCCCGCATACACGACGCCGACTGCCATGCCCTCCGGGATATTGTGCAGCGTCACAGCGAGTACCATCATCGTTGTCCGCGCAAGACGGGACGGCAGACCCTCCGCTTTCTCTGCGTTCATGTGCAGATGCGGAATAACACTGTCCAGAAGCAGCAGGAACAGAATGCCGCACCAGAATCCGATCACCGCGGGCAGAAACGCCAGTTTTCCTTTATCCTCCGCCATTTCCATCGCGGGAATCAGCAGGCTCCAGATCGAGGCAGCAGTCATGACGCCGGCGGCAAAGCCCGTCAGAGCGCGCTGTACCTGCTTGCTCAGGCTGCGTTTCATGAAGAATACACAGGCAGAGCCCGCTGCCGTTCCGAGAAACGGCAGGAGCAATCCTGCTGCGATCGTGTTCAGCATGGCGTTCTCCCTCCCGCACAAATCTCAGTCAGCTTCCTCTGCATCATTTCTGAAACAGCGTGCAGATCCACGCCGCAAGCGCCGATGCAGCAGGGAAAATAATCAGCAGCTTTACGAGTTGGCTGATGATGTTGAATCCGTATTTCCGGTTCGCGAGTGCGGGCGCCGTCTCAGGAAAATAATGCTGAAAAAAACCGGATTTCATCAGCAGCGAAATTGCCGCGCAAAAAACAACTGCAAGAAAAATGGTCAGAAGCATATCCGGTTCCCTCCTGTTTGCGTTTTGTGTCATTCCGACTGTCTTATGAATGGGCTGCGCCGCTTGTATGATGCTCAGTCAGCAGCTTTTCCAGTTCCTTCGTGCTGTGGCGGTGCGTGTGCGTCTGATCGGTCAGATAATGCGCATGCGGGTGGCTGTGCGTGACTGTGTGCGTATGGGTCTTGCCGTCATGCGTATGGGTAAAGGTGTGCGTATGTGCGTGGGTATGCGCATGGTACAGCGTATCCCGGACAACAAACACAGTTCCGGCGATCATGATGAACAGTGCCGTCAGGTATCGCACGGAAAGCGATTCCTTTACGAGCACGAATGACAGAAACGCCCCGATGAACGGTGCGGCTGCATAGTAGGCACTGGTTTTTGCCGCGCCGAGCGTTTTCTGCGCCCGGATGTAGGTGAAAATGCTCAGGCCGTATGCGACAAATCCGAGGATCAGTGCAGCGGGAATATACCGGATTTCCGGCAGCGGCTCTTTCAGAATCAGCGCGGTGATGAGCGAGCCTGACCCGGAGCACAATCCCTTGACCGTCACGATCTGATAGGTGCTCTTTTCGGAGATTTTGCGGGTGCAGTTGTTTTCCAGCCCCCAGCAGCTTGCTGCGCCGAGTAACAGCAAAGAGCCGACCGAAAACCGAAAGCTGCCGCTGCCCTCAAAGGTCAGAACGATGCTGGACAAAGTAATAAGCCCGATCGCTGCCCATAATCTTTTGCTGACCTTTTCGTGAAAGATCAGGAGCGCAATAATAGTCGTTGCAACGATCTCGAAATTGCCGAGCAGCGAGGCATTGGACGAGGTGCTGCTCCGGATGCCGAGCATCAGCAGAATCGGCGCGAGAATATCCAGCAGCACCATGCCGGCTGTATAGGGCAGATCGGCTTTTGCAAGGCGCTCCTCCGGGCGCTCCTGTCTGCGGTGAAACAGATACAGGATTCCGACACCGAGCCCGGCGCCGAGATAGAGAAACGCCGCCATCACAGTCGGCGGGATATGCACAAGCAGCAGCTTGGAGCAGGGGACATTCAGCGCGTAGAAAACGGCGGCTGCCAGCGCATAGCCGATTGCGGCAAGATTCTGATTCTTCATGTTCCCTCCTGCATGCAGCCAAACGGCCTTTTATCCAATAGTTAGCGAATGCAAACCTCGCTGCATTTATTATAGCACATCCTGCGGCGCATTGCAAGAGATTTTGATGAAAAAAACAGTTCCGGAAAAGCAGCGTATCTGTTGTCAGAATCACGCATGCGCCCGGCAATGGAGCTTTTAGAATTTGTGAAAATGGCCAAAGCCGGTCAAAAAATAAAAATCAGCACTTGACAAATTGGTTAGCGTATGCTAATATATATGTGTGACAGCGATCTGTGATAACAGGGGAGGGAATTCGCTTGCCCAGAGACAAAACGGCCAGTCATATCAGAATCAGGGAAGCGATGAAGGCGGAATTTCTGGAAAAGGGCTTTTCGGATGCATCCATCCGAAGCATCGGACGGAGAGCGGGGCTGACCTCCGCGGCGCTGTACCGGCATTTCAGCAGCAAGGAGGAAATGTTCTGTGCTGTGGTCGAGCCGCTGGTGCAGGAGATTCAGCAGCGGATGGAGCATCATAAGCAGGTCAAATACCGCATGGCGGATGCGCACGCCGGCGCGGATGTACTGTTCGGAGAAACCGTTATCGACATTGTGAAAGAGGTCATTCTCCCGCACAGAGCGGAGTTTTATCTGCTTGTGAAATGTGCGCAGGGAACACGGTATGAAAATTATATCCACGATTTTGTAGATGCCAACCAGGGCGATCTCGCCGATGCTATTGACAGCATGAAGGCGCAGGGATACCCTGCCGCAGATCTGGAAAAGGAGGAGCTGCACATGCTTTTGAGCGCTTATATGACCGCGATCATTGAGCCGATCATTCACGGATATCCGGATGAAAAGGTCACGGCATATCTCGACCGCATGGGCGATTTCTTCATGCCCGGATGGATGAAAATTATGGGAGTACCCCTGAAAGAGTCTCAGATGTAAGGTCTGGGGCTCTTTTTATTACGGTTAGCTATCAAAAGCGGTCTTGTGATCACTAACAAGGAGGAAGATTCATGAAAACCGAAGCAAAACCCAACATCATGAAAATCATCAACGATTACGCCGGAAAACGGCGGCATCTCATCACGCTGGGGCGCATTCTGGCGGCAATCAGTGCGCTGATGGGGCTGGTGCCGTTCTATCTGCTCTGGAGGATCATCCGCATCGCAGTAAAAGGCGAAAATCTTAGCCGGATTCCCGATCTCGGCTGGCTGGCCGTCGGCATCACGGTTGCGGCGCTTCTCGTTTACATCGCCGCGCTGTTCTGCACGCATATAGCGGCATTCCGTGTGCAGGCTAGTATGCGCAGCCGTCTGATGCGCCGCATCCTGACGCTGCCGCTCGGCGTTTTCGATGAGGACGGCACGGGCAAGATCCGCCGCACTGTCAATGAATCGACGGCTGCGACGGAAACCTTCATCGCGCACAATCTCCCGGACAAGGCCGTTGCTGCGGCAACACCGGTCGGACTGCTCGTCCTGCTGTTTGCATTCGACTGGAAGATCGGGCTGATCTGCCTGATTCCGGCGGTCATCGGCTTTGCGATCATGATGTCGATGATGGGCAAGGGCATGCAGGAGAAGATGAAGGAATACCAGAACGCGCTTGATACCATGAGCAGCGAGGCGACGGAATATGTCCGCGGCATTCCGGTTGTCAAGGTGTTCGGGCAGTCGGTGCATTCGTTCCGACGCTTCAAAAATGCGATCGACGGCTTCGGCAAATGGGCGACGGAATACACGCTGATGCTGCGGATGCCGATGACCGGCTTCATGACCGCGATCAATGCGGTGTTTGCGTTTTTGGTCGCAGCTGCGTTTATTTTCACGCGGGACGGCATCACGCCGGATACAATTTTGAATGTGATGTATTACATCATTGTCACACCGCTGCTGACCGTTACCCTGACGAAAATCGCGTATTCCGGTGAGCAGGAGATGGTCGTCGTCGATGCGCTCAGCCGTGTGGATACGATTCTTGCGATCGAGCCGATGCAGGATTCCGAACATCCTGCAAAGCCGCAGGACAATTCGATCACGCTGGAGCATGCTTCCTACCGCTATCAGGATGCGCAGCGTGATGCGGTGCATGACCTGAATCTGCATATTCCTGCGGGCGGGCATATCGCGCTGGTAGGGCCCTCCGGCGGCGGCAAAACGACGACTGCCGAGCTGATCGCGCGGTTCTTTGATGTGACCGGGGGCAGCATCAAAATCGGCGGCGCGGATATCCGGGATATCCCGCAGAATGCGCTGATGCAGCAGGTCTCGTTTGTGTTTCAGGACAGCAGGCTGCTGAAAACCTCCGTTCTTGAAAATGTGCGGCTCTCCAGACCGGATGCCTCGGAGGCAGAGGTCATGGATGCGCTGAAAGCGGCGCAGTGCATGGATATCATCGAAAAGCTGCCGGACGGCATTCACACGGTCATCGGCGCAAAGGGAACGTATCTCTCCGGCGGCGAGCAGCAGCGCATTTCGATCGCGCGGGCAATTCTGAAAAACGCGCCGATTCTGATTCTCGACGAAGCGACCGCATTTGCCGACCCGGACAATGAGACAAAGGTGCAGGCGGCATTTGCAGAGCTTGCAAAGGGCAAAACTGTCATCATGATCGCGCACCGGCTCAGCACCGTTGTCAATACAGACTGCATTTATGTACTGAAGGACGGCGAAATCTGCGAGAGCGGAACACATCAGAAGCTCATGGAGCAGGGCGGCGTTTACAGGCAGATGTTTGATGATTATACCCGCTCGGTCAACTGGAAGGTAGGTGCTTAACATGAAGATCATTCCGTATTTGCAGCACAAATTTGCGCTTTCCCGCGAGGGCGCGGTCGATATGGCAAAGGCCTGTGCGAGCGTCACCGTGACAAATATTACCCTGATGATGCCGGCGGCGGTGCTCTATCTGCTCATCAAGGATTTGCTCGAAGATACACTGACAACAAGCAGAATCCCGTTTTATGTGATCGCTTCAATCGTCATTCTGGTGCTGATTGTGCTGACAAATTTCATTCAGTATAACGCGACATTTCTCTCGACCTACAAGGAAAGCGGCGTTCGGAGAACGGCACTTGCCGAACGTCTGCGCAAGCTGCCGCTCTCGTATTTTGGAAAGAAAAATATCGCCGATCTGACTACCACGATCATGAGCGACTGCGCACAGATCGAAACCGCATCGAGTCACTGGATCCCGGAGCTGATCGGCGCACTGATCTCGACGGCGCTGGTCGGCGTGAGCATGTTCATCTTCTTTGACTGGCGCCTTGCGCTGGCGAGCTTCTGGGTCATCCCGGCTGCATTCCTGACGGTCTGGGGCTCGGCAAAATATCAGAAGCGGGCCGTGCAGAAGAACACGAAGGTCAAGATGGTGCTTGCCGACGGCATTCAGGAGTGCCTGGAAGCCGTGCGTGATCTGCGTGCAAACAATGCGCAGGATGCGTATATGGAGGGGCTTGACCGGAAGATCAAAAATGTCGAAAAGCAGGCGCTTTTCACGGAGCTGAAGCTCGCGGTCTGCGTCAATGCCGGCGCGATTATCTTAAAGCTCGGCATCGCAACAACTGCGCTGGTTGGCGGCTTTTTGCTCAGCCGCGAAGAAATCACCCTGCTGACATTTTTCATGTTCCTGATGCTCGTTTCCCGCCTCTACGACCCCATGCAGATCACGCTGCAAAACTTCGCCGCGATTATCGCGACAACGGTGCAGTGCGAGCGGCTCGATGAGGTGCTGTCTCACGAGATTCAGACCGGCACCGAGCAGATGACCAATCAGGGCTACGACATCGCCTTCGATCATGTGGCATTCTCCTATCACGATGACACAGCGGTGCTCAAAGACGTATCCTTTACGGCAAAGCAGGGCGAGGTCACGGCGCTGATCGGCCCCTCCGGAGGCGGCAAAACGACGGTTTCCCGCCTTGCCGCGCGGTTCTGGGATGTGACGGGCGGTAAGATCACGCTCGGCGGCATGGATATTTCCGGCGTCGATCCGGAGACGCTGTTCTCTGCATTTTCGATTGTATTTCAGGATGTAACACTGTTCAATCAGAGCATCAAGGATAATATCCGCATCGGCAAACAGGACGCGACCGATGAGGAGATCATGCAGGCAGCACGGCTTGCAAACTGCGATGAATTTGTCTCGCGCCTGCCCGAGGGCTACGATACGGTGATCGGCGAGAACGGCAGCGAGCTCTCCGGCGGTGAGCGGCAGCGCATTTCGATCGCAAGAGCGTTCCTCAAGGATGCGCCGATCATCCTGCTGGATGAGGCATCGGCGAGTCTGGATGTGGAGAATGAGACTGCGATTCAGACGGCACTCTCCCGCTTAATCAAGGATAAAACCGTCATTGTCATCGCGCACAGAATGCGCACGGTCTCCGGCGCCGATCATATTGTGGTGCTGGCAGACGGCGTCGTGCAGGAATCCGGAACGCCCGATGAACTGCTGAAGCAAAACGGCATCTTCGCCGGAATGGTGCGTGCGCAGAATGAAAGCGCTGCTTGGGCGATCAACTGAACAGAAGCAAAAGGCATACCGCCGGGCTTGGCGGTATGCCTTTTCTGCAATTGCACACAAATTATAAAGCACTTCCTCTCATGCTTTGCCGCAGGCATATGCCGCTGCAAGGAACATTGCGCCCAGCCCCAGAGATGCACCGGAATTTGCAAGCAGGGAGAATATCTCATTCCCTGTGAGGGCTGTCAGCAAAGCAGCGGCAGCATGAAATATAATGTAGAATCCGGCCGTGTTCAGCAGCACCGCCGCTCCCGGGAGCGGAAGGATTCGTTTCAGAACAAAGTAAATGAACGCAGCGGATAGGCACAGCTCTGTGACAGTCACCCACAGATTTGTGGCTGCAAAGGATACCAGAAACGGCGTGCGGTACATTGTTTCAACTGTTTCGGGCGAAATCCCGCAGAGCAGTGCCTGCTTCACCGCCATCATCAGAACAGCGCATACCGAATGTGCCGCAAAGAAGGACAGCACGCCGATGACCGCGCCGATCTGAAAGCAGCGGTACATCTTCCCTTTTCTGTCCTTCAGACGGTCCCGCAAATCGGAATCCATCGCGCATAGCCCGAGATACAGAAACGGTGCTGCGATGATACCCGTCAGCAGCGTGAAATACAACCTCCCGGCCGGCATATCCTTTACCGAGGTTCTCATGATCAGGAGTATGGTTTCTCCGCTTTTTGAAAAGCTCTGCAAGAGCACATCGCCCGCCGCGAACAGTGCCGTTCCGATGAAGCCGATCACAAGAAGCAGTTTGCGTCGTTCTTTTTTGATATACAGCATGTCAGGTTCTCCCCTTCAGACGGCGCTGCCGTAACAAAAGCAGCGCCGGTTATTTTTTATAATGTGACGGTCGCGATATATTCCGTATCCTTCGCCGCAGCAATGTGCGGTTCTGCGACACGGAGCGTGCCGCCCGCGACTGTCATAAAATGACAGAGCGCGATGCCCAGATCAACCTTCTGCACATCCCATGCAGCACCGCTTCCGCCGATCGAATGCTTCTCATAGAAGTGATACGCATTCCCCTCGTTCACGATCCGCCACGGCTGCTTATTGACCGCCGACGGCGCATGCCGGACTGCTTCGAGCGCATTCTGAATCACGGCATCATCGGTGTGCAGCGGCGCAGTAAAATCATGCGCAAAGAACAGCTCCTTGTCCTTGATGCGCTTATCCGCACGGATTGCAGTCCGCATGCCGATTTCCTTGATCGAGCGTTTTGGTGCAGGGTATCCGAGCGGACTGACGCAGGGCATGATCTCGCCCTCTTTGACCTTTGCCTCCCGCTCAAACTGCTCCCGCTTCATCGTCCCGCCGATCCATGTGGTTCCGATTCCGAGCGACCACGCAAACAGCACCAGCTTTTCAAAGGAAAATCCAAACGCCTCGGCGCAATGCGCGCCCTTTGCGACCTTCCCGGCAATATAAAGCTGCTCTCCCTGAATCACGGGGCTCGACAGCCCGTGTTCTTTGGCATCGAGCAACACAAATTCCACGGGAATATCGAAGGGATTTGTGATCGTTTTGATATATTCCGTCAGCTTGCTTCTGTCCGCATCGGAGAGCGCTCTGCCGTCAAAAGTGCGGACGCTTTTTCTTGTTCTGATCAGCTTCATCCAATCCATTGTGATTTCCTCCCTTATAATCAGTACAGTTTCGGCAATTCATCCAGCGTCACGGCATACGGGCTGTCATAGAGCTGCTTCAGATACGCCGAAGCGGTGTATTCCTCTGACAGGCAAAAATGCCCTGACCACGACATAAAGCTCGCCCAGCCGATTTTTTCGCTGTGGATCGCGCCGGCATCCGGCACGGTTCCGGTTTCGCCGATCAGCGCGATTTTCGGCTGCTCTGTGATTTGCATGAGCTCGTGATACATCGCGCTCTGGCTTGTGTGCGTGTGCGGCGCCGGGTACATATCCCGCGAAATGATATCGACCGTATCATCGCCCGGATAGCATGCCGGAACCTGTGAATTCCAGACCCAGATCAGGTTATTGAGCCGGTGCAGCTCTATGTATCGCTCAAACATGATCCGCCACAGCTTTTTGACTGTCTCTGCGCCCTTTGCGCCCCACCAGAACCAGCCGCCGTCGCCCTCGTGGAACGGCCGCCAGAGAATCGGGATGCCCTTGTCGCAGAAGGGGCGCAGCAGTCCTGCCATCATGTCCATATCGGAGAGCAGCGCCCTGTTTTCGGGCGTTCCGTCGATCACGGCGCGGCTTGCATCAAAGTCGGTGTATTTGCTGAAAAAGGATTTGGAGCGCCCGCCGAGCGGCGAGAACCAGTGCCATGTGAATGTGATGAGCCCTTTTTTCGCCGCCCATTCCCATGCGTTTTTCAGTGTGCCGTAATTTCGCAGTACCTCGGTCATGCATTCCTCGTCGGTATCGAGATAATTGATATTCGGCGAATAGGACAGCAGCTCAAAGCCCAGCAGGGCAGGGGACCTCCCGGTGACTGCCCGGATGTGATGCAGCTCCTCCATTTCCATAGTTTGCGTGTGCTGCCCGGTTACAATTTTATCACAGGTAATGTCCGAGAGAAATTTGAGGACATTCCGGACACAGGGCTGTGCATCGGGATTGACCGGTGTATCCAGCTTATCGCTCATGTGCAGCGCTCCTTTCTGTATCAACCTTGACTTTTATTCATTCCTGTATTATAATATTATTATATCATGAATATACAGTTTGTCAAGTGCGCACATTGTAAAACAGAAAGTGCAGGTGTCTATCTATGGAATATGTAACACATGACAGCAGAATCTGCTGCATCGACGGGAACGGCAATGAGGTCGGAACGATCCTGTTCCCAAAGCGCGAGGGAAATGTCTATGAGATCACCTCGACAAAGGTTGACCCCTCCATGCAGGGAAAGGGCATCGCCGCAGGTCTCATGCGGCATTGTCTCAACGAGATCAGCCGCCGCCGCGGCACGGTGCAGGCGACCTGCTCCTATGCGCAGAACTATCTCGCAAAGCATGGGCTGCGCCCGCTTGTCATCTGCCATATGGTGACATCCATCGACGGCAGGGTGACCGGAAAATTTCTCTCAGGCAGTGCCGGGGTGCAGGCAAGCGAGGCATATTACGACTATCACCGCGCGATGCAGGGCGATGCGTTTGCCTGCGGCAGAGTGACAATGGAATCGAGCTTTACCGGCGGCTTCAAGCCCGATCTGTCGGAATTTGCAGGCGCCGATCTCCCGCATGAGGACTATATCGCAAGAAAGCACGGGTACTATGCCGTGTCCTTTGACCGGCACGGTTCGGTCGGCTGGCAGGACGGCATACTGCATGATGAAGACCCCGGCTACGATGACTGCCATATCATCGAGGTGCTCAGTGAGGACACGCCCGCGGAAATGCTCGCATATTATCGGAAGATCGGTGTTTCGTATCTTTTCGCGGGCAGGGAGGATATTGAGATCAAAACCGCGCTGCAAAAGCTGTATGCGCTGTTCGGGATCAGGGTGCTTCTGCTGGAGGGCGGCAGCATCATCAACGGCGCATTTCTCCGCGCCGGCTGTGTGGACAAGATCAGTCAGGTCATCGCGCCCGTGATTGCAGATCAGAACGATAAGCCGCTGTTTTCGGATGCGGGCATGACGGAATTTCGTATGACAAGCTGCGAGACGACGGAGCAAGGCGCAGTCCGGATTTGGTATGAAGCATAACTTCTGAATACAAAGCAAGCTGAAAGGAGCGTTTTTATGCTGGATTTTATCACCGTCAACACACACAGCAGCATCCGCATCGCGGACAAAAAGGTCATCTATATTGACCCGTTCAAAAAACCCAACGCGCCGCACGATGCAGATATCATTCTCATCACGCACAGCCATTTCGATCACCTCTCGCCGGAGGATATCCGGAGGGTGATGAAGCCGGATACGGTGCTCGTCTGCCCGAAATCTGTCACAGAGGCGGACGGTCTGGGGCTCACCGTGCAGAAGGTCAATCCGCAGGAAGCATTTGAGATCGGCGGCATCCGCTTTGAGACCGTTCCGGCGTACAACAAGCTGAAACCGTTTCACCCGAAGGCAAAGGGCTGGGTGGGCTACATCATCAGCAGCGAGACGAACGGGCGCATTTACATCGCCGGTGATACGGATATGACGGAGGAAAACAGCCGCGTGCAGTGCCGCATTGCCATGCTGCCGATCGGCGGGACATACACGGTCGATGCAAAGCATGCCGCAAAGCTCGCCAATGCGCTCCGCCCGGAATTTGTCATCCCCGTTCACTACGGCAGCGTCGTCGGGAAGCCGGAGGATGCGGAGACATTTCAGAAATACACAGACAGCGGGATTCAGGTCGTTTTGAAGGTGCAGGCATTCTGAGCGGCTCCGCTGCGGATGCCGGTTTGCACCATAGCGCCTCATTGTTACAAAAAAGGCTGCCGATTCCAGATCGGCAGCCTTTATCGCATGTGCCCTTTGCGATGCCGGCCTCTGCAATGATCTCGTCAATGCTTGTGTTATCGTAGCCCTTTTCGATAAACAAGCGGTACGCGATCTTCAGAAGCTCTTTATTTACAATGATAAAAAATACATGCCGCCGGCACCGCGCAATGCGGCGTCAGCGGCATGATGATTTTATTTCACAGCTCTTTCAGCTTTTCCGTATCCGTGCCATTGGCAGATGCCATGCTTACTCTTTATCAGAATCGCCCTGCTTTTTCTTTCCGAACAGCGATGATAAGCCCTTCTTTGCGGAACTTGCAGCACCGAGCAGGGTGGATTTGGTCGCTGCGATTGCCTTAGAATCCGTCAGCTCGACCGAGTTCGCAACATACTCCTCCTTCTTTAATGCTGCGATCAGTCTGTTGATCATATCTGCGGCAGGCACTGCGATTTCCTTGCTGACAGGCAGCTCGATTGCGGTTCCGTCCGTTTTATCCAGCACCAATGAAGTCACAAGCAGCTTTTTTGTCGGCTTGCAGGTTAAAATCTGATCAAACCCGGTGAATTTTTCCTTTGTTGTATAAATACGCTGATTGGTAATCAACAGGCATTTTCCGTCAGTAATGATATCCATTGCGCGGGTATAGTGGAAGTAGCCGAGGATGACTTCCCCGGATGCAAGCGTTTCTTCGCCGTAATTCTGTACTGCAAAGTTCTCGTCCCGCTCCAGCGTTTTATTGATGATCTTAAAGCATTCTTCCTCAAAAGCGAGGTAATCCTCACCCTCTTCATAGAAAGCGTAGTTCTTTTCGCCCTTTGACTGATCGTCTGTCAGTCCGAGATCACGGATGACGTCATGATACTCCGCAGCGCAGAGATGCAGGAATCTTCTTTTGAGGATCAGGATGCAGGCATCATCTCCGACATCATTTCTCTCATCTCCGGCGAAGGTGTTGCTGCCGTCCTGAATGGACTGCCATACCGACACGATCGTATCGCGGTCCATTTCATTTGCTTTGCGGGAAAGCTCCAGAAAATGCTGGCGGTACAAAACATCTTTATATGCTTTTGAATCCTTGTAGGCATACTTTGCTTCTGCTTCCAGAATCTGCTCCTTCAGCTCAAGTGTGGATTCCAGTGTACCGATGTCGCCGTCATCATAAATCTTATGCAGACTGCTCTCAATATGCGATGCAATATCAATCTCCACCAGATCTGCAAAATCCTGAAGCTGTCTGTTTTGATCGTAATACTTATCAAGAATTGCGTAGTAATACTTTTTGTGCAGGGGATTGCATGCAAGCGCTTCAACCATCATCGGGATTTCATCTTCCTGCGGGATATTCTTTTTCGTCCACAGATTTATGAGCGACTCGGCACGCTCGTTTTCTTCGGATGTAATGATCTCGTATTCGGCAAGACCGTTTTCTGAAAACAGCGTCGATTTCATCTTGAAGCAACGGTACACATCATCCCCGAGAGAGTCTGTGAGGGCATCCTGGAGGTCTTCAATTGAAAACAGCAAGCCGCAGGCACGTTCTGTATATTCTCCGACATCCGACATCTGGAGTTTATATTCTGTGCTCAAAAACTTTCCGGCTGTAAGCGTATCCGCAAGTCTCAGAAAAGCGGCTGTGAGCGGTGCGATAATTGCCTCATAAACCACGGCAGTTTCCTTTTTGCCGTGCATCATATCGCCTGACTCCAGCTTTGCTTTTTTATAGAGGTCATCGTAAACCGGAGAATGCAGCACAGGCTCGGTACCTCTTCTTTTCCGGATGACCTCGTCCACCGCATGATCCATTCGTTCCGCTAAAGGAGAATTGGAAATTGCTTCCAGAAACAGCGCATCCTGATCCACATAAATGCGCTTTGCATCCAGCTCCTCTACGATCGCATCAACACGCGCTTTCACAAGCTCAAGATATTTTGCGACATAGACATTTCTTTTCTTCTGAAAGATGTCATATTTCTGATAATCCCGCTTCACGATGTTCTCGAACAGCTCGCCGCCGAGCGCAGCGCCCAGGCTGTGCTTGAAGTTGATGCCGACGCCGGCAATCCCCGCCAGCTCCGAAAACATGCCTGTGCCCGATGTTGCAGATTTCGATTTCGGAAGGAGCCCCTTCATTTCCTTCACTGCTGCATCGCTGTGGCGCTGAAACTCATTCCGCAGCCGGATGTAATCAACCTTTTCCTGACTGATTTCCAGTGTACACCCCAGAATATCAAAACTATACATGACGTTCCTCCTCAATCTTTTCACGCGGCATCCGCGATTTCAACGCTTTTAGCCGCTGTGTTGACTGGTATTTGGTTTATTTTACCAATCCAAACCTATTATAGCACACTTCCGACAAAATTGCAAGTGCTTTTGCCAGCAAGATTGCCTATATGATATTTTTTTGTTTTTTGGATTCGTGAGACGAAAGGCGAGGTGAGAGGAATCTCCCGAAGCGATCGCCGGTGTCGAAAACATTTTCCATTGCTCCCATTGCTTTTTCTGCCATATTATGCTATAAGGCGGCAGTGCCGCCCTCCGTTTTAACTCCAAGGCAGTCTTTTCTGAATGTATTTTTCTTACGCTCCCATTGCGCTTTTCGGCATTTTATGCTATAATGTTGTATGTATAATATGGAAGCTGAGCATTTATTATAAGCAATACTGATCACAACAGGGAAACCTGAATCCAATGCAGAGGACAACTGCAAGGCACTCATCGAAATGAATTGGAAAGGTGAATCAAAATGAATACCGAAAGAAATAATATGACTGAGATCGAGCGACTGAAAATAGAAATTGAAAGCGCAGACTGTATCGTCATCGGTGCAGGTGCAGGGCTATCCACGGCTGCGGGCTTTACCTATTCGGGTGAACGCTTCGAGCGTCTCTTCTCGGATTTTGAAGCGAAATACGGCTTTCACGATATGTATACCGGCGGCTTCTTCCCCTTTGAAACACCGGAGGAAATGTGGGCATACTGGTCGCGCCTTATCTGGTGCAACCGCTATACGGACATTGACAACGGCACTTACAAGACGCTGTTCGAGCTGGTGAAGGACAGGGACTATTTTGTCATCACCACAAATGTTGACCACCAGTTCCAGAAGGCAGGCTTTGATAAGGCAAGGCTGTTTTACACACAGGGCGATTACGGGCTGTTCCAATGCTCCGAGCCGTGCCACGATCAGACCTATGACAATGAAGCGATCGTCAAGGATATGATCGAGCTTCAGAAGGATATGAAGATACCCGCCGGGCTGATCCCGAAATGCCCGAAATGCGGGAAACCCATGACGATGAATTTGCGCTCCGATGATAAGTTTGTGGAGGACGAGGGCTGGCACAGAGCGTCAGAGCGATATGACGATTTTCTGCAAACACACAGGGGACAGCATATCCTGTTTCTGGAGCTCGGCGTCGGCTATAATACGCCTGCTATCATCAAATTTCCGTTCTGGAAAATGACGTCGCAGAATCCGAAAGCAGTCTATGCCTGCCTGAATTACGGGGAAGCGTATGTGCCGGACGAGATAGCGAAACAGAGCATTCTAATCAACGGGGATATACATGAGGTGCTGTCTGACATCAAACAGATCATCTGATTGGAGCTGTGAGCAATCTCCGGATGATTGTTTGCAATTTCTTCTTCCAAATCGGCATGCTTTGCGGCACAGATGATATACTCAGGCGTTTCGATACGGGTTTTTTCAAAACAAAAATTCCGCTATGACCGGATGTGTCATAGCGGAATTTTCATGCATAGTTGTAGAGATAGAAACTCATTCTTCTCCGAGTGGTTTCAGCAGTGCTGCTACATCGAGGATTGTCACGAGTCCGTCGCTGTCACAGTCCGGCTCGGCATCCAGAATCCTGCCGATCTGACCGTCCGTCAGCGAGGTGTCCTCTGCGACAAATCTCGCCAGCAGAACCGCATCTGCGATCGTGACCTCGCCGTCGCCGTTGCAGTCGCCATTGAGCGGGCTGAGCGGTTCGGCTGTTGTGGCGGATTCCAAAAACAAAAAAGGCGGGCGCTCCTCGGTTAAACCGAAGAACGCCCGTCCGTTCTTTGAGATATTCAGTTTTTGCAAATAGGCACAAAAAAAGCGCCCCTCGATTTATTTACCGAGGAACGCTTTACAGGATATTCTCTTTTGCAGCCATTGTCCCAATCTGTCTGCTTTTCTGCACAGATGCAGGATCGTGA
Organism: Oscillospiraceae bacterium; assembly: GCA_017460835.1. Lineage (GTDB taxonomy): Bacteria > Bacillota > Clostridia > Oscillospirales > Ruminococcaceae > Firm-04. The sequence goes on from JAFUAD010000036.1 coordinate 28,850, forward strand.
CCGTTTCTATGCCTGTATCCGCAAATGCATAATCGCCGATTTCGGTGAGCCCCTCCGGCAGCGTGACAAATGTCAGCACGGAAGCCCCATTGAACGCATTTTTGACGATCGACGTGACGCCGCTTTCCACCTCGAGTTCAAAAATCTCCGGGATGAACTCGCTCCACGGTGCAATCTCCGCGCCGTTTGATTCATTCGTTTTTCTTTATCCATTTCCCGATCTCGTCCTCTGCCTGTCTTGCCATTTTCTCCTGTTCAGGCGATTTGCTGTCATGGAAATGGAGCTTATCATATTCAGGATTGTTTTCCTCAATAAAGCCGTGCAATGCACCGTCATAGGTGATACGCTCCGTCGGCACACCGTTCTCATCGAGTGCCGACTTGTATTCCAGCGAGCCCTTGCCGATCGGCTCATCTCCCGCAAGAATAAAAAGTGCAGGAGGGATTGTTTTCTTCTGTTCCTCGGTCAGCCCATTATACTGCTCTAAAATGTCGCTGATAAAGGGATAGCAAAGAATCTGCCCCTTTACGGTCACACCCTCTTTGTGCAGCTGCAATGCAGCCGCCATAGCGTGATAACCGCCTGCCGAATAGCCGAGAATAAAAATGTTATTGCTGTCAATTCCGTACTCGTCAGCGTTGTCACTCATGTATTTTACAGTATCCTTGACCTCATCGACCGCATACTGCTTTGTGATACCGTCCTTCATCAGCTTGTAATTTACCGTCACAACCGTGCAGCCCCAAGCCTTTGATATGCGGTCGCTCTGGGTATCGAGGGTATCGGCATCGCCTGCAATAAAAGCTCCGCCGTGGAGGTTGATCACCAGCGGCACAGGCGCGTCGCTTTCACAGCGGTAGAGGTTTACATCAACATCATCTGCGCCGTCACGCTTGATATACAAATGCTCACCGATCAGCTCCTCATCGGATTTGACCATCAGCTTCTGATCCTCTGCGCGGAGCTTGCTGTCATAGACAGCCTTGATAATGAAAAGAACGATCAGAACAACGATAACGCCAATTATAACAGCTAAAACCTTCAACACTTTATGCCCCTTTGATTTTTTCATGATAGTTTCCTCCTGATACTTGACAAGCGCCTCAATCTATGATACTATAATATCACAGAATCCTTGCAAAGTCAATCATTTCGGAAAAATGATACTATTTGACGAAATCGTATCATCGGAGGAGGAAACAGAAATTATGTCAGATTATGTCGTGGCAGCTTACGGCGAAGCCCTCATGAAGCTGATGAAAAAGAAAAGTATCGAGAAGATCACCGTTGACGAGCTGTGCGAAACAGGCGGCATCGGCAGAGCGACCTATTTTCGCAATTTCAAATCAAAGGACGGGATTTTGACCGCATATATTATCATGAAGTGGCGTAAATACGAGAAGGCACATAAGCTGAAGGAGCACAGTCTCAGCGATATTTACCGTGTTGAGCGGTATTTTGAATTTTGTTATTCAATGCGGAAAATCAATGACCTGATCATTGCACAGGGACACCACGGGGCCATTCTCAGCGCCTATGAGGTAATCGTGACGGACAGCGATACAAACAAAGTTGTTGACAATTATGAAAGCTACTATATGGCATACGGATTGTTCGGAATATTGATGAAGTGGGCAAAGAACGGGTACAAAGAAACACCGCAGGAGCTTGCGGAGATCGTGGTTGACAGGATATTTACAGACAGCAAACAAGCATAAAAAATCAAGTCCTCACAACAATCGCTTTTCGTCTTCCCACGCATCTATTCCGCCGTATAGATCAACGCGCCTGCCGCATCATAAACGGAGTAACCCGCCGGGCAAACCGAGATCGCGCTCTCGCTGTACTGATATGCCCCGACCTGACTGCTCACATCCTCCCATGTGCGGCGGATGCGGAAGCACCCGGTTTCATCGGCGGCGGATTCGGATTCCGTAAGCATTTCATTGACTGCGTGTGCCGTGTCCGAGACAAAGCCGCAGGCGTTCTCCACGATCTCCTCGGGATTGTTGACGGTTGTTTCGACATTCACGGAATCTCCGTTTCGGGTCACGTGGAATGTCACCGTGCCGCTCAGTACGGCAGCCGCTATCATAATTTTCGTAATCATTCTCATCTGAATCCCTCCTTGACAAAGCCTGCATCCGTATGATATACTGAACTTGTAACTATATTATAGACCAAGCCGCCGCGGATATCAAAACCGCATCTGCGGAAACGCTTCCCCAAATCCGGGGAAAAATCAGGAGGGAGTGATCTGCCGTGCTGAAAAAGCTCATCCGTATCAAGGACAACATTTTCTACAGTCCGTCGCACAACACATTTTTCCGGCTCGAACCGACGGAGCAGGTGGATTTCAGCGATTTTCTGCTGGAAATCAGCGGACATGAGGAAAAAATCTTCGAGTTCCTGATCTGCAATTACAACAACTATGTCACCAAAGAGGAGCTGGAATGTGAGTTTCCGGAATGCGCCGATCCCTATGACAAAACCCTCGACCGTCTCCGCAGAGACAAAATCGAGGGCAAGCTCAAGGTATACGGTCTGATCAAAAAAGCAAACGGCAGGGCAATCCTGTATCTCTCGGAATCGCCGTTTTCCGCGGAGGATACCGGGAAAACGGCGGATACCCCGCTGCTCAGCCGCGAGAATTATTATGTAGACTACGACACAATCCTTTCGGACTGCGCGCCGGACAACGCCGCTGCACCGCAGTCGATTCTGCATAAGTGGATCGACGAATGTGCTGCACTCCCGCGCTTTGACGCACGCTGCATGATGCTTCTGGAGCGCATCGGATTTCTGCCGGCATTCGGCAGAAAACCGGATAAAAAATGGTTTCTGGCAGAAGCAAAAAAGCTCATTTACCGCTTCGACGAATCTGAGATTCTCGATTACGGCGGCACGGAGCTGCTGATCTTTGCGCGGAGTGTGCTGTTCGGCGTGATCGAATACATCGAAGCGCAGCTTCAAATCATCATTCCGGAGACCGGAAATGCCGATCTGCAAAAGCAGTTTGCGACCATGCTCCGCCGCTTTCAGACGATCACTGTGCCGGAGGGGAAAGCGGTCAATCCGCTGCTGCTGGTGGTGTATTACGATTATTATGGATTGGTGTATTACCGCAATTATCTGTTCACGCGGTCGCAGGAGCATCTTGCAGCGGCGACGGATGTCACCGAAAAAGCGCTGCAAAATGCCCGCAAGGTCGATATGCACCTGCAAATCTGGGCGGCATTCCTGACCTACAATCTCGGGCGGCTTTACTGCGAGCAGGGCGAATATGACAAATCGCTCCGAAATATTGAGACTGCCGTGATATTGCGGCAGGGTCTTGCGGACAGCCCGTTTTTCAGCGAGGCATTGAAGCACGATCTGTATTTTGAATATCTGCTGGCGAGAATCCGGCAGACGGAGATCTCGCAGCGTGCAGGTGTGCTCACACCGGAGAAAGCACAGGCGGAATACCGCATGATTTATGAGGAAGCAGACGCTGCGTACAATCAGAATGACAGCGGCGATACACAGCCGTATATCCTGCGGCTTCTGGATGAACGAATGCCGGGATGAATATGAAAACAATAAAAGTAGTGGCCGCCTGCGGATTACGGGCTGGCGGAGAGAATTCGAGGCGGATTCCCGAAGCAATGATCTCGTCCTTGCAGCCCGTCAGCAGTATTTTTCCCTTGTCGATAGAAAAACGGCAGCGCATCAAATACAACGGCGATACGCTTTTTAACCGCAGTTTCGTCCTTCACATGATCGAGTCCGAGCAGGCGGATTTGGAATCGTGTCGATAAGTGTTAATTATGAAGCGGGATATCATCAAAATACATGCGATCATCGGAAAAAGCAAGCAGGTGCATGCGGTCGGGCAATCTGCATAATATTCATATTTTACATTGACAACTGTGTGAATATATGGTATACTATGCTTATAGGGCTGGCTTTCGGATTCAGAAGGGGGGATTCTCATGAAAAAGCGATTCATTCTGTTGACGGCGGCGGTGATGCTATGCTCTGCGGCGGTTCCGGTTTATGCAGCGGATGCCGACGCGCCTGCTGCGGAGACGGCATTCCCGACAGCACAGGAAATTGTCGATGACATTGTGATCGGCTGGAATCTCGGAAATGTGCTGGAGAGTCATTACGATGTGTATTCGGATGACCCGTATGTCTATGAGCAGGGCTACGGGAACCCGATCACCACACAGAAAATGATTCAGGATGTGCATGCGGCGGGCTTTAATGCCATCCGCATTCCGGTCACATGGATGCAGAAGCTCGACGAACATGACAACATCAGTGAGGCGTGGATGAACCGTGTGCAGGAGGTCGTGGACTGGGCATATGATGACGGGATGTATGTCATTCTGAATGTGCATCACGACACGCATGCCGATAATGGATGGCTCAAGGCAAATTATGATTCATGGAACACCTATCAGGGGCGGTTTGCGTCGATCTGGGCGCAGATCAGCGAGCGCTTCGCCGATTACGACTATCACCTGATCTTCGAGGGATTCAATGAGATCAGCGGAAACGGGACGGATCCGAACGGGAACCGGGCGCAGGTCTGGTATTTCTGGGAGGACTGGCAGAATGCGGAGCGCGAGGAATGCCTCGATGTGACCGCAAAATACAATCAGCTTTTTGTGGATACGGTGCGTGCTTCCGGCGGCAATAATGCGGAGCGCACACTGCTGTGTAATACATTCGGCGCAAGCGGAGATTCCTCGGTGATCCGTGATTTCAAGCTGCCGGATGACACAGCGCAAGACCGCCTGATTACCGGAGCGCATCTCTATATGCCGTACTACTTTGCGGCAATGGATCAACCGGACACCAAAACCTACAGCTCGGCCGAGCTGCAAAAGGTGTTCGACGTTTTCGATTATTACATCGACGGACCGGTGGTGATCGGAGAGTTCAATGCGACCTATAAGGACAATGACGAGGAGCGGAACCGCTGGGCAAAGGAATACATGACGATCACAAGGGAAAAGGGGTATAAATGCTTTGTCTGGGATACCAATGCGACCCCGATGGGGCTGTATCAGCGACAGTCCGGTACATGGTTCTTCCCGGAATATGCGCAGACAATGCTGGAGGCTGCGGGTGCTGAATCTGTTTCTCTGACACCGTATCCGGATTTTTCCGGTAATCCCAATCTTGCCGCTGACCCCTATGTCTGGACGTCGTGGGCAAACCGCACCGGCATGGCGTATGTCTCCGGTTATACCGATTCCTCTGCCACGCTCAGGGTTGTGGACAGCGGCGAGCTGGAAAATGATGTAATGCTCAATTACGGCGGAGGAGATGCCATTGTCCCCTTTGAGGAAGGTAAGGAATACCGCGTGTCGTTTGACATTGCCTGTGAGGGCATCGGCGAAATCACGGATGCCTCGGTGAATATCGGCTATACGGCTGCGGATTATACGCGGGATATCATTGACTGTAAAGAAACGCTTCGCATCACGCCGGATTCTGCGCATTACGAATTCCTGTATTCGCCCTCAGAAACGCACGACCGCACACTGTACTTCTAGCTGCACGGCGGTGAGCATGACGCCTATACGGTTACTGTCTCGAATCTCGAAATCTATGATACGGCAAATCTGCCGGAGCCGGAGCTGCTGCTTGGTGATGTGAACGGTGACGGCGCTGTTACGATTGCCGATGCGGTACTGCTGCAAAAATGGCTGATCTGCGAACCGGATGCGGTGCTTCCTGCATGGAAAAATGCTGACATGGATGAAAACGGCACACTGAATGCCGCCGATCTGACATGGCTGAAGCGGGTGCTGCTCTGGGCGGACTGGCGCTTCTATAATCAGGGGCTCGACAACTCCTTCTATATGCTCGGCAGCGATGCATTCCGGGCAGAGATTCGCGAGATCGGCGCCGAGCACTGGTATGCGCAGGTCTATAAGACCGGGCTGCATCTGGAAGCCGGCAAAACCTACCGGCTGACCTTCACCGCAGCGGCGGATGCCGCGCGCAAAATGGATGCCTGCATTCAGCAGGATTTCGGCGACTATAAAATGTACCTCTACAAGGTCTATACGCTCACCGCAGAGCCGCAGACCATAACCGTTGAGGTGACCATGACAGAGGACTGCGAAAACGGAAAATTTTTATTCGATCTCGGGCATGAGACCGGAAGCTATTATTTCTATGATATCAGCTTTGAAGCGCTGTAATCGGATAACCGTACATAAAAGCGATTCCCCAATGAAATGATATAACCCCCTCAGAACGGACACACGAACAACGTGTGAACTCTGAGGGGGTTATTTGACTGACCGCCGAAATCAATTGAATCAGGCTTGACTTTTTCACCGGGCTGTATGATAATAATATCACAAATAAAGCCTCTGTCAAGTATGAACATTGCGGAAATATACTTACCGAAAGGAGAGTGCAAGATATGTTAGACGCTGTATCGCAGACGAGAGCATGCATGGCTCAGTAAGCCGAAGATCACGACCGTTTCCGGCCGGGACAGGCAGTACGGCGAGGACGCGGAGCAGGGGATTGCCGCAGCATCCGAGGGGCTCATGCAGCAGGCCGCCGTCTCCGACGGAATTCCTGAAATGCAGCCATCCACACATACTGAACGGATTTCGGAAGCTCCTTAATAGACATTGCTTGTCAAGCAAAAATACAAATTACATCTATCCGCACGATCATTTGCCCGGCAGTGAGAATGTGAATTCGCTGCCTTTTCCGTATTCGCTTTCCGCTGTAATGGTTCCGCCGTGAGCATCAATGATTGCCTTTGCAACGGCAAGCCCAACCCCTGAGCCGCCCGTACTGCGGTTCCGTGATTTGTCTGCACGGTAAAACCGCTCAAAGACATGCGGCAGATCATCAGGCATAATTCCGATCCCCGTATCCTTCACAGTCAGTCGGAAATGATCATCACTACTTTCTGCAATGATACGAATATGCCCGCCCTTTTCGGTATATTTTACCGCATTGGACAGCAGATTCGTTACCACCTGTGCGATCCTGTCACGGTCGGCACAGACCGAAATATCACCGCAGCTTCGCTCCACGGTCAGCCCCTTTGCAGCCGTTTCATTTTCAAACAGCGACACGATGTTCCCGATCAGCGGCCTGATATCAAATACCGTCTTGTTCAGAATGAGCTGCTCGGCATCTATCCTGTGCAGCTTTTCCATATCGTCTACAAGCCCCGAAATGCGCTGTATTTCCTCATAACAGCTTGTGAGCCGTTCGGGTGTCGGCTCCCATATTCCCTCGCACATCATCTCTAAATGCGATGCAATGTTCGTCAGCGGAGTACGCAGCTCGTGGGCTACATCGCCCGTCAGCCGTGTGCGCAGCTTTTCCTGACGGTCAAGGGTCTGCGCCATTGCCGTGACTGCCTGCGAAAGCTCCTGCATTTCCGCTGAGCCTGCATTGTTGTCGTCATCTGCGGAATAATCTCCTCCGGCGATCCTGCGCGTCCTGCTGATAACACGGGAAACGGGCGAGGTTATGCGTCTGGCAAATATCAGTCCCGTAATGACCGCTCCGATCATAGAAACAATGCCGATCACCACAAGAATGAGATTCAGCGAATAAAGAAAATGAAATGCGTTCTCGTTAGCATAATAGGGCGTGTAATACATGATCTCTGCGTAACCAATCAGCGCCTGTCCCTGATACATGGGATATTCATGGGAGACAAAGCTGCCGCCCGAATTTCTCAGCCGCTCCATGTCGGAGCTGATCTTGTCCATCATTTCCTTACAGCAGTCCATATCATGCTGCTCGATATCCCAGACAGTGCCCCGCTCAGTGTCAAGAACCTTCAGGAAATAGCCGTCATTTACCGCATACATACCCACGCCGTGGATATAGTCGGTGTTCCATGAAGCCGCCGCCGCGTCATACTGATTTGCAAGCTCGTCAGCAAGCTCTTTGGCAAGGCGTGCCTGTTCGCTCTCCATGTATGCTTCAAAGCGGCTGCGAATCAGCAGATTTGCGCTGACGCTGATAAGAGCGATAACGATGAAAACGATCGCTGCAAAGCCTGCCGAAAGCTGTGTCCGTAAGTTCAGTTTCTTCATCTGCTCACCTCGAACCGATAGCCCATACACGGGATAGAGAAATACCGAATCAGCCGTTCACCGACATCATCCTTCTGCTCGCCGGTTCTCAGCACCTCTGCCGCATTTTTCAGCTTCAGCGGGAGCGACAGGCTTGCCGCCCAGACCATTGAACATTGCCAGTCATCCGGAGATAGCTGTGTGTCAAAGTATTTCGACAGGCAGATGCGTTCAAACTGTGCGTTCCATGCAGCTTTAATGATGCTGCTGTCGTGTATAGCATCAATGACCTCCTGCGGGAGCTGCTCACCACAAGCAAGATCAACACACTGCACCTCATCGTCATCGAAAGCATACGCAAACAGCAGAATATGGAAGTCTCCCTCAACATAGCGGTACACGCCGCAGGTCACGAGGTCAACATCTGAATACGTCTCAAGGTCGATGCTCAGAATTCGTCTCTGTGCCAAGTTATCACCGTCCTTTTTTCGTGGGAATATGTACAGGGAGGACGTGCCTCCCTTGTATCGTCATATATCTCAGTTCAGGAAATCCATATCGTCATCCACATCGCCGAATTCGTCATCGCCATCACCCTCGATGGTCTCAAAGTCGGATGCTGCCGTGGGCTTGCCGGAAAGACGCTCGCCGTGTCTCACGAGCTGGATGTTCTGAAGACCTGCTGCGATGCCCTTGTTGCCGGATGCCGCAAAGCCGTAGAAGTTGACCGACACATTGCAGTAGTCGCCGCTGCCGCATTCCATCGGATCGAGAATGGGCTGCACCTGACGGTCAACGATCTGCGGTGCGTCCTTCGAGGTGGCGTTGAAGTAGTAGTGACCGGCATACGCCTCATCGTCGGGGCGCTCGATATCGCCGTCACGAAGCGGCTGCTTGAGGTTCGGGGGGATCTTTCCGCCCCACTTCTTCGACTTTGCTGCCTCCTTCGCCGCCTCGATACTCCTATGCAATAAAAAAAGACAATCCAAGGTTTTGAACCGCCCCATTTTGTACGGACAGCACAAAAAGCCGCCTATGGCAAAATGAATTAAGCACTGAACTGGCTCCGCAACTCAAGTGGAGTCAGTTTTGTATTCAGTTGAATACGCTGATGATTGTAGAA
>JAFUAD010000037.1 GCA_017460835.1 Oscillospiraceae bacterium
GATGCTATTTTGGAATGGGGACCTCTATCGCCCATGTTTCGCAAAGCGAAACTGCGCAGTTTGCCTTCGGCAAACATGGGGTTCCCAAGCCCGCCGAGCTCTTTGCACGCTAGGGGAGTTTCGCGCTCTGCGGAGCGCGACCAGAGGCTCTGCCTCTGGACTCCGCGAGCTTTTGAAAAAGCTCGACCAAAACTTTTGAAATGACACCGCCGGAAGTTCATTACTCTCCCGCATGAGAAATACCGAGGATTTCAAGCTCCTTCTCAGTCAGCCCGACGCCGCGAAGCATCAGTCTGTTTCCGCGCAGCGCCTCGATCGAATTGATGCCCATGCCGCCCATCAGCTCCTTGATCTCGTGCCGCCATGCATCCATCAGGTTGATGAGCCGCTGCGAGCCGATATCGGGATTGAGCCGCCTGACCAGATCGGGGCGCTGTGTCGCAATGCCCCAGTTGCACTTGCCGGTGTGGCAGCTCCGGCAGAGGTGGCAGCCCATCGCAAGGCAGGCCGCCGTCGCGATATAGCACGCATCCGCGCCGAGCGCGATCGCCTTGACCACATCCGCCGCCGAGCGCACCGAGCCGCCGCAGACGATCGAAACATTGTTGCGGATGCCCTCATCGCGCAGCCGCTTGTCTACTGCCGCGAGCGCCAGCTCAATCGGAATGCCGACGTTGTCGCGGATTCTGGTCGGCGCAGCACCGGTGCCGCCGCGGAAGCCGTCGATTGCAATGATATCCGCGCCGGAGCGTGCAATGCCGCTCGCGATCGCCGCGATATTGTGAACGGCAGCGACCTTGACAATGACCGGAAGCCGGTATTCAGTCGCCTCCTTCAGCGAAAAGACAAGCTGCCGCAGATCCTCGATGCTGTAAATATCGTGGTGCGGTGCCGGGGAGATCGCGTCGCTGCCCTCTGGGATCATGCGCGTTTTCGAGACATCCCCGACCGCCTTTGTGCCGGGCAGATGCCCGCCGATGCCGGGCTTTGCGCCCTGTCCCATTTTGATCTCGATTGCGGCGCCCGCTTCGAGATAATCCTTATGCACGCCGAATCTGCCGGAGGCGACCTGTACGATCGTATTTTTCCCGTACTGATAGAAGTCCTCGTGCAGACCGCCCTCGCCGGTGTTGTAGTAGATGCCGAGTGCCGTAGCGGCTCTGGCAAGGCTTGCGTGTGCATTGTAGCTGATCGAGCCGTAGCTCATGGCCGAGAACATCACCGGCATACTGAGCGTGAGCTGCGGCGCGAGCTTCGTGTCGAGCGATCCGTCCGGGTTTCTGCGGATATGCTCCGGCTTCTTGCCGAGGAACACGCGCGTTTCCATCGGCTCTCTGAGCGGGTCGATCGGCGGGTTTGTCACCTGCGAGGCGTTGATGAGAATTTTATCCCAGTAGACCGGCAGCGGATTGGGATTGCCCATAGACGAGAGCAGCACACCGCCGGTCTCGGCCTGCCGGTAAATCTCCTTGATCGTCTGATCGGAGTAGTTCGCATTTTCGCGCAGGCGGCAGTCGCTCTTGACGATCTTCAGGGCTCTGATCGGGCAGAGCGTCACGCAGCGCTGGCAGTTGACGCATCTTGCCTCATCGGAGAGCATGACCTTGCCGTCGGCATCGTACCAGTGTACCTCATTGGCACACTGCCGCTCGCACACGCGACAGCGGATGCACCGGCTGTCATTGCGCACGACCTCAAATTCCGGATAGAAATTCAAAATGCTCCCTCCTTTACCCTGACGATGACCGGCTCTCCGCCGGCGGGCGACCAGATTTTCTGAATATCCGGCGCCATGACGCGGATCGCGGCCTCCTCGCTCGCGATATAGACCATATCGTTCTGCTCGCCGACGACCATCGAGCGCAGCTTCAGCCGGTCATTGAGCGCCATCAGCCCGCCCTCAAAGCCGAGAATGATCGAGAACGGCCCCGTGACCAGCAGGCTCGGAAAGGCGTTCCGCAGATAGGTATACATCTGCTTTTCCGCCTCCGGCTTCGCGTCGATCGTAGACCAGAACGGCGCCGCGATGACCGCTGCGGTTTCCTCAAGCGTCAGCCCCTGCCGCCGCAGCAGATAGTCTGCGATATAGGTGATGACCTCGGTGTCGGTTTGCAGCGTACATTTGTAGCCGTACATTTCAATAAAGCGGCGGTTTGCGTCATAGGACGAGATCTCGCCGTTGTGAACGATCGAATAATCGAGCATGCAGAAGGGGTGCGCGCCGCCCCACCAGCCCGGTGTATTGGTCGGGTAGCGGCCGTGCGCCGTCCAGCAGTATGCCTCATATTCCTCCAGCCGGTAATACCGCCCGACATCCTCCGGAAAGCCGACCGCCTTAAAAGCGCCCATATTCTTTCCGCAGGAGAACACATAGCTGCCGTCAAGCTGCGCATTGATGCGGTTGACGGTGCGGACGACCAGCTCCTTTTCGTCGATCTGCAAATGCCGCAGAACCGACTGCATCGGCGAGACAAATACGCGCCGGATGATCGGTTCATCGGTGATCTGCGGCATTTTCCGCACCTTGATGTGCTCATCCTGCACGATCTCAAAATAATCGCGCAGCAGCGTCATGCACTCGCTCTGGCACTGTCTGTCATTGAAGAAGATGTGGAGCGCATAGAAATCCTTGTATTCGGGGTAGATGCCGTATGCCGCAAAGCCGCCGCCCAGACCGTTCGAGCGGTCGTGCATCGGCACCATGCTCTGAATGACCGATTCGCCGTTCATGCGCCTGCCGTCGCGGGAGATCATCGCCGAGACCGCGCAGCCCGACGGAATGCGCACCTGACCTTCCAGTGGGATCATCTCAAATTCCTCCTTAGCAAAAGGAAAAGGCGCTCATTCAGAGACACGAATCCCGTGTGTCCGAATGAACGCCTTTGTCCATTTCATTGTTCCTATTTTAGCACATTGTGAAAGTTTTGTCAATATCCGGCGGACTGTTTTCCGCAGCTCGCGCACAATTTCGGAGGATTCGCCGGATTTCGGCTCCGTTCGAGCAGAAAATTTATGCCGCATTCCGAAAATCGGAAAAATCGCTTGACAAATTTTTGCCGAAGGTGTATAATCGCGGCAGAAACAGCAAAGGGGCTGCGGTACGGTGAAGCGTATCGCAGCCTTTTGTTGTTCGGCAAAGCGCTTTGCAGAAAAATACGGAAAGAAGCACAACGGGGTGCATGCAGCCGGGATCCGGCACATGTCCCCGTTTTTTCTTTTTAGTGAACTGGAGGAATCGTTTATGCAGGCAGCAGAATTACTTGAACAAATCGACGGCGAAATCTTTGCCGTATGGTTTCTGATCGGTGCTGCACTGGTCTTCTTCATGCAGGCAGGCTTCGCAATGGTCGAGACCGGCTTCACCCGCGCAAAGAATGCAGCAAATATCATCATGAAAAACCTCATGGACTTCTGTATCGGCACCCCGATGTTCGTTCTGATTGGCTTCGGGCTGTTCATGGGCGAGGATCTTGTCGGCCTGATCGGCAAGCCCGGCTTTGATGTTTTCACCGCATACGAAAGCTTCAACTGGTCGAATTTCGTATTCAATCTGGTGTTCTGTGCAACCGCCGCGACGATCGTCTCCGGCGCGATGGCAGAGCGCACCAAGTTCCTGTCTTACTGTATCTATTCCGGCGTCATCAGCGCGCTAGTCTACCCGATCGAGGCACACTGGATCTGGGGCGGCGGCTGGCTCTCGCAGCTTGGCTTCCACGATTTCGCCGGCTCCTGCGCCATTCACATGGTCGGCGGCATTGCCGCGCTGGTCGGCGCAAAGATCCTCGGCCCGCGCATCGGCAAATTCACAAAGAAATCCGACGGCAGCATCCAGCCGAATGCAATCCCCGGCCATAACCTGACACTCGGCGCACTTGGATGTTTCATTCTCTGGTTCGGCTGGTACGGCTTCAACGGCGCCGCCTGCACGAGCACCGGTCAGCTTGCATCGGTGTTTGTCACAACGACGATCGCCCCGGCCGTCGCAACGGTCACCTGCATGATCTTCACATGGATCAAGTACGGCAAGCCGGATGTTTCGATGTGCCTGAACGCATCGCTGGCAGGTCTGGTCGGCATCACCGCCGGCTGCGACGTCATGGATGTTGCGGGCTCCGGCATTGTCGGCATCGTTTCGGGACTGCTGGTCTGCTTCGGCGTGTGGCTGCTCGATTATGTGCTGCATATCGACGACCCGGTCGGTGCGGTCGCGGTTCACATGATGAACGGCATCTGGGGTACGATCGCGGTCGGTCTGTTCGCGACGACGTCGGTTCCCGGCAATGACACGATGAACGGCCTCTTTTACGGCGGCGGCTTCAGCCTGCTGGGAAAGCAGCTTCTCGGATTTGTCTCGGTCGCTGCATGGACGGCGATTATGATGACCATTGTATTCCAGATTATCAAGCATACGGTCGGGCTGCGCGCAACCGAGCAGGAGGAAATCCTCGGCATGGACGCCGCAGAGCACGGTTTGGTCAGCTCCTACGCGGATTTTGCCCCGGCAATGGGTGAGGCCGCAATGGCGGGATACCCCGAGCACGGCGAGCATGTTGCGGCAAAGCCGGTTCCGGCGGCTGCTGAACGCCGTCAGAAGGACGATGCATCGCACCCGAAGATGACAAAGGTCGCGGTTGTGTTCAATCAGGAAAAGCTGCATCATTTCATTCACGCGATGGAGCGCATCGGCATTACGGGCGTGACGGTCACAAATGTCATGGGCTGCGGCATCCAGAAATCGAATACCTATTACCGCGGCGCAAAGATGAGCGCGACGCTGCATCCGAAGATCAAGGCAGAGATCGTCGTGTGCAAGGTGCCGGTCGAGACGGTGATCAAGACGGCGCGCGAGGTGCTGTATACGGGTCAGGTCGGCGACGGCAAGATCTTTACCTATCCGGTAGAGCAGGTTGTGAAGGTGCGGACGGGTTCTGTGGATTACGACGCACTCCAGAACGAAGAACTGCCGGAGACAAACTAAGCCTACTCCCATACATCTCATTTCCTTACAAAGCAGCAGGGGCACGGTGTAAAAGCCGTGCCCCTGCTGCTTATTTATAAGGATTCAGCCCTCTCAAAGCCGAATCAGAGTGTCGGGATCGTATTTGCCAGATACTTCAGAAGAAGCGTGAGATCGCCCGCTGCGACGCCGGCCTTGCCGTCCACATCCGCATTGCGCATGCCCTGCTCGGTCACGCCGGTATTTGTGTCCTCGGTCGCGATTCTCGCGATGATGACCGCATCTCTGACATCAACAACGCCGTTGCAGTCGGCATCGCCGCGCAGCGTGACAGTCTGCGGCTCCGTGTCGGAGGTCGAAGAAACGGTCGTCTCCGTGGTGGTGCTGGTGCTGGTCGTGGTGATCTCAGTTGTGGTCGTGGTGGTAGTCGTTGTGGTGGTAGTGGTCGTCGTCGTGGTCGTGGTGGTGGTTGTGGTCGTGGTGGTCACAACGGAACCGGTATACACCGAGCAGACCTGTGAGGTTTCCTTCCAGCCGTTTGCGCCGTTGATGACGACCTCGCCCCAGTTCGAGGAGAGTGTGCCGCCTGCATTGGCATTGCTCATGTCGAGATACTCGACCGGGCTGCCGTTGCCGTACCAGCTCCATGCCATCCAGCCGATGCCCTTTTCCTGCGCATAGGACATGATGTATTCTTCCTTGACGTCGCCGTCGGAGTGGGTATAGCCGAATTCGCCGATCACGAGGCAGAGCTCGCGGGTAATCATGCTGTCCATCGTGGTCTTGATCTTATCCTCTGAGCCGCCGGCGGTGCCGTACATATGAACAGAGAACATGGTGTTGTGCTCGGGGTCTGCTTCGAGGACTGCTCTGCCGCCGTTGATGACGGTCGATGCGGACTGTCCCCAACCGCCCGCGTCGCACATGATGCAGTGGGTCAGGCCGGCGTCGCGGATGATCTTGACCGCGTCGATATAGGCGCTCTGCCATGCGGAATCGTTCGCATTGCCCTGCCACTCGTTTGCGATGTTGATGATGACGGTGTCCTCATGGCCCTTGAGCGCCGAGGAGACGTCGTTTGCAAAGTATCTTGCCGCGGTCAGGAGCGAGCTTGCGTCGTCCTTGCCGGTTGCATCGTGAACCTCAAACACTGCGACGAGCTTGTTCTTCTCGCAGAGCTCGATCAGGTTTGCGACCTCACCGTTGCTGTTCTTGGAATACTGCTGGCCGTCGCCGAGGACGATGCGGATGCAGTTTGCGCCGTAGCCGGCGATTTCCTTGAATGCCGCCTCGGTCTTGCCGTCCCAGCTGAACCATGTATATGCGTAGTTGGTGCCGCGCATGACAAACGGCTGCTGGTTTGCGTCGCGCAGGACTGCGCCGTCCACATAGAAGCCGTCCTTAGCGGTGACCTCCGAGGAGGCGCTGCCGCCGAGCTTCAGATCGGAGACCGTGACCGTACCGCTGACCGTTGTGCCCTCCTGAACCGGCATCACCATCATATTGATGCGGTGAACCTGATAGAGGTCGGCGAGCGTCGTGACGTCTCCGTCGTAGCTCCATTCCTCGGATTTCAGATAGTAGGTCAGATCAACGGAGCTGCCCGCGCTGACCTGTGCGCCGTTCGTGGTCTGATACCAGTGCCAGTCTGCGCCGGTGCCGAGCGCGAGGGCGAAGCTGACATCCGATGAGCCGGAATTCGTCAGCGTGAAGGAAAGCGTGGTGTAATCGGACCAGTCCCAGCCGGTGCCGTCCTGTGCGCAGAAGCCCGCGACATTGTCGCCCTGATCGGCATTGGTAAAGGTGACGGTCGTCTTGCCGCCGCTGTCCGTGACGGAATCCGTGCCCATGTGATAGCCGGAGGTCTTTTCCCATGTGTACCCGCCTGCGCCGTCGGCGGCGGCAGCAGAAATGCTGCTCAGGCAGTTCAGGGTTCCGGCTGCGAGTGCCAGTGCGGTCAGCGCCGCACCGAGCTTATGCTGTGAAAACCTCATAATAAATCCCCCTTTTGGAATCATAAACGGACGGAAGCACACCTGTTTCCCGGTACAGATGCAGGTGCTCCCGTCTTTATTATACAGAGATTCTCACGGATTGTCAAACAGTTTTTGGAAAATTCGACGAAAAAACGGGGATAGTTCGGTTTGATAAAGTTACGCTCGGCAATCTGCACAAACGAAAAGAACGATCTTGCGTAACAAAGGACGGAATTGCGCCCGGTTTTCACGCAGAATCCGGAATAATCCGGCTCCGTTTCGTCATTTCATACAAATCCGGGCGCAGCCGGATCGGGGGGAGGAGGAAGATTTTGTATCCCGCACAAAAAGAATTCCTAGTAAACCAATCGGATTGTGAATTCCTACAAAACCGACAGGATTACAAAAAACCGCTTGACAAATCGCGGCGCTTGTGCTATAATAGCATTAACCTACTAATCCTACTAAAACAGTAAGAGAAAAGGAGAATCCGTTATGAGCAGACTGTTTCCGCAGCTTGACCGGAGCAATTTCCGGTTCGGACGAATGTACCGGAGCGAAAGACCGCAAGGGTGTTCCTGTTGACCGCAGTCCGAATTCCATATGAAAAGCAAACCGCCGGCTGTGTATGAGATCAGCCGATACCATATTGAATATATTGAAAAATTACTGAAATGAGGTAAATGAAAATGAGCAATTATAAATTCGAGACCCTTCAGCTTCACGTCGGGCAGGAGCAGCCCGATCCCGCCTCCGATTCCAGAGCCGTCCCGATCTACGCGACGACCTCCTATGTCTTCCATAACTCCGCACACGCCGCAGCACGCTTCGGCCTTGCGGATCCCGGCAATATCTACGGCAGACTGACCAACTCCACGCAGGATGTGCTCGAAAAGCGCATTGCCGCGCTGGAGGGCGGCGTCGCAGCACTGGCGCTCGCCTCCGGTGCCGCAGCGATCACCTACACCATCGAGGCGCTGGCACAGGCAGGCGACCACATCGTCGCACAGAAGACCATCTACGGCGGCAGCTACAACCTGCTCGCACATACGCTCCCGCAGTTCGGCATTGAGACGAGCTTCGTCGATGCGCACAACCTCGCAGAGCTGGAGGCCGCGATCAGACCGAATACAAAGGCTGTCTATCTCGAAACGCTCGGCAACCCGAATTCGGATATCCCGGACATTGATGCAATCGCAGAGATCGCACACAAGCACGGTCTCCCGCTGGTCATCGACAACACCTTCGGCACCCCGTTCCTGATCCGTCCGATCGAGCACGGCGCCGATATCGTGGTGCATTCCGCGACCAAGTTCATCGGCGGCCACGGCACGACCCTCGGCGGCATCATCGTCGATTCCGGCAAATTTGACTGGAAGGCGAGCGGCAAATATGCACCGATCGCAGACGCAAACCCGAGCTATCACGGCATTTCCTTCGCAGACGCCGTCGGCCCGGCTGCATTCGTGACCTACATCCGCGCCATTCTGCTGCGCGATCAGGGCGCTGCGATCTCCCCGTTTGCGGCATTCCTGCTGCTTCAGGGCACCGAGACGCTCTCGCTCCGTCTTGAGCGCCATGCAGAGAACACCAAGAAGGTGGTCGAGTTCCTGAAGAACCACCCGAAGGTCGCAAAGGTCAACCATCCGTCTCTGCCGGATCACCCCGACCACGCACTCTATGAAAAGTATTTCCCGAACGGCGGCGCCAGCATCTTCACCTTCGAGATCAAGGGCGGTCAGAAGGAAGCCCATGCCTTCATTGACAACCTCGAGATCTTCTCGCTGCTCGCAAATGTTGCCGATGTCAAATCGCTGGTGATTCACCCTGCGACGACCACCCACTCCCAGCTCACCGAGGAAGAGCTGCTCGATCAGGGCATCACGCAGGCGACCATCCGCCTCTCGATCGGCACCGAGCATATCGACGATATCATTGCAGACCTTGAAAAGGGCTTTGCAGCGGTATAAATTCAAAAACCAACCTCCTATTGGTTTACCTCCTTCTTTGAGAATCGTGTGAACAAAATCTCCGATGCACTTGCCGGCATCGGAGGTTTTGTCATTGACAAACAAAACCGGAAATGGTATAATAAACTGAAAAGGGATGAACGGTATGGCAACAACAAGAGAAGAAGCATGGGAATTGCTGAATGAATACAATCAGGATGCGTTTCACCTCAAGCACGCGCAGATCGTCGAGGGCGTGATGCGTTATTTTGCGCGGGAGCTCGGCTACGGAGACGAGGAGGAATTCTGGGGCATCTGCGGGCTGCTGCATGACCTCGATTTCGAGCAGTTTCCGGAGCAGCACTGCATTAAGGAGCAGGAGATCATGCGAGAGCGCGGAATCGACGAGCGGATCATCCATGCAGCGGCAAGCCACGGCTGGGCGATCACTGTGGACATCAAGCCCGAGCATGAGATGGAGAAGGTGCTGTATGCGACCGACGAGCTGACCGGGCTGATCGGCGCCGTCGCGAGAATGCGCCCCTCGAAAAGCGTGCAGGATCTGGAGCTGAAATCCGTCAAAAAGAAGTTCAAGACGCTGAATTTTGCAGCAGGCTGCTCGCGGGAGGTCATTCTCCGCGGGGCAGAGCTGCTCGGCTGGGAGCTCGATGACCTGATCTCCCGCACCATTCTCGCAATGCGGGAGACCCCCGCTGCCGACTGACCGACTGACCAATGAAACCGGAGGGACTGCTATGCTGAAAAAGCTGCTCGGAAAATTCCAGTACAATTCGCCTGTGATTCTGACCTTCACGCTGCTGGCGCTCTGCGCGGTGCTGCTGAATTACATCACAAACGGCTGGTCGAACCGCTATATTTTCTCGGTATACCGGACGAAATTTTACAGCCCGATGCAGTATCTCCGGATGTTCACCCATGTCATCGGCCATGTGAACTATGCGCATTTTATCGGCAATTTCACGATCATTCTGCTGATCGGCCCGATGCTGGAGGAAAAATACGGCTCCAGAGACCTGATCGAAATGATCGCGGTGACGGCATTCGTGACCGGGCTGATTCAGGTGATTTTCTTCCCGCATGTCGCGTTGCTCGGCGCAAGCGGTATTGCATTTATGCTGATTCTGCTGAGCTCCTTTGCGAATTACCAGAAGGGAAGAATCCCGATCACGCTGATTCTGGTCGCGGTGATCTACCTAAGCGGCGAGATCATCGAGGGCATCCGGAATCCGCATGACAATATCTCGCAGATGGCGCACATCGTCGGCGGAGTCTGCGGTACGCTGTTTGGCTGGGCGATCACCAAGCCAAGCAGACAGGAAAGCAGCATCATCTGATATAGAACAGCCGCGCACCGGGAATCATCCGGCGCGCGGCTTTAGTTTGCAGTCATACCCATTCAGGCAGCAAATTGTTAAGGCAACACCGCACAGAGCTGGTGGTGCAGATGCGCAGTCAGATCTCTCGTCAGATTGTATGAAAACGACGCCGCTGGGCTGTCGCCCAGCAAGGAGTTTTCGTGCAAGATGACGGAAAAGCTGCAAGCAGATGTGCCGCCAAGCCGTCAGGCGGGCTTTGTGCGGTGTTGCCTTAAAGTAACCGTCAATTCGCTTCCCGCCGGCACGACAACTGTGACTGCACCGTGACCTTTGAGAACGGCAGAAAGCGGCAGGATGTCTGGAGCAAGCGGGAATGGGAAGTGCCGGCCGAGGATGCCGGTGCTCCTGAGCCGGTCAGGCTGACGGCGGAGCAGGCGGCGATAATTGAGGCGAAACATGCGTCGAGAGTGTTGACAAATAATCGCAAAGGTGGTATAATCGAATCAAGGGAAGTGAAACCGATGATTCGAGCGATTGAGCAGCCTATTGAGCAACAGCATACCGGAAAAGGAAATCCAAATGCAATTCTGACCTTTGATGTTGAATTAAACAACCGGCAGGCACAACTGCTTGAACAGCTCCCTGATTTTGACAGTAGAGTAACGGTACCGAAAAACAGCGTAAATATGAGCGATCTTTCTGCGTTAACAGCGAAAACCGGTCAAGAATTTGCTATGTTTACGAAAGGTCAGGAAAGGCTCATTATACGTGGTGATGCTAACAGTGTAAATATTGACATTGATACTGCCAGACAACTTGCAGCAGCAGGCTATCGTTAGAGTGGCCATACACATCCCGGCGATAGTATCCAGAGCATGATTGCTTCGGGTGGTGATATGTTAGTATTGGAGCAGTTTCCACAATGTACGAGCGTAATTTATAATTCAAAGGGACAATATGCAACATTCGGAAAGGAGGAGTAGCAATGTGTAAACTGTTTGAAGATTGGTCTGAAGAAATCCGTCAGTATTGTTTGGCGAACGGCCTGAGCTATGAAAAAGCACGCAACCTGTCACAATGCTGGGGCAGCAACTTTCTTGCATTGCAATTCTATGATCCGAATCAGGGTAAAGACGGATTGCGCGATGAAACACCGATGCCGCTCGTATTGCTTATCAGAAAGACGGCAACCGGTCTCGAATTCGAGCAGACTGAATTCACACAGACTTATCTTGCATCGTAATGAGAACCCGCCCAGAAATGAGCGGGTTTTCTCATACCCGAAAAGAGGTGACCCCAATGGATGGCTGACCGCCGCGCGGCTTCAGTTTACCGTAAAATCTTCATTTTGTGCGCCTGTCAGGTTGTTGCGCAGCGCGTGTACTGTCTCAGCACCTCACAGGTTCGGTCGATATCGGCATCGCTGTGTGCCGCCGATACAAACATCGCCTCAAACTGTGAGGGCGCGGTATAGATCCCGTTTTCCAGCAGATAATTGAAAAACCGCGCATATGCGCCCGTATCCGCTGCTTTTGCCGCAGCAAAATCCGTCACCGGCGCATCCGTGAAAAAGACCGTCATCAGCGAGCCGCAGCGGTTGACCCGCAGCCCCGCCGATTCCGCCGCCTCCTGAAGCCGTGCGGATTTCTGCTCCAGCAGGGCATAGATTTCCGGGTGTGCTCCGAGCTCCCGGAGCGTCGCCGTGCCCGCTGCGACCGCCGCCGGATTCCCCGAGAGCGTCCCCGCCTGATACACGGAGCCGAGCGGCGCGACGCACTCCATGATCTCGCGCCTGCCGCCGTATACCGCAAGCGGCATGCCCCCGCCGACGATCTTTCCCAGCGCGGTCAGGTCGGGCGTGATGCCGTAATACTGCTGTGCGCCGCCGGGGCTGAGCCGGAATCCGGTGATGACCTCATCGAAGATCAGCAGCGCACCGTGCTCCTTCGTGATCTGCCGCAGCGCTTCGAGAAATCCCGCTGCGGGCGGCACGACGCCCATATTCGCCGCGCACGGCTCGACGATCACCGCCGCGATCTCCCCGCGGTATGCATCAAACAGCGCCCGGACTGAATCCGCATCGTTATACACCGCAAGCAGCGTATTTTCGGTGCAGCCCGCCGGTACGCCGGCGCTGTCCGGAATCGCATGGGTCAGCAGGCCGGAGCCGCCTCTGACCAGCAGCCCGTCCGAATGGCCGTGATAGCAGCCCTCGAATTTGATGATCCTGTCGCGGTGCGTGAAGCCCCTTGCGGCCCGCACCGCGCTCATGGCGGCCTCTGTGCCGGAGCTGACCATCCGCAGCATTTCCATAGACGGCATCTGCTCCTGAATCAGCTCCGCGAGCTCGATCTCCCCGGCATGACAGGCGCCGAAGGTCAGTCCCTTTTCGCAGGCCCGCTGCACCGCCTCCAGAACGGCAGGATGCGCATGGCCGAGAATGCCGGGCCCCCATGAGCAGACATAATCCAGAAAGACATTGCTGTCGGCATCGTAAATGCGGCTGCCGGCTGCGCGCTCGATGAACAGCGGCGCGCGCCCGACGCTGCGGAATGCCCGCACCGGGCTGTTGACGCCGCCCGGCATGAACTGCTGCGCCCGTTCATAGAGCGCCTCCGATTTTTGTGTATTCATGCTTCCTCCAGCCATTTTGCGGCATCCAGCGCGTGATAGGTGATGATGATATCGGCACCGGCGCGGCGGATTGCGGTGAGATTTTCCATGACGATTCTGCGCTCGTCAATCCAGCCGTTTGCCGCAGCAGCCTTTACCATTGCATATTCTCCGCTGACATTGTACGCCGCGATCGGCAGACCGAAGCGCTCCCTTGCGGCATGCAGCACATCGAGATAAGCGAGCGCCGGCTTGACCATCACCATATCCGCGCCCTCGTCGATGTCATCCGCGATCTCCCGCAGGGCTTCCCGGCCGTTTGCCGGGTCCATCTGATACGATCTGCGGTCGCCGAACTGCGGCGCAGAGCCCGCAGCATCGCGGAACGGCCCGTAATATGCCGAGGCGAATTTGGCGCTGTATGAGAGAATCGGCGTATTCCGGAAGCCCGCGCTGTCCAGCGCCTCCCGGATTGCAGCCACGCGCCCGTCCATCATATCGGAGGGGGCGATGATGTCGGCGCCGGCTTTTGTCAGGCTGACCGCCATTTTCGCAAGCAGCGGCAGCGTTTCGTCATTCTGAATCTCATGCCCGCAGACCATTCCGCAGTGCCCGTGCGAGGTGTATTCGCAGAGGCAGACATCCGCAATGACCAGCAGACCGGGCGCAGCGGCCTTGATATGGCGGATCGCCTGCTGCGTGATGCCGTTGTCGTCATAGGCACTGGTCGCGAGCGCGTCCTTGTGCTTCGGAATCCCGAAAATCAGGATCCCGGCGATGCCGCGCTCCGTGATCTGCGTGAGGATCTCATCGAGACGGTCAACCGAATACTGAAAGATTCCGGGCATGGACGGCACCGGATTTTTGATGTTTTCGCCCTCTGCGGCAAAGATCGGGTAGATCAGCATATCCTTGCTGAGCCTCGTCTCGCGGACAAGGCTTCGCATTGCCTCAGAGCTGCGCAGTCTGCGAAAGCGTTTCATGCTCTTCCTCCTTTATGACGGCAGCGGCGATGCCCTCCGCCGTGTGCGGCTCAGCCGTGATGACGGGCAGAGTACCCGCGGCTTTTGCGGTCTGCCTGCCGATGCATACGATTTTCGTGTGCGGGGAGACTGTATATCCCATTGCAAAAAATGTCCGGACTCCGGACGCGCTGCCGAATACCAGATAATCCGTGCCGATCTCCTGCGGCTGCGCTGCGGGATTCGGCGCTGTGCCGTAAAGATGCACCTCATCGAACGGCGCCCGCCCCGCCGCAAGGCGCTCCGTCAGCACGGGGTCGCCCTGCTCTGCCCGGAGCAGCAGAATTCTGCGCGCATCCGTCTCCGCGAGCAGGCTGCCGAGTGCGGCTGCGGTAAACTGCGCCGGCATGATCTCCGGATAGATTCCGGCCTCCTCCAACACGGAAGCAGTCCCGCTGCCGAGCACGGCAAACCGGAGCCCCGAGAGCGTGCGCAGGTCGGTGCGCGTATCGCGAAAATGCTGCATCAGCAGCTCGGCACCGTTCCGGCTGGTCAGCGCGATGACATCATACTGTGAAAGCGGCGGAATCTCACATTTTTTTGCGATTTGCAGATGATTCACCGCATACGCATCCGCACCGCAGCCGCGCAGCACGGTCTGTACGCGCTGTGTGAAGGCCGCTGTGCCGGTGACGGTCACACTGACGCCGGAAAGCGGCAGGCGAACCGTCGGCGAGAGCTCGAACGCAGCCGTCTGCCCGACCAGAATCAGCGCGGGCGGCTGCATTTCCTTTGCCTGCTCCGCGATCTCCGAAAGGTTGCTCCGCAGAACACGCTGCTGCGGCGTGCCGCCCGATGCAATGACGGCGGCGGGCATATCGCCGGGCATACCGCCCGCAAGCAGACCGGACACGATCTGCGGCAGCGCGCGCAGTCCCATCAGAAACACCAGCGTGCCGCCGAGTCCTGCATACTGTGAAAAATCTGCGGCATCATCCGCGGTATGGCCGGTGATGACATGAAAGCTGCGGCTCAGCATCCGGTGCGTGACCGGGATGCCCGCGAGCTCCGGCGCGGCAATGCACGAGCTGATGCCGGGGACGGTGCTGTACGGGATGCCGGCGGCCTGCAAAGCAAGGATTTCCTCGCCGCCGCGCCCGAATACAAAGGGATCGCCGCCCTTGAGGCGCACGACCTGCTTTCCCGCCGCTGCCTTCTGAATCAGCAGCGCGTTGATCTCCTCTTGCGCGGCACTGTGCAGCCCCGCGCGCTTGCCGACGCAGATTTTCTCTGCATCCGGCGCAAAATCGAGCAGCCGCGGGTCGATCAGCGCGTCATAGATCACCGTATCGCAGTGCGCGAGCAATTCTTTGCCGCGCAGGGTGATGAGGTCATAATCGCCGCAGCCCGCCCCGACGAGATAAACTGTTCCGCTCAAAGCTGCTTCACCAGCCCTTCTGCAAGCCGGATGCGCCCGGACACCGGCGCGGAACCGCAGAGAATCCGCTGATGCCCCCATGTGACATACAGCGTAATGCGCCCCCCGGCAATCTCCGAATATGCCCCGATCGGCGCGCTGCATCCGGCGTCCGTCAGCCGCAGCACCGCCCGCTCGGTTTCATAGCAAAAGCGTGTATTTTCGTCACAAATCTGCCGCATGAGCTCCGGCAGCGCCCCGCTTCGGCTCTGCACGGCAATGATGCCCTGACACGGCGCCGGCACCACATCCTGAACCGGAAGCGGCAGGCAGATGTGCTGTTCATGTTCGGTCAGCGACAGGCGCGCAAGCCCCGCCGCCGCGAGCACGATCGCGTCATATTCGCCGCGGTGCAGCTTCTCAAGGCGCGTGTCGATGTTGCCGCGAATCCCGGCAAATTCCGCATTCGGGTAAAGCCGCCGCACCCCGCTGATGCGCCGCCCGCTGCCGGTTCCGATGCGGTAAACAGCATGCCGGTTCTCCTGCATCTCAGCCGCGGCTTCGCGCCGTATCACCAGCATATCCTGCGGATTCCCGCGCGGGAGCACCGCCGCGATCTCCGTTCCCTCGCGAAGGTTCAGCGGCAGGTCCTTTGCGCTGTGAACGGCAAGGTCGATCGCTCCGCTGCACAGCGCCGCCTCGATTTCGCCGACGAACACGCCCTTCCCGCCGATCTCGCTGAGCGGCCTGCTGAGGATTTGATCGCCCCTTGTCGTATAGCAGACGCGGCTGACCATGACCTCAGGCGCCGCCTCCTGAATGCGTCGGATGACCGCATCGGTCTGCACCAGCGCCAGCTTACTTTTTCTCGTTCCGATTGTGATGTTCATGTATTTTCTCCAGCAGCTCCGCAATTTCGCTGTCATCCGGCAGATCGCCGTCCAATAAGCAGAAATCCAGAATTGCGTTCATCGCTTCTTTTCTCTGCGCCCCGGTATCAAACATCCGGTGTACGGCAGGGCGGAACCGGGTAAGGATCCGGGCGGTCTCCAGCGTGCGGGTGTCGAGCTCCTCCTCGATCACCGCGCGCAGATATGCTGCAAAAACGGGACTCTGCCCGCCGGTGCAGATGCCGACCGTGACCTCCGGCTCCTGCACCAGAGCCGGAAACAGAAACGAGCAGTTTTCCGCATCATCGACCGCATTGATCTGGATATTCTGCGCGGTGCAGAGCACAAAAATATGATGATTGAGCGCGCGGTCATCGGTCGCGGCAATCGCGAGAAACGCCCCGGTGAGGTCATCATCGCGGAATTCCCGCGTCACGCACTGCACCGGCAGCGCCCGCAGCGCGTCACAGATTTCCGGCGCGATGACCGTGATCTCCGGCGAAAAGGGCAGCAGCTTCTCCGCCTTCCGCAGCGCGACCGTCCCGCCGCCGACAATCACACAGCGCCTGCCCGCAAGCTCCACAAACAGCGGAAACCAGCCCATATTCTACGCCTCCCTTGCAATGCGCCGCAGCACCTCCGCAAGCTGTGCAAAGCTGCGGCTGTCCGCATCCGCCTTCATTTTATAGATGAGCAGCAGCGGGTCGTGCTGCGAGAGATACCGGGAAATCTGCGGCATTTCCGGCAGCAGCTCCCGGTAGATCAGCTTCTTTTTCAGCTCATCGGTCTCCTCCGCGATGATGTGCTCCGCCTGCACCGCGATGCTCTCGCGCAGGGAGCGGTTTTCCTGTGCGAGCTGCTCGAAATCGTCGATGCTGAGATACCGGATGCCGTCCAGCGCCGCGGCAGCCGGCTCGATATCCTGCGGCACGGCAAGGTCGATCAGCAGGCGCGGCTTCTGCGTATGCAGGGCGCCCGCAAGCTGCTTTGCCGTGACCGTAAAATGCGGGCTTGCCGTCGCGCTGATGATGCAGTCGGCGCGGTCCGCATGGGCGTAGCGGTCTGCATAGGGGATGCACCGGACGGCTTCCGGCAGCAGGCTGATATGCCCCTTTGTCCGCTGCGTCACGGTCACGCTGACATTTTTGTGCGCGAGCAGATTTTTGAGTACGGCACTGCCGATCTGCCCGCTCGCGCCGATCATCAGAACATGAACCTGCTCTGCGAAATTTGCGGCCTCGTTTGCGGCGATCGTCGCCGCGGAAACCGGCGTACTCGAGAGCGCGGTATCGGTTTTGATGCGCTTTGCGCAGGCGATTGCCGCCTGAAATACCGCGTTTGTCTCAAAATCAAGCTGCTCCTGCTCCGCCGCCTCTGCATAGGCCTCCTTGACCTGCCGGAGAATCTCGTCCTCGCCGAGAATCATGGAATCCGCGCCGCAGGCCGTGCGGAACAGATGCCGCAGAGCCGCATCGCCGCAGTACATCCGCAGAAAGTCCGAGAGCCCGTCCTGCGGCATGCCGGAGAATGCCGCGAGCACCGGCAGAATCGCCGCCGTCGGAATTTCATCGCCGGAGAAGTAAAGCTCTGTGCGGTTGCAGGTGCAGAGAATGACCCGCAGCGGGATATTCTGTTCTGAGAGCGCTGCTTTGAGCGCCCGGCGCTCAGCTTCCGAAAACGCGAATCTGCTGCGGATTTCAACCGGCGCGTTCCGGTAATGAATACTGAATAAATACATCCGATCACCTGCCCGCTCTATTATACCACAGAATTCCTATCATTTCAATAGTATATGAGAAATTTTTGCGGCGGGCAAAAAAAACGGCGCTGTACTGCGTAAAGCCGCACAGCGTCTCTGAGGAAAGAGGTTTTATTGTACCGGTGTACCAATCCGGAAACAATCACAACGGTTTATCCCATGAAAACCGTTCAGGACTTGCCTGTTGATTCTATTATAGCCGATGTGCCGCAATCCTGCAATACAGAATATGCAGAATTACAGCACAAAATCAAGACGATTCTGAATCCGGCATTTTTCCGCCGGCGCATGCGATTATGACGATCTTGCACGTCCAAAAAGGATGTTGCGGAAAATGATAGCAAAGAGTAATGATCGGCCGACAGAATATACATTTTGTATTATCAAAGATACGGAATACCATATGTTTTTCCTTATGTGTGCTATCAGAAAATACCTATTTGCTTTTTTGAACAGTTTATGCTATGATAAAGCCAGAGGGATTCAGCGAATGTGCAATCCCTGAAAAAAGGAAAAGACAGCTTTTGTATTTGCATGTTAGGGGGAAATGAATATGAAAATGAAAAAGCTGCTGGCGGGCGCGATGTCAGTTGCCATGACACTCTCCGCACTGACGATCCTGCCGGTTATCACCGCCTCGGCTGAGGTTCTCGTGGACAATCAGTTCGAGCGCAATTATGACGGCTGGTATGCGACCAATCCCGTGACCGATCTTGAGGCGGGCACCGATGCGGCGTATCAGTCCGGGCGCGGCATGAAGGTCGTAGGCCGCAGCACGCCGGAGGACGGCGCGGAGTCCGAAAAGGGCTTCTACCTCGAGGGCGGCATCAAGTACGATTACAGCATGCACGTCAAAGCAGATACCGACGAGCACTATAAGCTGAAGCTCACATGGCGCTATCCGGACAACACGACCGATTCTGCGATCATCGCAGAGGCCAACGGCAAGGCCGGCCAGTGGACAACGCTCAGCACCAAGTATAAAGCACCGGCGGGAACCGTCAACCTGACGCTGACGCTGACCACCGATTCGACCAACGATTTCTGCTTCGACGGATTCAAGGTCACCGGCAAGGCCGCGTATCACAGCGAGGCCGAGATTCAGGCGTATGCGGCAGATGCCGGCCTGAAGGATATGTACGCAAATTACTTCCGCGTCGGCACCTGTATGCCGAACAGCGCGCTGAATAACAATACCATCAAGGGCATCATCCTCAAGGATTTCAATTCCGTGACCTGCGAGAACGAGCTGAAGCCGGAGGCCACACTGGTTCTGAACGGCTCCACCGATAACAACATCAAGGTTTCGCTGAACAGCGCGGCAGGCATCATTGATTTCTGCATCAACAACAACATCGCAATGCGCGGCCACACCTTCGTATGGCACAGCCAGACGCCGTATGAGTTCTTCAAGCAGGGATTCAGCACCGGCGGCGCTACGGTCAGCGTGGATACGATGAACACGCGCATGGAAAGCTACATCAAGAACATGTTTGCGGCAATCGCAAACCAGTATCCGGATCTCAATCTCTACGCCTACGATGTCTGCAACGAGTGCGTGGCAGACGGCTCGTCCGGCGGCCCCCGCCAGCCCGGCAACGGCAAAAACGGCGGCGGTCTTTCCGCATGGGTCGAGGTTTACGGCGGCAACAGCTTCATTGAGAATGCATTTACCTACGCGAAGAAATACCGCCCGGACGGCTGCAAGCTGTTCTACAATGACTACAACGAATATGAAAGTGCCAAGATGAACGGCATTCTGAATATTCTGAAAAACCTGAAGTCGAAGGATCTGATCGACGGTATGGGCATGCAGTCCCATATCACCAGACAGTATACCTCGCTGAACACCTACCTCGCAGCGCTGCACAACTACGCGGATGCAGTCGGCTGCGTACACATCACCGAGCTCGACATCGACAACGCCGACGCGGATTTCTACGGCGGCATCATGAGCGAGTGCATGCAGA
The DNA here is from genome assembly GCA_017460835.1 of Oscillospiraceae bacterium. Lineage (GTDB taxonomy): Bacteria > Bacillota > Clostridia > Oscillospirales > Ruminococcaceae > Firm-04. The sequence continues at coordinate 19,831 of JAFUAD010000037.1, forward strand.
TGTCCGAGGTTGAGGCGTTTGTCGTATGGGGCACGACCGACAACACGAGCTGGAGAAGCGGCACAAACTGCCTGCTCTATGACGGAAACGGTCAGGCGAAGGCGGCATACAACAAGCTGGCATCTCTCGTTCCGGAATCGGAATGGGGCGACGGCGACAATCCTGTCGGCGGCGGCGGAACTCCGGTCATCTATGAGCCGGATGAAAACGGCTGCTACTTCTACAACACCTTTGAACAGGGCGAGACCGAGAGCTGGGACGGCAGAGGCGATGCAAGCGTCAAGGTCACCAGCGGCGGCTATGAGAGCAGCAATGCACTGCTGATCTCCGGCAGAACCAAGACATGGAACGGCGGCGCACGCGGCATCCGCTCCAATCCGTTCAAGCCGGGCGGAACATACAGCTTCGGCGCAATGGTGAAGTACACCTCCGGCGAAGCGACCGAGCAGATCAAGATGACACTCCAGTATGACGCGGACGGCACGACCCGTTATGATGAGGTCGCAACCGTCACCGCAGCAAAGGGCGAATGGAAGCTCCTTTCCAATACGCAGTTCACCATTCCTGAGGGCGCGACCGGCATGCTGCTGTATGTTGAGACGCCGGATGACGGCGAGAGCCTGATCGACATTACGATCGACAACGCATGGGGCGGCATCGAGGGCGCAGCACCGATCAAATCCCTCCCGGAGGAGACCACAACGGCTCCTGAGGTCAAAGAGACTTTGCTCGGTGACGTTGACTGCAACGGCACGATCGACGTGCTGGATGCCGTGATGCTCGCAAGAGTGGCATCCGAGGATACGAACACCGGTATCACCGATATCGGCAAGAAGAATGCCGATGTCACGAAGGACGGCAGCGCAACGAACGCAGACCTCACGCTGCTGCTGAAATATCTCGCAAACAAGGTTGCGGGATTCTAACCCAAGTTCCCCCTAAGTGGTGTGTCGGGCGGTGAATCACCCTCCCGACCCGGCACCCACTCTTCTTTTTTCAATCTGCGGCAAAACCCGCATGACAGGCATGATACAGAATCAAAACAGCAAGGGAATGTGACAAAACCGTAAGAGAATGTGAAACAACACATCGGGGATTTAAGATACAGAAGGGGTTGGCAAAGATGGTCAACATCAGAAGAACAATCGCGAGACTGACAATTACTGCTGCGATCGGCCTGATTGCGGCAGCGATCTCTATGCCCGCGAGCGCCGGCGACATGCTGCTTTCCGCATCCTTTGAATCGGGAACGGACGGCTTCTCCGCCAGAGCGAGCGAGACAGTCAGCAGAACCAACGCAAAGGCCTATGACGGACAGTACAGCCTGTCCGTATCAAACCGGTCGCAGGCATGGAACGGCGCCGTGATCTCTCTCGGCAGCGCGTGGACGTCCGGTGAAACCTACAGCTTCTCGTGCGCAGTCTATCAGGGCTCCGGAGAAGCGGTCGATATGAAGCTGTCGCTGCAATACGATGACAGCTCCGGCACGACCAATTATGCACAGATCGCAACGGATTCGGTTCCGAATGACAAGTGGACGGTGCTCTCGAATACCGCATATCAGATTCCGGCGGGCGCGACTGCACGCTATCTCTATGTTGAAACCGCGGAGAGCCTCTGCGATTTCTATGTGGATGCCGTTTTCTCCGAGCTTCCGACTGTTTACAGAAAAGGTGATGTCAACCATGACGAAGCGATCGACAAGAAGGATGCACAGATGCTGCTCCGGTATCTTCTCGGAGAGCCGGAAGCCGTCGATCTCGACACAGCAGATATGAACGGCGACGGCAAGCTGAATGTGATCGACTTGACGCTCCTGCGCAAGTATTTCATCTATCCGGAGCGCTACACGACCACCACCACAACAACGACCACAACCACCACCACCGCGCCGGTGCTCAAGCCCGGACAGTGGAACAATACCGCGGATATCTCGTGGATTCCCGCGGGCAGCAAGACCGTCGCGCTGAGCTTCGATGACGGCCCGATCAGCGGACAGAACTATGCAACCCGCATTCACGAGGCGCTGACCAAGCAGGGCTTCCACGCGACCTTCTTCTACTGGGGCACCAGAATCGCCAGCAACGAGAACGAGATCAAGGAAGCAGAGCGCCGCGGCTTCGAGGTCGCAAACCACACATGGTCGCACCCGGAAAACCTCGATCAGCAGGATGCAAACGGCGTCATGAGCGAGTATACCAAGTGCAAGGATGCGCTGAACCGTGTGCTCGGCGTAGACCGCGATTATCTGGTGCGTCTGCCGTACCTCAAGTACAGCACGACCATCGCCAATACGCTGCCGGTTCCGTGCCCGAACTGCGGCCTTGATTCCGGCGACTGGAGCGGAAACTCCGCAGACCGGATCATCCAGATCATTCAGGGCGAGGCAAATTCCGGCGCACTGAACGGCAAGGTCATTCTGATGCACGAGACCTACGATGCGACGGCAACGGCTGTTGAGCAACTCTGCCCGTGGCTTGAACAGCACGGCTATGTGGTCTGCACCGTATCCGAGATGTTCAAATACAACAACAAGGAAATGTACGCCGGCAAGGTATACAACTCCTGCTGGTAATTCAAAAAACACAGTTTCGTTTTCATTCCGCCTTTCTTTCATGACCCTCTTGAACCATTCTACTCCATGAGAAATCACCTGCCCGGCTTCCGGACAGGTGATTTCTTTCTATGTGTATCATTTGGATTGGATGGATGACGGGTTATTCGGCGGCGCGTTCCTGTGTCTGATCTAAGGGCGCATCTCCGTAGGGATTCAGTGCAGTTTTGCTGCCGTCCGGATTGATCAGGTAGGTTTGCTCTTCTGATGAGTCAGATGTTCCGTTGTCGGAAATACAGTGTGTGAAATAGGTCTGACCGTCGAGCTCAAAGTAGAAGCCCTGTTCCTCCTCGCTGATCCGGTTGATTGTGAGCGGATACTGCGCCAGATATGCAGGGAGGTCGTAAACCGTGACAGCCAAATATTTTTCTTCCGAGTCAAACCATTCGATTCCGGTATAGCCTGTGAAATATGTATACTCATCTGTTTCAGGGTCATATTCATAGCCCTGATAAACGTACATATCTTCTTTGTTGCCCTGATGTGTGGTCTCGTCTCCCCAGACATGCCGGAAAAGGGTCAGTGTCGTGTTTTCCGGTACAAGATCGCGGGAACGTTCGTATCCGTTTCGGCAATACCGGTAATCGTAAACACGCTGAATATTGAAGAACGGGATTTCGTTTCCGTCATCATCCAGCAGCCAGATCTGATTCTGTTCGGTGAGATAGCGCTGTTCGCCGTCCGTGAGGACGCGCTTACCGTTAATTTCGGCTATCTGCTCCTGCGGCTCAGTCTGCTGCTCCTCGGCCTGCTGCTCAGGCTCCGCTGCCGCATCGGCCTCGCGGATATACCGCATGGTTTTCGTGTTCAGATCGAAAACGCCGTATCTGTTTACGCCGAAGCTCATGACAGCATACTCGCTGTTTGCCGCCAGAACGCCGCATTCCCAGTTGTCAGGGGTGAGCTGCCCGCGGAAATCCTGCGGGGTGTCTGCGTCCGGCTGCCAAAGTACCTCGTGGCTGCTGAAGTCAAGATCGCCGCACCAGAGCTCGGTTTTGTCCGGGCTGAGCGTATACAGCCTGCCGTCCGCTTCCTCGAAGTGCGTAAACGGTGCGGTTTCAAACAGAACGGTTGAATCGCCGTTTTCGAGATCGAGCCTGACGTAGCTCGGTCTGTCGTGATTGTCCTGCGTTTCTGCCATAAAATAGGCGCAGCGCTGATCCGGCGAGATCACATAGCCTTTCAGCGTATCAATCACGGCATCCTCCTGCCCGACGCCGATGTGATATCTTGAAGCGCTCAGTCCGGGCGTGACCGTGTAGTAGTGTACCAGATCCGATCCCACAATGCAGTAGAATCCGTTTGCGCCGTCCGGCTGCGCCGTGTAGAATGTTATCTCTCCGGTAAACTGCTCCGCTGTTCCGGTATCTGCGTGATACAACACAGCCCGTGCTGCCTGGAGAATACCGTTATCGCCGAGCGCAAAGTATTCAACCCGATAAATGTCATCGCAGATGTGGCAGATGGAACAGATTTCAAACGATTCCGGTGTAAAATCCAAATTAGAATCAAACTCTGCGACATTGAGGAACGGTGTGCGCGTGCCGTCCTGCGCGACAATGCTGAGCTTTGCGCCGTCCCGCTCATAGAAGCGCTCGCCGTCCCAGAAGAAGGTTTCCAGCGTATTATCCGGGGAAACCTCGGTCAGCAGTGCGCCGCTGCGGGAGAATCTGAGCCCATTACTGTAGAAATTGCTGTCGTCATAGAAAAATGCGGTGTGGATTCCGCTGAGCGGCGTAATCTCACCAGTTCCGCCGAGGAGGTTTGTGCTCGGTATCTCCGCAATCTGCGCTGCGGGGCTGTTTGCCTGCGATTTCGCGCTTTGCTGTTTTGCGATGAACACACCGCCGCCGACAAAGACCGCGAGCGCTGCCGCCGCGACCATGCCGGTCGTCAGACGCTGTAATACGCTGCCTTTCATCGTATTGTCCTTTCTCCGCCTCTGTGCGGGCGCCGTGAGGAATTCGTCCTCAGCGGGGGCAGTCCGCGCAGATGTGTGCTTTCTGACGGGGCGTGTGCGGGTATACCGCGGCCTTGCCTCCGCGATATAATCCGGCGAAATGTCGTCCATGATACGAAACAGAATGTCCGGTTTCATGAATACCCCTCCTTTTTTAAGTATGCTGCGAGCTTTTGCCGGGTGCGCATCAATGTGACGGTGACCTTTGATTTTGTGATATGCAGATTTTCCGCGATCTCCTCGACGGAGCAGAGGTATCAGTACCGCTGGACGAAGATGATGCGGTGATCGTGCCTGAGCGTGCCGAGAAACGCATTCAGCACCCGGCCGAGCTCGCGCCGGTCGAGCTCCTGCTCGACGGTATCCGGGTCGGTGCAGTCGCGCAGCTCATCGAGAACGGCGGGCAGCTCGGAGCCGCCGCGCCGCTGCACATGTGCGGCTTTCAGCTTGTTTTTCGCGAGATTGCGGGTGATCGCGGCGACAAAGGCATAGAGGTTCTCGGGTCTTGCCGGCGGGATGCTCTCCCAGAGCCGGACGAGCGTATCGTTGACGCATTCCTCCGCGTCCTGTGCATTGCCGAGGATGTTGTAGGCGACGGTATAGCAATAGCTTCCGAACTTTCGTTCGGTTTCGGCAGCAGCACGTTCATCGCGGGAGAAATACATCGCGATCAGGTCGTGATCCTGCATACAGCGCACCTCCTTTCCGTCATATTTGAAGCACTTCACAAAGATAGACAACATTTTGTGATGGTTGATTACATGCCGGCAGTGCCGGCCTCCATTTTGGCTTCGCGGGTTTCTTTTCCTGTGCTCCAAATCTCAATCAGGACGCAGCACAAGTATGTGCTGCCCGTTTGGTTCATGCTCCCATAATTCACATATGAGGACTGCCGCGTGCACGCTCAAGCGTGCCCACATATTCGGCTGAGAAAAAACACTCTGCTCCGCTCATTATGGTGCGAAGCGAATCGGCAGCCGGCACTGCCGGCCGAAGCCAAATCGCCAGCGGGGGCTCCCCGCCCGCCGGCAAATTTTTTTGAAAAAGGGGTTGACAAAGCATACGATTTGTGATATAATAATATCTGTTGTGAGGGTGTAGCTCAGTTGGTTAGAGTACCTGCTTGACATGCAGGGGGTCATCGGTTCAAGTCCGCTCATCCTCATCGAAAAAGTGCTCCGGTATTTCGCCGGAGCATTTTAATTTTCTGCGATTGCCGCATCCCCCTGAAAATAAGCAGCACCGACTCCATCCTCTGCGGAGCCGGTGCTGTTTTGCTAATCGTCGGCAGATACCACGGATACCGAAATATTGACGCGCGGCTGCGGACTGACCCACACGCCGGTCGCCGTATCTGGCAGCGTCACGGTAAACGCCTGCGAGAAATTGCCCTCCTGCGAGCCGGAGACATTGATAAGATTGATCGACGCGCGCAGATCGGTGGAATAGATTTCCGCGAGCTCCTCCGGCGTTCCGATCAGCGTAATGATCGTGTTGCCTGCGGGAGATTGCAGCGCGTACTCATAATCCTGCGAGGGATTGATGAGCTGAATATCGCTGTTTTTGATGATGCGCGTGTCTGCGATCAGATCCGTCGCGTCCAGCGTGACAATGACGGTTCCGAGCTGTGAGCGGTCGGTATAGCCGGCTTCCATTTCCACATTGATCTGGAAAATGCTGCCGATCGAGAGCTTATACATCGAAATGGAGCCGATCTCCCATGAATCGTAGGTGTCGAGAATCGCCTTGTTTGCCGGATCGCTGGTCTCAATCGTGATCATGAGATTGCTGTCATCGTCGCCGTAGCCCGGCAGCGTGAAGTCGGAATTGAGCCGGATCCGCTTCAGCACCGTGGATTTTTCAAGGTTGGCGGGGACATTATCGAGCGCGATCGTGACCGGAAGCGTCTTGGTGTAATAAACCGGCATGGTGACGGCAAAGCTCGTCGCCTGAATATTGAAGGTCGAAGCGGAATCGGATATGATTTCGTCCCTTTCGCCGATCAGCTCCCAGTCTGTGCTGGTGTAGGTTTTCCTCTGCGAGAGCTCCTCGGCGTCGTCGATCGTCACGCGGATGTGGTCGATATTGGAGACCTGCGTGCTCGGCCCGGTGATCGTGACCATTGACGGCTCATACTCGATCTCGTCGGCATTGACGACAACATCCTTGCCGTAGGTCAGATTCGGACAGCGCAGCTCATTGACCGGAATACTCCGTGTCTCGTACTGGTCCATTGTGACCTCGACCGTGGACTTCGAGAGCTTATACTCTCCGAAATCCCGTCCGTTTACGCTGCGCAGCCGGATCGGTAGCGTCTGCGTGCCGATGGTATCGGTCACAGTCGAATCAAAATCGACATACGCGACGACATCTCCCCTGCTCAGGCCGCCGATGACGGTACGGTTGCCCTTGATCGTGCAGTTGACCTTGAGCTTGCCCTCGTTTTCATAGGAGATCACGCTGAGCCCGTAGCCCTCCGCCTTTGAGCCGGAGATATCAACCACGACCGGCACACCGGAGATCGAAACCTCGTAATTCGGGCTGATCTGTGATGCGATATAGACCCAGATGAAGAATGCCGCCAGAAAGGACAGAATCAGCAGAATCAGATCGGTGCGGGTCGGCTTATGCAGCTTCGGCAGCGGGATTTTGAAGGAGGAGCGTGCTTTTGCGGCCGGTGCTGCGCCCGGCTTTGCGGGTTTATTTGTCTGCATCGGAGCCCTCCTTCCTCTGCGCATCCGTCTGTGCGGGGCGCTTCGCCGGAGGCTGAGCCGGTTTGCGGACAGCGGGCGCCTTCCGCTCTGCGGAGGAATTCACCTGACCGGAAGCGGGCTTGCGCCTGCGCCGGAATGAGAGAATGCCGCCGGCATCCTTGTCCTGCGGAAGAAGCGTGAGCTGCAAAAGGCGCTCCAGCGAATTTTTCGTATAATTTCTTGTCAGAACGCCGTCCTGTGCGACGGAGATCTGGCCGGTCTCCTCCGAGACCACAATGACGAGCGCATCGGAGTTCTCGCTCATGCCGATCGCGGCACGGTGCCGCGAGCCGAGGTGCTTGTCGATCAGCTCCTCCTTCTGCGGCTTCGGCAGAAAGCATGCCGCAGCCCAGATGATGCCGTCGCGCATAATCACCGCGCCGTCGTGGAGCGGGGTCTTGTTGTAGAAGATATTGCCGAAGAGCTCGGTGCTCGGAATCGCCTTCATGACGGTGCCGTTGAGAATCTGCTCGCCGAGCTTGGTGCTGCGCTCGATGACGATGAGCGCGCCGGTTGTGGTTTTCGAGAGTTGTTCCGCCGATTCGCAGATGATCGGGATGGCGGTTTTCCATTTATCGCTGACCTCCTCGCTCTCGCCGAGCGCAAAGCGCGGCAGCTTGGAGGTTGTCTGTCCGAATTTTTCGAGCGCGCGCCGCAGCTCCGGCTGGAACAGCACGATGACGGCGATAAGGCCGGCATTGAGCACCTTCACGGTGATGAAATTCAGCGCCTTGAGGCCGATGATGCTGCTGAAGAAGTAGAAGGCGACGAGGAGGGCGATGCCCTTCATGAGCTGCCCGGCGCGGGTTTCGCGGACGAAGCGGAAGACGGTAAAGACGAGGTAGGTCAGCAGGGCGATATCGAGGAAATCGACGATACCGATAGACTGCATGACGTTAGAGAGCGCATGCCAGCCATTTTGCAGCAATTCAGAGATCACGCAGATTTTCCCTCCTGTTTCCGGCTCCGGCTGCGGTGCCGGTACCGTCATAATTCATACATTATCAGTATAACACATTTTTTCCCGGATTGCAACCATTCAGACAAAATTTTCCGGGCGGGCGGGCGCGGAGCCCGCGCTGGCGATTCGCTTCGCACCATAATGAGATAAGCGGGGTATTTTATCTCAGCCGAATATTTTGGCACGCTTGGGCGTGCAGCCGGCAGTACCCATATGTGAATTATGGGAGCATGAACCAAATGGGCAGCACACTCCTGTGCTGCGTCCTAAATAATATTGGGTGGATATGCAAAGAAACCCGCGAAGCCAAAATGGAAGCCGGCACTGCCGGCCGAAGCCAAATCGCCAGCGGGGGCTCCCCGCCCGCCGCGCAAATTGTGCTTGCAATCACTGCACTCTCTGTGATATAATAGTATCAGAATCATCCGTATCCAAAATCACAGAAATGAGGAATCCTCCGATGCTGCATCTGATAATCGGCGGGGCGGGCTGCGGAAAATCCGCCCTCCTGATCCGGCAGATTCAATCCTCCGCCGCTCCCGGCACCGGGATCCGTACCTTCGTGCCGGAGCAGTTCGCCTTTACCTATGATACCAAGCTCTACGGCGTACTCGGCGCCGCCGGCTTCAACCGCATCCGCACAGGCAGCTTCCGCAGCCTGACCGCCGAGCTTCTTGAGGCATTCTCCGAGTCGCCGCGCGATGCCGCGGACGATGTGACGAAAACCGTCATCCTGCACCGCCTGCTCGCGCAGCTCTCGCAGGGGCATGCCCTCCGCTTTTACGGCAGACAGGCGGAAAAGCCCGCCTTCCTCGCACAAATGACCGCCCAGCTTTCCGAGCTGATGCAGTCCGGCAGCACCCCCGAGCAGCTCCTTCAGGCCTCTGCCGGAACCGAGGGTGTACTCGCGGAGAAGCTCTATGATATTGCGCGGATTTACGCGGATTATCTCTCAGAGCTCGAACGCCGCGGCCTGCGCGATGTGCTCTGCGACCCGATGAATGCCGCAGCCGCCGCCGATGCCTCCGGCTACCTGAAGGGCGCCCATATCTTTCTCGATGAATTTGAATCCTTTACCGGCGACCAGTACGCGATGCTGGAGATCATGCTGCGGGACGCCGCGGAGGTCTGGATCGCCCTGCGCACCGATGACCCCGATGCGCCGGACTACACCCGTTTTGACGCGGTCAACCAGACCACAAGGCGGCTGCGGCGCATGGCAAAGGAGCAGAACCTCGAAACAGAAACCGTGCTCTGCTCTGAGCAGCACCGGTTCCACGACCCGTCCCTTGCGCATCTGAGCCGGTATCTGTTTACGCAGGTGCAGCCGCAGTATGAGGGCGTTCCGGCGGTCACGCTGACCGAGGCGCGCGATGTGACGCTCGAAGCGGAGTACACCGCCGCGCAGATTCGCAGGCTCATGCAGGGCGGGATGCGCTGCGCCGATATCATGGTCGTGATGCACGATCCGGCGCAGTACGGCTCTCTGCTGGAGGCGGCATTTCAGCGCTATCAGATTCCGTTTTTCATGGATCTGCGGCGTTCCGTGCTGCATACGGCGGTCATGAAGCTGCCGCTCTGTCTGCTTTCGCTGATGCAGCGGACGGCGACCGAGCAGATTCTGCTGCTGCTGAAAACGCAGCTCAGCCCGCTGCACCCCGCAGAGGCGGCATTTCTGGAAAATTATGCCTATATCTGGGATATCGAGGGCGAGCAGTGGGAGCATATCTTTGCAAAGGAGACCGACCCCGATGCACGGGCGGAGAGCATCCGCATGAAGCTGATGCCGGCAATTCTGCGGATGCGGAGATCGGCACGCAGAGAGGGCGTCACGGGCGCGGAGCTCTGCGAAGCACTGTACCGCTGCATGGACGAGACCGGTGTGCCGATGCGCGTCGGCGGGCTCGCGTCGCATCTGAATGAGCAGGGGGATGTAGAGGGCGGAAGGGCGCTGCGCCGGCTCTGGAACCGGTTTACCGAGCTGCTCGACGCGCTCCATGAGGCGCTGACCGACACCCCGCTGACCCCGCAGCAGCTTTCCGAGCTGATGACGGCGGTTCTGCGCTCCAATCAGATTCCCGTTCCGCCGCAGACGCTCGATGCCGTGACGGTGCAGAGTGCGGCGGCTGCGCGGTACAATGCGCCGAAGGTCGTGTTTGTCCTCGGTGTCAATGACGGGCAGTTCCCCGCGGATATTCAGCAGAGCGGCTTTTTCACCGAGCAGGAGCGCGCACTGCTGGAGGAATGCGGCGTGGCGCTGTCCCGTTCGGTGCGCGATCTCTGCGCCGATGAACGGCTGATCGTCTATAAAACGCTCTCTGCGCCGTCAGAGCAGCTCCGGCTCAGCTATGCGCTCGCGGGCGAAAGCGGCGAACGCATGGTGCCGTCCTCGCTGACCGAGGACATCCGGAAGCTGCTGCCCGGCATCCGGACCGAATTTGCCGACAGCATGGGCACTGCATTTTATGTCTCCACAAAGGCGGCGGCATATTACAGCTTTGTGCAGGATTATACCGTTTCGCCGAGGGAGCGGGCATCGGTGCGCGCCATGCTGGAGGAGATCCCCGAGGAGGCAAAGCGGCTTCAGGGGCTGCGGCAGTCCGCCGACCCGGAGCGGCTCCGCATTCGCAGCAAGGCGCTGATGCGCCGCCTGACCGGTGACCGCCTTACCATGTCCGCGACACAGATCGAAAACGCGGTCAAATGCCCGTTTATGGGCTTCTGCCACAATAATCTCAGGCTGCTGCCGCGCAGAAAGAAAAATCTCGATCCGCTCTCCGGCGGAAATCTCGTGCATTACTGCATGGAGCGCCTGTTTATTGAGCACCCGGACCGCGAGGAATTTCTTGCGATGACTGCGGCCGATCTCAAGGCACATGCACAGCGCTGTGCCGATGATTTCCTGCAAAATGAGCTCGGCGGCGGCAGCGGCAGACCGGCACGCTTCTTGCAGCAGCTTTCGCGGATGACCGGCCGCATGACCGCCCTGCTGCTGCATACGCAGGATGAAATGCGGCAGTCGCAGTTCCGCCCGGATGCCTGCGAGCTCGTCATCGGAACAGTCGGGGAGGAGCAGGGCACCGCGCCCTTCCGCTTGCAGCTCCCCGACGGCATCGCGCTCTACCTGAACGGCAAGATCGACCGCGTTGATCTGACCGAGCAGGACGGCAGACGCTACCTGCGCATTGTCGATTACAAGACCGGCGCGAAGGAATTTTTCCTCGGCGATATCTATTACGGGCTGAATTTGCAGATGCTCCTCTACCTGTTTGCGCTGCTCGATGACAATACCTATTATCCGGATGCAGCACCGGCGGGTGTGCTTTACATGCCCTCCGGCATGCCGAAAAGCCGGGACCGCGGCGATCCCGAGCCGGTCGCGGAATATGTCAGCCGCTATTTCCGCATGAGCGGAACGGTGCTCTATGACCGCGGAATCCTCTCGAAAATGGAGGAAAGCATCGCGGGCGTCTATATTCCGGTGCGGCTCGCAGAGGGCGACACCGGCAGCGATCAGCCCGCGCTGACGGCCGATTCGCAGGTCTTTACGGCTCAGCAGCTCACGCGGCTCCGGAGCCATGTCGAGGAAATCGTGCGGGAGACCGCAGAGCAGCTTGCGGCGGGTGATGTCGCGCCGCGCCCGATGAAGAAAAAGCAGGCGGGCAGCATGTTCTATGCCGATGCCTGTGCATACTGTGACTATCATACCCTGTGCGGCGTGACCGAGCAGGATACCGGCTGCTTCCGGCTTCCGGTGAAGGAGAAAGAGGCTGAGGCGGCCATGAAGGCGATCATGAACGGAGAAAGGGAGGCGGAGACCGATGAGCAGATGGACACCTGAGCAGGAGGCTGCGATCGAAGCGCGGGGCGCATCACTGGTCGTCAGCGCGGCGGCAGGCAGCGGCAAGACCTCGGTTCTGGTCGAGCGGCTGATCCGCCTGCTGTCCGATTCCGAGCACCCCTGCCCGGCAGAGCGCATGATCGTCGCGACCTTTACCAATGACGCGGCAGGCGAGCTGCGCGCAAGGCTGAGCCGCAGTCTGACGGAGCGCCTGCTCGATGCGCCCGATGACCCGTGGCTCCGCCGGCAGCAGACCATGCTGCAAAGCGCCAGCATTTCGACAATCCACAGCTTTTGTATTGCGCTGCTGCGGGAGCAGTTTGCGGCGCTCGATATCTCCGCGAGCTTCCGGATGATGGACGACGCGGAGGAAAAAACGCTCGCGGGCGCTGCCGCTGCTGCGGTGCTGGAGCAGCTCAGCGCCGATGCGGAGGAAAACCCGGAGATCCGGGCAGAGCAGAAGCTCCTGTTCGATGCCTTCTGCACGGCGGATGACCGCCCGCTTGAGGCGCTGCTCCGGTCGGTCTATACGCTGACCGAGCAGACGCCCTTCGGCGCATCGCTGCTGACCGAGGCCGCAGAGCAGTATGAAACCGGCAGCATGCGGCAGATCGCGGCGGAGGCGATCGGTGCAGAGCTCGATGAGATCATCCGGTACTATGACAAGGCCGTCGCGCTGTGCCGGGAGCTTCCGGCGGAAAAGCAGTTTGCGGTTTTGTGGGATGAATACACCGAAGCAGCCGGGCTGAAGGATGTGCTCAGTGAGGGCGATTTTACGCGGCTTTCCGAACTGATCGGTGCAAAGCGCGGCAGCTCGCTCCGGCCGCCCGGAAAAAAGGTCGATGCGGCACAGTGGGCAAAGGTCAAGGCGCTGCGTGACAGAGGAAAGGCATGCCGGGATGCGCTGCGGTCGAAATGGACGGCGGCACTGCGCCTTTCCGATTCCGATTTTGCCCGTCACGGCGCGATTCTGCGCAGCCTTGCGCGGCTGACGGCGCAGTTCTCGGAGACGCTGTTTGCGATGAAGCAGGAGCGCAATGCGCTGGGCTTCGGAGATGTCATGACGCTGACGCTTTCTCTGCTCGCGGAAAAGCGCCCCGACGGCAGCATCCGCAAAACGCCGCTTGCCGGGCAGCTTTCGCAGCAGTATGAGTGCATCATGATCGACGAATTTCAGGATGCCGACAATTTGCAGGATCTGATCTTCCGGATGCTCTCACGCGGGGGCGATGCCGCGCATTACGGCAGCAATCTGTTTTTTGTCGGCGACAGCAAGCAGTGCATTTACCGCTTCCGCAATGCAAACCCGAACAATTTTTACCGCGCCATGCGCGAGAGTGCGCTGTACCGGTCGCCGCAGCTCAGCGAAAACACCGTGATTCACCTGAACCGCAATTTCCGCAGCGCCGGCGAGGTTGTCGATTTTGTCAATCAGATCTTCTCTGCGCTGATGACGGAGCAGGTCGGGGAAATCTCCTATGACGGAACGCAGGCGCTGGTGCGCGGCGCCGAGTACCCGGAGGCAGAGCGCCCGGTCGAGCTGATGCTGCTCGAAAAGCCCGCGGATGAGGCAAAAGCGGTCGCTGCGCGGATTGCCGAACACCTGAACCGCGGGACGCCCGTCCGGGACAAGGACGGCACGCTGCGCCCCTGTGCGCCGAAGGATTTTCTGCTGCTCTTCCGCAATAAGACCCATGTGCCGGAATATGCTGCGGCGCTGACGGCGCTCGGCATCCCGGTCTGCCGGATCGAACGGAGCAGCTATCTGCAATCGCCGGAAATCATGCTGCTGCTGGATATTCTCCGGGCAATCGACAACCCGCTGCTCGATATCTCCGCAGCGGCGGCGATGCTTTCGCCGATGATCGGCTTCACGCTCGACGAGCTGACCGCCGTCCGCATCTATGACCGGAAGCGCAGCCTGTTTCAGTCCGTGCAGAAGCTCCTTGCCGATGCGGATGACGGGGAGACCGGCGCAGAGCCCGCGCTCATCGGAAAATGCAGGAGCTTCTGCGGATTTCTTGAATCCATGCGGCTGTATTCAGCGATGGAAACACCGGAGCAGCTCATCCGGCGCGTGTATCAGCAGACCGATTTCCTCGGCATGATGCAGATGACGGAGGGCGGCGAGCAGAAAAAGGCCAATCTCCGCGCGCTGATCGCTCACGCGAAAAAATTTGAGGAAATCAGCAGCGGCGGGCTCTCGGCATTTCTGCGCTATGTGGATACGATGCTGGAGCGCGATCAGGATTTGCAGGGCGGCGGCGTGCCTGCCGGAACCGAGAATGTTGTGCAGATCAAGACGATTCACGGCTCAAAGGGGCTCGAAGCGCCGTTTGTGATTCTCTGCTGTTCGGACAGCCGCTTTTCGGGCAAGGACAGCAGCGAGACACTGCAATTTCATGCGGAGCTCGGCATCGGCTTCCGGCTGCATGACCCCGAGACGCTGACCCGCGGCATGAGCCTGCCGTATCTGGCGATTTTTCAGCGCAATGACGCCGAAATGCGCAGTGAGGAGCTGCGGCTGCTCTATGTCGCGCTGACCAGAGCACGAGAGCACCTGATTCTGCCGATCCGGCACAGCGCAAATTATGCGAACAATCTTGCGGCATTTGCTGCGGAGCAGGATGCCTTCGGCGGACAGGATGACGCCCTGACGGGGAGCATCGGCTGCATGCGCGACTGGATGACCGCGGTGCTGATCCGGAACCCCGGCTGCGAGGCGCTGCGGCGGGAATTTGATCTCGAATGCGGCAGCGATGCAGCGCAGAAGCTCCTTTCGGTGCGGGTTGACCGCATCGCGCAGGAGGATGCGGCAGAAACTGAAGCCGAGGAGACTGCCGAGGCGGCGGAGGCTGCTGCCGACCCCGCGCTGACGGCGCTGCTGAAGGAACAGTGCGCGTGGCGGTATGAAAGCCGCGAGGCGGGGCTGACCGCAAAATACGGCGTTTCGGAGCTTGCAAAGGCGGAGGATTTCTCCGCGCCGCTGCGCAAGCCGCTGTTCATGCGCGAAAAGCACGGGCTCTCCGGCGCCGAGCGCGGCACTGCCGTCCACACCTTTTTGCAGTATGCCGACTTTGCGGCGGCCGCATCGGATGTGCAGGCAGAGGTCGTGCGGCTCCGTACACTGGGCAGGCTGACCGCAAAGCAGGCGGAGGCCGTCGCAAAAAGCCGTATCTCCGACTTTTTCGCATCGGAGCTGTATGAGCGGATCCGCAATGCAAAGCAGATCTGGCGGGAGCAGAAATTCACCGTCCGGCTCAGCGACCTGCACCTCAGCGGCACGCTCGCAGGGCTCGGCGCGGAATATGCCGGCACGGAGGGCATGCTGATCGGCATTATGGATCTGGTCTTTGAGGAGGAGGACGGGCTGGTGCTCGTTGATTACAAAACCGACCGGGTACGGGCGCCGGAGGAGCTGCTGGAGCATTACACCGAGCAGATTCACCTCTATGCCGAGGCGCTGCGGCTGGTGATGCAGAAACCGGTCAGGGCGTGCTGCCTGTATTCCCTGACCCTGAACCGGACGGTTCCGGTCAGAATGAGGTGAGGGTGCGGTGCTTCAGATCACATTAGCGGAGATCAGAACGGTTCTGCATGCATTTCAGATTCCGGAGGATGCAGCGGATTTCTGCGAATTGCAGCGCTATGATTACCCGGATCATGACCCGAAGCGCCGGGATGTGCGGCTGATTGTCAAGGCGGTGTTCCGGGCGCGTCCGCCGGTGGTGCTCCGGTTCAAATCCGAGCCCGGCATATCCGCGCAGAGTATCGAGGCACAGTGCCGCTTCGCCGAAATGCTCCGACAGGGCGGCATCGAAACGCCGTATCAGTATACCAGCGGCGTGCGCTATGCAGCGGCATACAGCCTGCACGGCTATGATGTGACTGTCACGGCGGAGGATTTCTGCGAGGGCGAGGTCAAGGCCGTGGACTGCCGGACTGCCCGGATGACCGGCGAGCTGCTCGCCCGGATGCACGATCTCTCCGAGCAGAACGGCGCGCAGCTCCATCTCAATACGCTCTTTGACCCGCTCAGCCGGAATGATCTGTTTGATGTGTCCGCTTTTTCGGAAAACAAAGAACAGCTCCGGAAAATCGCACCGGAGCTGTATGATGAGATCGAAGCACTTGCCGCCGAGCGGATGCAGCATGCCGCCGTTTTCCGGGATGCATCCCGCTTTGCCGTGCAGGGAGATATCAGCCTTTGTAATCTGTATGAAACGGCAGACGGGCGCCTCGGCGTCTTTGACTTCAACAACAGCGGCGACAATGTGCTGTATTATGATGCGGTGATGCAGGCGGTTTTTGAGGCGACGCTCATGGATTATGCCGAGGCGGATACGCCGGAGCGCGAGCAGAACATTCTCGCGGCATTTCTCAGCGGATACGGCAGCATCCGCCCCTTTACGGAGCAGCAGCGGGAGGCTTTTCCGCATTTATACGCATTGCTGACCGCGTTTGCGAGCGGGAGAATGCGGTATCATGCCGACAGCCTGACGGCCTTGCTCGGCAGCGGCAGAACGGATGAGGCTCTGGTCTGCATGGAAATGATCCGGCATGATCTGATGAATCTGCGCGAAATGCCGTGATAGAACGGTACGATCATATCAATCATATCAATGAAGGAGGTTTTATTATGACAGCGACAACCGAACAGCTGCGGGAGGCAGTGGAAAAGGCAAAAACCGTCGTATTCTTCGGCGGGGCGGGCGTCTCGACCGAGAGCGGCATTCCGGATTTCCGGAGCGTGGACGGGCTGTATCATCAGAAGTATGACTACCCGCCCGAGACCATCCTCAGCCACAGCTTTTTCCTGCGGCACACCGAGGAATTCTACAAATTCTACCGCGACAAGCTGCTCAGCCACGACGCTAAGCCGAATGCCGCACACAAAAAGCTCGCAGAATGGGAGCAGCAGGGCAAGCTGAATGCAGTCATCACACAGAATATTGACGGGCTGCATCAGGCGGCGGGCAGCAAAAAGGTGCTCGAGCTGCACGGCAGTGTGCTCCGCAATTACTGCATGGACTGCGGGAAATTTCACGGTGTTGCGGCGGTCCGGGACAGCAGGGGGCTTCCGCGCTGCGATGCCTGCGGCGGACTGATCAAGCCGGATGTTGTGCTCTATGAGGAGGGGCTCGATCAGGATATCATGGAGGAGGCGGTGCGCTGCATCCGCGAGGCGGATATGATGATTATCGGCGGAACGTCGCTCGCGGTGTATCCGGCGGCGGGGCTGATTCATTATTTCCGCGGGGATACGCTGGCACTCGTCAACCGCGATGAGACGCCGCTCGACGCCCGCGCAGACTTTGTGCTGCATTCAAAGATCGGAGAGGTGTTCTCTGCGCTGTGAGCAATAATAAGGTATCGCTGCGCGATGATCTATCATGGAGCTCCGCTCCATGCCTCGCTTAAGAGGCATTGCCCATTAAGAATCCCAATATGAGAAATAATATAAAAAATACGAACATACGCACATTTCACTTGTAATGGGATTCTAAAAGGAATACCCTAATAAACAGGGTATGGGGCTCGATGTTTGCGCAGCAAATCTGACACAGCAACGCGAGGAGAGCCCCATTATCAATTCATCGGAGATACATCTTTATCGACAAACAGAGGGGAGAGAACCTGCATTCTCTCCCCTTTTCATGCGGAATCAGAAATTTTCTGCGCGGAGCTTGAAATATGCCTGCGGATGCTTGCAGACCGGACATACTGCCGGCGCCTTCTTGCCGATGACAATGTGACCGCAGTTCGAGCACTCCCAGATCATATCGCCGTCTCTGGAGAAGACCAGCCCCTCCTGCACATTCTTCAGCAGCTTGCGGTAGCGCTCCTCGTGTACCTTCTCGATCTTGCCGACCATCTCAAAGAGCGCCGCGATTCTCGTAAAGCCCTCCTCGCGCGCGACCTTCGCGAACTCCACATACATGTCTGTCCACTCGTAATTCTCGCCCTCGGCAGCCGCCGTCAGGTTCGCGATCGTATCCGGAATCTCGCCGCCGTTCAGCTCCTTGAACCAGAGCTTTGCGTGCTCCTTTTCATTGTTTGCGGTTTCCTCGAAGATCTCAGCAATCTGCACATAGCCTTCCTTGCGCGCCTTCGATGCAAAATAGGTGTACTTATTGCGCGCCTGCGATTCTCCTGCAAATGCTGCCATCAGATTCGCTTCTGTTCTTGAGCCCTTCAGTTCCATGATTGGTTCCTCCTCAGTATCATATTTTTGCGGGATTTCAGATGTTCCTTCCGGACATCTTCCTATCATTATAACATAGAATTTCTATGTTGTCAAGGGGGATTTTGTGAAAAGCGGAAAAATTCCGGATAGCCCGGAAATCGCCGCCCGCCGCTCTTGACAAATCACGCAAAATCGAATAAAATAAGTGCAGGAGACCCGCGCTCCACGGAAATCCGGCCAGAGAGACAGCGCCGTAAGGCTGAAAGCGCGTCACGGAAAGTAGCAGCAGCGGCAACACTCCCGCGCGCAGAGCCCTGCGCGGAACTTACCAAATGCCCCAAAAAAGTGAACCGGATCTGCAAAATGCGCCGGTTAAATCGGGTGGCACCGCGGGTTTTCATGCTATGAAACGCTCGTCCCGAAGCAGTCTGAATCAGCAGGCAGCTTTGGGGCGTTTTTATTTTTACAGGAGGATTTTTTATGTACCGTACAGTTATGTGCAATGCGCTGCGGCCGGAGCACATCGGGCAGACCGTCTCGCTTGCGGGCTGGGTTGACACCATCCGCGACCACGGCGGCGTGCTGTTCCTTGCGCTGCGCGACGAAACCGGCATCACGCAGGTCGTCTTTCATGACGACGAGATGCTGAAAGGCATCGGCAGAGAGAGCGTGATCTCCGTCACCGGCGAGGTCGTCGAGCGCGACGCCGAAACCGTTGACCCGAAGCTCGAAACCGGTCTGGTTGAGGTGCTCGTGAAGGAAATGGAGCTGCTCGGGCCGTCGAAGTCCATGCTGCCGTTTATCCCGGCAGAGTCGCTCGATACCCGCGAGGAGGTGCGCCTGAAGTACCGCTACCTCGACCTCAGAAACCCGAAAATTCACGAAAACATCATTCTCCGCTCGAAGGTCATCACCTTCCTGCGCCGGAAGATGGAGGAGCTGGGCTTCCTCGATATCCAGACGCCGATCCTGACGGCCTCCTCGCCGGAGGGCGCGCGCGACTTCCTCGTGCCGAGCAGAAAGCACAAGGGCAAGTTCTATGCGCTGCCGCAGGCGCCGCAGCAGTTCAAGCAGCTTCTCATGGTCTCCGGCTTCAACAAGTATTATCAGATCGCGCCCTGCTTCCGCGATGAGGATGCGCGGCAGGATCGCTCTCCGGGCGAGTTCTATCAGCTCGATTTTGAAATGGCATTCGCAACGCAGGACGAGGTTCTGGCGGTCTGTCAGGAGGTCATCTCCGAGACCTTCAAACAGTTCAAGCCGGATTCCGTGATCTCCGAGGCGCCGTTCGAGCGCATCACCTACCGCGATTCGATGATGAAATACGGCACGGATAAGCCCGACCTGCGCAACCCGCTTCAGATCATCGACCTGACGGATTTCTTTGCAAATGTCGATTTCCCGATCTTCAAGGGCAAGCCGGTTCGCGGCATTGTCGCGGACTGCGCAGGCTGCTCCAAGAAATTCTTTGAGGATTCGCTGAAATTCGCGACCTCGATCGGCATGAAGGGGCTCGGCTATCTGACCGCTGTCGAGGGTCAGGCGAATTTCAAGGGCCCGATCGACAAGTTCCTCAGCGATGCACAGCGTGAGGAGATCCGGCAGATCTCCGGCATCAGGGACGGCGAGACCGTGTTCTTCATCTCTGACAAGAAGGGCACTGTGGACAGCTACGCCGGCCAGATTCGCACATGGCTCGGCGAGCGGCTGAACCTGATCGAGGAAAATGCCTTCCGCTTCTGCTTTGTTGTCGATTTCCCGATGTACGAGATCAACGAGGAGACCCACAAGCTCGACTTCACGCACAACCCGTTCTCCATGCCGCAGGGCGGTCTGGAGGCGCTGGAGAATCAGGACCCGCTGGAGATTCTGGCCTATCAGTACGATCTGGTCTGCAACGGCATCGAGCTCGCGTCCGGCGCTGTCCGGAATCACAGCGTTGAGATCATGAAGAAGGCCTTTGCGCTTGCGGGATACACCGAGGAGGAGCTCGCCGCACGGTTCTCCGCGCTGTATACCGCCTTCCAGTACGGCGCACCGCCGCATGCCGGCATGGCGCCCGGCATCGACCGCATGATCATGCTGCTCGCCGATACCGAGACGATCCGCAATGTCATTGCCTTCCCGCTGAACGGCAATGCACAGGATCTTCTGCTCGGCGCACCGTCTGTCGTCACGGAGCAGCAGCTTCGTGAGGCAAATATTCAGATTCGCGAGGAAAGCTGAAAACGAGGAAACCGATAATTCGGGTGAGGAGAACAATATGCGAAAAAGATTGTTTATATGCTTTTTAGCATTCGGAATACTGCTCTCTCTGGCGGGCTGCGCAAAAAAATCAAGCAGCAGAAGCAGCAAGCAGGAGCTCGATCTGGCAGAATATTATTATCGCAGCGATGAAGACGAATACGAAGGACAGTTTTATTGGATCTATCATTTTTCCGGCGGAATGTATCGTGCCCAAGCCTATACGCCCTACGGTCAAGCAATTACATATCAGAATGTGTGGGAAGTGATGGAGGACGGAACCTACAGCATCAGCGGCAGCCGTTTGACACTCGATCCGAAAGGAAGCATCGCTTTCCGGAGTACGAATTATGTCACAGCATCGAAGGATTATACCTATACACTGAAGGCGGACGGTGACAACATGACCGATGAAAACGGGAATGTGTACTATCGCGGAAAACCATGGACAGAAAATCCGGCATATGAAACACCGGTCGTACTGGCGGACTCCTATGCGGAGCAGAGCGAGAAATGGAATGTTTGGATTGATCAGGATGCCGGCGCCGAGGCTGAAGTCTATCTGGGCGATGAGGAGCAAGACTATGACCTTTATATTGATGTGACGGATACCGGTTCGGATCCGTGGTCGATTCAGGCGAAGTATGAGGGTCTGAGGCTGGAGCAGGGGTCAAAGTATCATGTTTCCTTCGAGTATTATATCCAGACCAATAATTATGTATTAACCGGATACGACCATACCAAGCACAAGGGGTATTATGTATTCCAGCATAACGGCGATGATTATACGACATATCTGGAAGAACCGCTGACTCTGACACAGCAGGAGCTTTACACAACGGTCAATTTCACATTTATTATGACAGAGCCGACTGATGACAATGTGTTTTTCGGGATTAATGCCGGCGGACTGGGCAATACCGGCGCCAATGTATCAATCAAAAAACTGCTTATTGAAAAGCTCTCCTGAGAAAACAAAAACCGCGCACCGGAAATCATCCGGTGCGCGGTCTGTTTTATCATTAGCCGATTACGCCGTCGCGGGTGATGACAGACTGTCCGCCGAGCGCGGTCAGGTAACGGTAGAACTCCGTCTTGTCCTGGCACTTCTCCAGCGCGTCGATCTCGTTGACGGTGTTGTTCTTGACCAGACGCGCAAGCTCCTGGTCGAGGCACATCATGCCGTGCGCCTTACCTGCCTGAATCGAGGACAGGATCAGGTGAATCTTACCTTCACGGATCATAGCCGAGACAGCGTCGGTAACATTCAGAATCTCCATTGCCGCGATACGGCCGTTGCCGTTCTTCAGCGGGAGCAGCGTCTGCGATACGACGCCGACGAGGACGTTTGCGAGCTGTGTACGGATCTGAACCTGCTGATGCTCCGGGTACACGTCGATGATACGGTTGATCGTATCCGGTGCCGAGGTCGTATGCAGGGTCGAGAAAACAAGGTGACCGGTTTCAGCAGCGGTGATTGCAGCCTGAATCGTCTCAAAGTCACGCATTTCTCCGACGAGGATGACGTCCGGGTCTTCACGGAGCGCTGCTCTCAGCGCCAGCGCGAAGCTGCCGACATCGGCGCCGACCTCTCTCTGGTTGACCATGCAGCGCTTGTGCTCATGGACATACTCGATCGGGTCCTCAATGGTGATAACGTGGGCACTCTTGTTCGTGTTGACATAGTCGATCATGCCGGCGAGCGTTGTGGACTTACCGGAACCGGTCGGGCCGGTGATGAGCACGAGTCCGCGGGGACGCATCGCAAATTCTGCCATGACAGGCGGCATGAACAGGTCGTCCAGTGTCGGGATATCATTGCGCAGCAGACGGATGGCGATTGCCATATGGTCGCGCTGATGGAAGATGTTGCAGCGGTGACGGAAGCCGGCGGGCGTGACGAACGAAAAGTCCGTATCAATGCGCTGTCTGACGTTTGCACGCTGCATTTCGTTTGTCATCTGCTCGACGATTTCTGCGATCATCTCGTCGGTCATTTCCGGGTAGCTGCTCATCTTACGCAGCTGGCCGTGCAGACGGACAACCGGGCAGATGCCGTAGGTGAAGTGCAGGTCGGAGCAGCCGATCGAACGCACATCATTCAGAATTTTGTTAATGTCGATAAAAGGCATATCATTATTCCTCCGTTATTTGATAATCAGACAGCGTATGTAACACGAACCAGCTCGTCCATACTGGTTACGCCCTGCTGAACGAGGTCTGCGACATTGTCACGCAGCAGCTTGGTACCGTTTGCACGGGCAGTGCGCTCGAGCTCCTCGGTGCTGGCGCCGTTTGCGATCAGGGTTGAGATATTGCCGGAGCAGTGGATGATCTCATGAATTGCGGTACGGCCGCGGTAGCCGCCGCCGCACTCATTGCAGCCGACTGCATCATAAATCGGAACAGAATGGTCAATATGCATCAGATCATTCTCCTCCGGCGTAGACATTCTCTGCTTGCGGCAGCTCGGGCAAAGAACCTTAACGAGACGCTGTGCCACAACGCCGATCAGAGAGGAAGCGACCATGTATGCCGGGATGCCCATATCCACGAGACGGACGATCGTCGAAGCGGCGTCGTTCGTATGGAGCGTGGAGAGCACGAGGTGGCCGGTGATAGCGGCGCGGATGCCGATTTCGGCGGTCTCGCCGTCACGCATCTCACCGATCATGATGACGTCCGGGTCCTGACGGAGAATGGAACGCAGGGCTGCCGGGAAGGTCATACCGGATTTCACGTTGATCTGGCACTGGTTGATGCCGTCCATCTGCTTTTCAACCGGGTCCTCAACCGTCACGACGTTGACCTCCGGTCTTGCGATTGCGCCGAGTGCAGCATACAGGGTGGTCGATTTACCGGAACCGGTCGGACCGGTAACGAGGATAACGCCGTGCGGGCACTTGATCATGCTCTCGAACAGGCGGTAGTTGTAATCGGACATACCGAGCTCGTGCAGGCCGCGCGTCTTGATTGCGCCGGTGGAGAGGATACGGATAACGATCTTCTCGCCGTGAACCATCGGCAGGGAGGAGACACGGACGTCGAGCGGGATGTTATCGACTGTCTGCGAGAAACGGCCGTCCTGCGGGATACGCTTTTCTGCGATGTTCATGCCGGAGATCAGCTTGAGACGGGTCGCGAGCTGATTCTGCACATTACTGGAAACATTCATCAAGGTTACGAGGTCGCCGTTGACACGGACACGGATCTGGGTATACTTTTCAAACGGCTCAATATGAATATCCGTTGCTTCCATACGGAACGCATTTTCGATGATCTGTGTTGCGAGTTTCACGATCGGGGCGCTCTCGACACGGTCTCTGGACTCGTCGTCCTCGAGCATCTCGCCCTGTGTGGTATCGGCACCGAGGTCGCCGAGATCGGACATCTGATATGCCTTACCGATCGCCTTCTTGATCGCGGATCTGGTTGCAAGAACCGGGATGGTATCGTAACCGGTCTTGACCTTGATATCCTCGAGAATGTTGAAGTTGACAGGGTCATCGGTTGCGACGGTCAGTCTGCGTCCGGTCATATTGATCGCGATGACGCAGTTGCGCTCTGCCAGATCCTGCGGAACCTTCCGGGCGATTTCGCCGTCGACCTCAACGCTGTTCAGATCGACGAACGGCACCTGCAGCTTCACAGAGAGTGCCTGCGCGAACTTCATGTCGGTCATGAAGCCCATCTCAACGATGACTTCACCGAATTTCTTGTTGTCAGTCGATTCGCGCTGTCTCTGCAGAACCTGCTGCAGCTGTTCCGGTGTGATGTGACCCTCCTCAACGAGGTAGTCACCGATTCGGATGTTTCTCATACTCAACCTCCAAAAACACTTGAAAAATATGCCATTCTGTGGTAAAATAGATAACAGTACAAACCATAAAGGAGGTACCGTTATGTACCAAATGATTCAGGGCACCGCAATGCTCGCGGCGCAGACGGGCTGGAGAGAATGGAAATCAATGGATGCGCTCTTTTTTCTCATTGCCCTTCCGATTGTATTCCTCTACGGAATCTGCATCGGCAGCTTTCTGAATGTTGTCATCATCCGGCTGCCGCGCGGGGAGTCGCTGATCAAGCGGTCGTCGCACTGCATGACCTGCGGCGCGAAAATTCGCATCCGCGATCTGGTTCCCGTGTTCAGCTGGCTGTTCCTGCGGGGACAATGCCATAGCTGCGGGGAAAAGATTTCGGTGCGGTATCCGATCGGCGAGACGCTGAACGGTGTGCTCTATGTCATCAACTTCATTGTGTTCGGCGGAATCAATCCCGGATGCTTTGTCAATTTCCTGCTGATGTGCATTTTCACATCGCTGCTGGTCTGCATCGGCTGGATCGACTGGGATACCTTTGATATGTATGACATTCTGAGCATTCTGATCGCGCTGCTGGCGATCCCTTCACATTTTCTGACCGAAAATAACATTTCGGTCAAGGACCGGCTCATCGGAGCAGCGTGCATCAGCATTCCCTTCCTGCTGATCGGAGAGCTGGTGGGTGTTTACATCAAGAAGAAAACCGGTGAAAAAGTACGCGGTATTGAGCTTGGCGATACAATTCTGATGGCATGTGCCGGACTGTATCTCGGCTGGCGTGCGATGCTGCCCGCGGCATTCATCGGCATTCTTCTTGCTGCAATCTTCGGACTGATTATCAAGAGAATAACAGGCGAATCGAAATTCGCATTCGGGCCGTATCTCTGCATGGGGCTCTGGATCGGTGCGATGTTCGGCGAGGAGCTAACGAACTGGTATCTTAACCGGATGTTCCCGCCGGAGGAAACAGTTTCATTCTACTCATCGTTGATTTGGTTCTGATTATTACGCACCCTTTGAGTGGGATTCGGGCAGCCGGCAACACCGGCTGCCCGTTCCTTTGTTCTTTGCAATTGTAATCAGCTTGCCTTCGGATACTTGGCATCCACAGCAGTCAGATAGGTCTGGAACTCAGAGTAGTAGCTGCCGTCAGCGGAGGTTACGCTGTAGGTCGTTTCCGGAACTGTGAAGATGAAGTAGAAACCGGGTCTCAGGTCTGTGGTATCCGTAGAACCGAGAATGCTGACCTTGTTGGAGCCGTTCGTGTTGGTGAACTCGTTGGTCGTACCGTTATTGGTCACGATCGAATTGTACCGGCTGATGCCGAGCGGATGCCCGCTGTAGGATTCGATGATGACCTTCTCATAGGCCTCTGCCGCCGTATCGGGATTCCGGATCTGCTTGAAATCAAACAGCGGCCGGGTATACTTCTTGGTCGCGTCAAGCACATTCTTCATGCAGAACGAAGCACTTGCGTGATTGCTGGAATCATTCAGAATCAGACCGATACCGTCCGAGCTTCTGTTCAGCTCATAGGCCTCGATGTTGATGGTGCAGTTCGAGGGGTCAAAGTCGGCGGTGGAAGCGTTTGCGAAATCGCCGAGCGAGAACTGATACTCGTAGTTGCCGTACATTTTCTGGTTGACGTACCACGGCGTCACGGTATACTGGTGATCGCCTGTGCCGTAGGAGCCGGTACCGTTCGAGAAATATGCGTTATACTTCACGCCAGAGCCGGAGCCCTGATCGGAGCGGTACTCGACGATGCCGTTGTTTTCGACATACTGACCGCTTGCAGAATAAGCCGGAGTCCGGTCGGCAGTCAATCCCTCTGTCGGGCCGAAATTGAACTCATAGAGCAAAATCTGTCCTGCATTCATCATGGAATCGGAGAACGATTTGAGCGTCGGATATGCGTTGCTTTTCGGATTCTGCTCATAGACGGTATTATCGAACACCATGACATAGATCTTGCCCTTGTAGTCAATGTACTGTCTGTTCATGAAGTAGTCCGTCCAGAACATATTGACCTGTTCGATCATCACATCAGTCGGCACATAATCCGAAGGCTCGCTGCTGTGGGCATTGCCCTGATAGGGCTTATAGTTTGCATAGCAGCGAACGCGGTCGGCGTACTTGAGGTTGCCTTCAATCGCGCGCTTCATGTTGTCGATACACGATGTTGTGGATTCGTAGTTCGAGCTGCGAACGAAATACTTTGACACCGGCTGCATCAGCTGAACCGCGCTGTACATGATAATGGAAAACAGCGCCATAACAATGATCAGCTCGACCAATGTAAAGCCGCTATGCTTTTTCTTTCGCTCCTCCATGCTGGATTTTCCTCCTTTCATTCATCCGCGCCGGGCGGAGAGCCGGAGCCCCGGCCTCCGCTGCGGCGGACGTATTGGATCACTCACTCTTCAGCGGGTTCAGAGCGCCGGTATTGACGTTGTACTCAATCACGACCTGATTGTAGAACACAATACTGGTATCCTCTGAGCCGTATTTGACATACATATAGTACGTTGCACTGCCTGTCGAGTAGTTTGCGCCGTTTTTCACTGCGGTGAAGGAGATCAGCTTGCTGACGGTATCGCCCGCGAGAACCTCTGCCTCCGTAACCGGATTCACAAGAACCTCATAATCGGCATTCAGCGCCATTTTCTTGGCTTCATCGCTCTTGTCGATGATGACCTTGCTGCCGCTTCCGTCAGAGAAGTTTGTGCCGGTAGCGGTGATTCGATCGAACTTGGAAATCACTGCGTTAGCGCTTGTGACAGCAGCAGTCCGCTCGGTTTCCGTCATGTTCTCATCGAACTGCTTTTCCATTTTGTCACTATAGCCGGTATCTCCGGGAGTCTTTGAATATTTGCCGCTGAAGTACGCAACCGGTCTCAGCACGACTCTGAACGGCGTAGTCGGGCGCTCCGGAGAAGCGACCGGAACCTTGTTAAAGGTCATAAAGCGGTAGTTGACATTGGAATGCAGGTCTTCGCCGATGATCTGTGCATTCGAGTTCACGGCATCGACGGTATACTCGAACGCAGCGCGCTCGGTGCCGCCGGAGTTGATGCGCTTGCCGTTTGTCGAGCCGTCAGCGGCAGTTTTGATGTCATAGATGATCTCGTAATCGACGCGGACGACATCGAATGCATGGCTTGCGTCGTCGTTTGTCTGGACGTTATCCGCGAACTTCGCTTCGTAGGAGAGACGGTCGTTCAACTGATTGGTTGAGCGCATCACAGCATTGACAGTCGACATGATCCGAACGACCAGCAGCGCGATGATAGCATACACGCCCATTGAGACAACAATCTCAATCAGCGTCATACCTTTTTTGGCTTTCATGCTGTTTCCTCCTTCCGATTAGTTTGCACCCTGATAGTTGTTGTGCAGGAAGTCCTTGTTGTCTGCACCGAGGTCAGAGCTGTTGGTGTCGTAGTCGAACACGGTTTCAACCTTGCGGTGAGAGTCGCCGATGTAAGCGACTGCAACCTTCGGGTCGCCGGTCGCGCCCATCTGTTTCGTCATCGAACCGCCGACGCCTGCCAGATAACAATTCGCCTGATCTGTAGAGTTGTCGCGGGTAATGGAGTTCCACTCTTCACGGTAATACACGCTTGCATTATTGAAATTCATCGTTCCGGATGTCAGCGTGGAAGTCGGCATGATCACCTCAGCATTCCAGAACAAACCGTTTGTTGCGCTATAATTCTTGTTCTGTATGCCAAGCAGGATTGCATTGGGGACAAGCTCATATGCAAACTTAAACGCGTCATCCTGATTCTGGAAGTTTGCATCTGCCGGATAGATCGGGTTCTGAACAATATACAGATCACCGGTCTTACTTGCGCCGGCTCCGCCGGTCAGGCGTCCGTACATGCCGGTCGTCATGATTGACATTTTCTCCATATCCATTGAAGGATCGAGGAAAATGACAACTTCACCGTGCTGTGCGAGTGTACCCTGTGTTCCGGTAGCGTCATTGTAATACGGGGTGGGCTGATTCGCTCCGAGCGAATAGTTTGCAGTGTTATTGATCAGAACGTCCGCACTGCCGCCGCCCGTCATATAGATATACAGCGGAACCTTCTTATTTGCTCTCTGCGAAGGGTCGATCACGACTGTCGTGCCGGATACTACATTCAAAACGCAGCTTTCCGTAACGAGCTTTGCGCCGGCAGCCGGCTTGGTGTCCGCAGTACCGTCATTTTTATGATAGCAGATTGTAACACCTGTGCCGCCGGAGGTTGTAATCGTGTTTGCGGCTGCTGTTGCTCCCATAGCAGCTTTGAACGAAGCTTCTGTCTCATAAATCGGATAGTTTGCTGCATTCAGTGCCGCAACTGCACCTGCGGGGTCTGCGACCTCATACTTATCAATCAGAATATGCGCCGTATTCACCGGGAATGTATACGGGACATAGTAGGAAGCGCCGTTTACATCCGTCAAGAGCTCTGCGCCTTCCCAGTTGTGTCCGCAGGCGATGCTCTCCTTGACGAGGTTGTCATTCTTCGCATTTGCGACGGTCTGCGCAGCGCCGACAGTAGACGGCTGCTTCAGATCCCAGCGGTAATACCGCTCGAAAATTTCATCGGGGCGATATGCAAACGGATACAGGGAGAAGTCATAATTTACGTTCTCGGTGACATTTTCCGTTCTGGTTGTATAGCTGACTGTGTACCATCCGTTGCTTGTGTAGCCGTCGCCGTCCGAAGGAGGACCCCACAGGCCGACACCGCCGTCAAACCACTGATCTGATACAAATGTATAATGCTTATCCTGATAGGTCTTCTGATACGTTACCTGTCCCTTCGGAACAGCATTGCGGTAGTTTGCATTGTAATATGCATAACCGGTATCAATGTAGCTTTCCGCGGCAGCACCGGTAATTGCACCGCCGTAATTCGTTGTACCGGCGCAGATAACCTTGCCCTTGATCTCTACATTGCCCTGAATGGTCAGGGTTCCGCCCGGATTCGCGAACACAACATTGCCGTCAATGACGAGCTTTTTCTTGTTTCCGCTGAGGGTCAGGCTCTTGTTGATGCTGTAAATATTGCCGCCGACTGCTGCATTCATATTTGCATTGACGTTGGCTTTGTTGATGTTATTCGATACAAATGCTGCGATCGTGGACAGATTGTCGTTGTAGCCGTCCCAGTAGGAATCCAATTCCGGGTCAAGCAGATATGCGTCACCGTAAACGACAACGGATTTCTGCGTCTGGGCTTCTTTCGTATTGACACTGCCCGCAAACAGATTGACAGGATAATTGCCTGCTTCGCCGGGATCAGTGCCGTTCTTTTTTCTTCCGACAATCAGATTTGTTACGCCCGGATTCATTGTGCCGTCAACATAAACAAGGTTCAACTCATTATATGAAGTCGGTGCATATGCCGGTGCAATATTGGCGCTCCATGTCACAACACTCGAATTTCCGCCGACGACATTGCCGTAATAAACAGCCGTCTCGCCCTTGCGCTGGAATTCGTTTACAACATGAACATTCGATTTGATTCCGTAGCAGAAAAGGATATTGCCGACAGCACCGTTCTGGTTGTTCAGCTCCCTTTCTCCTCCGTCATAATTGCCTCTGCCTGACGGCAGCATGCTGGTTCCGGCAACCTGCGGTCCGAAATAGACCATGTTTCCGTTTGTCGCGCCGCCGTTATACTGGATCGTACCGATGGCAATAAACTTATTGTCATCATCTTCCTCTACCGTACCGGAATTGACGCGGCTGCTTGCGGTATTCTGAATGCCGCTGTTCAGCCCCTCCTCCGGAGCGCGGTAGTTCTCGTAGATGTAGTTGCAGACGGTGTAATCCGCCTGGTTTCTGCCGGTGCCGACAGAAGCGGTTGCGGTGATCTTCCACGCACGCTGTGCATGGATCGCTCTGGTATCGGTATCCCAGACGTAGTTATCGGGGATACGCTCGATCGTACAATTTACGACATTTCCGTTGTTCGAGAACTGGATTCCGCTCGTGTCGGAGAAATCGACGGTAATCGGCTTCGGGTCTTCGCCGAGCACGACCTTCTCGGAAACCCAGTCATAGAACGATTTGTTACTGTATGCGGAGTTTGTGACTGCGTCGAGTGCTGCCTGCGCAGCGTACTGCGCCTGTGTTTCATAGTATGTGTAGTACGATCGGCGGTTTGCGGCGGAGGTCAGAACCAGCGTCGAGATCAGGAACACAGCCAGTACCAGCATCACGCCGACGACGGTCAGCAGAACTGTGCCCTTTTTCTTTGCACGTTCCATCCTTTCTGCCAAAATTTCTTTCATGGGGAAACCACCTTTCTCAATTGCGGATAGCCTTCTTGTTTTTCGCAAGAAGGCAATCCTCATTTTTCAAGTTTACTGAGCGACCTTGGTTCTCCACTCGTTGCCGTTCCAGATCTTCGGATCATACGGATCTCCGGTATACGGCTGAGTCGGTTCCTGGACGTAGTAGGCGCGGTATTCGATGATGACATCTGTATAGCCCGGCTTTTCTCCGTCCGCGGTCTCACCGGTATTGTTGTTGTTACCGGCCTGAACCTGTGCGTCGCCCTCGCCCTCTCCGGCATTGGCATTTGCATTTGCGTTGCCCTTGTTATCGGCTTTGAGGTCCTCGTTGAAATCGCAGTCCTTGAGCTGAACAGAGGTGATCAGCATTGCGTTCTCGCTGCCGGACTTCTCAGCATATGCCTTGACAGCATCCAGGAGCGCCATGGTATCTTCACGGTTGATCCGAAGCGTGAAGGACGCGGTGCCGCTGCCGACAGCCTGAGAGGAACGTGCTGCGAGGAAATCGACCTCCTTGCGCTTTTCCTGGGCGGTCTTAGCAAGAGAGCCGTCGAGGTCAGCGTTTTCAAGGAGCGGATAGGTCACAACATTCGGGGTGTAGTAGTAGTACGAGAGTGTGGCCGAGCTTTCATCCGAAACGGCGAAAGAATCGCGAATCTGAACCTCGTCGGTCTTAAACTTCTCGATGTTCAGGAACTCGTTGCGAAGGAATTCCTCCATCTCAACAGAGCTCATCGTATCGGTGAAGTTCTCTGAGATTGTCTTGGCGTCCTCATACTTTTTGGTGATGACGCCCTGTCTGGTCGTGATCTGGTCGTAGTTCTTGACCTGCTTATCCCAGGTTTCCTGTACGGTTTTCAGCTGATCCTGGTCTCTGTTGAGTTCTTCCCACTTCGGCTTAATGAAGACGAAAATGCCGACTGCGAAAATCACGACAACACAAACGATCAACAGAATGATTCTGTCTCTGTAACCAAATTTCATTGTTCTGCGGCCTCCTCATCCTGCTTCATGCCAAGTGCTTCCCAGTTAACCGTTCCGCCCTTCATGCTGACGTTCAGGCTCAGCTGGATCCGCTGCTGCTTGTCATTTGCGTTCTTCTTGTTATTGTTATTGTTGTTATTTGCGGCGGCGCCTTCTTCGCCCTCGCCGGGATTGTTGTTATTATTGTTGTTATTGTTGTTTTCCTCTTCCTGATTCTTCTGAACCACGGAATATCCGTTATACTGGATGTTGGAAACATCCGGCAGTGCGCGGAGTGCCTTGATCAGCTCAGTCGGAAGGGTCGGAACCGGGAGGTCCGGCTCAACATTCGACTCCAGCGAGATGATATATATGCCGTCGCTGTAATTCAGTGTTGTAATCTCAAGGGCTTCCTTCAGATCATCGTCATTGTCGATCTTCAGAACGCTCTTAACGGTATCCTTAATGGTCTTTTCGATTTCCTCATACTGTGCCTTCGTCGGCTTCGGACGGCTGACATATGCCTGATATGCATCCAGAACGCCGTCGTGATAGGTCGTGACCGCATCCTGTGTCTGGGTCAGCTTGTCGATCTGCGCATCCAAAGACTTTGCATAAGCAGAAGCGCTCTTTTCATTAATCAACTGGATATCGTCCTTCGCCTTGTCATCCTTCATCTTCAGGAAGAACCATGTACCTGCGCAAATCACGAGCGAGACTGCTGCACAGACGCCGAGCAGCGCGAAGTAGGAGGAATCGGACTTGATCTTGTTGTTGTTGACGGTATCGGTTTCGAGCAGGTTGATGCGCTCGGTATCCTTGTTGCGCTTGAACATCGCGCCGATCGCATTCGCATAGGAGGAGAACTCAAGGTTCTCATACCCGTGTACCTGCGGCGGCACATTGATGATGCTGGTGCGGATACCCATTTTTTCCAGCTCGTTGGTCAGTCTGACGTATTCATGCGTATCGCCGTAGAACACCACGTTCTCGATCGGCTCGCTGCCGGACTTGGACTTCTGGAACTGGAGCATACGGAAGATGTTCTCGTTGACCGCCTCGAACACATAGTCCTCGGAATCGTCGTAGTCCTCCGCGGAAATGGATGCGAAACGGGAGAAGGAGAGCTGTCCGTTCTCATAGAGGTTCAGGGAGATAAAGTTGTTGTCGATCTGAACAGCGAGCAGCGGCATCTTGGACTTCACCTTGGTATCTGCGAGCAGAACCTTCGTGATGCAGTTGCAGCCGATCATAACGCTGCGCAGGCTGATCTGAAGCATGTTGAACACTCTCTTGTAGCAGTCAACCACTTCATACGGGCAGGCGGTTGCGAGAACCTTGACGCCGCCCTGTGTCTGTTCGGAATCACCGACGACAATGTAGGAGACAGAATAGGAATCGTCAATGCCGAGGGCAGCTGCCATCTCTGCACGGACCATCTTCATGAAATCCTGCTGCTTTTCCGTTTTCTGGATATGCAGCTCCTTGAAGATCGTCATGTTCGAGGAAATGCTGACGATTGCTTCCTTGTCGGGCATTTTGTTGGTACGGAGCACCTGGTTGATCAGTGTTGCGAGACGCGGCACGTCACGGACGTGACCGTTTACGATGACCTCTTCCTCCAGATTCAGGGTTGCCGCGGAGTTGATACGAACCTTGCCGTTGCTCTCGGAGCCCTTGATAATCCTTATGTTGCGGTCGGTAATGTCAAAGGAAAGCATTTGCGATATCCACCTCTCTGTTTTTTAAGTTTCGCGTGATCTTCTGTGCGGCGGCGCGACCCGCCGCACAGCTTATTGCCGGAATTAGGTATTTTCGAGACCCTCGAAGGAGCCGTACAGTGCCGGGAAGAACGCGGCGCAGACCAGTGCGATGATAACGCCGAGAACGATCAGCATGACCGGTTCCAGCAGCGAGCACAGACGCTTGACGGCGGAATCCGCTTCTTCGTCGTAATACTCAGCTGTCTTTGCGAGGATGTCGTCCAGTGCGCCTGCTTCCTCACCGACGAAGATGATGGAGCAGAACATGGAATCGAAAATATCGGCTCTCTGGATCGAGGAGCTGAGCGTTTCACCGCTCTTGACCTCGTCGATGATATCGCGGAACTTGAGGGAGATGTAGGTGTTGTTCAGCGTATCAGAGGAACGCTTGAGACATTCGACCATCGGCAGACCGGAGGAATACAGCGAAGCCATTGTCTGCGCGAAACGTGCGGTATAGATCTTGACAACGAGCTTGCCGAAGGCCGGGCCTTTGATCTTGAATCTGTCCCATTTCAGCCGGACATCCGGGAGCTTCAGTGCGTAAATCGCAACGAAGACCAGGACGACGATTGCGCCGATAATGATGACATAATGCTTTGTGAGGAAGTCGCCGATGCCCATCATCGCCTTCGTCAGGCCCGGAATCTCGTCCGGATCGTCGTAGAGGTTTGTGAAGGTCGGCATGATGAACACGAAGACGCCGATGACGATTGCGATTGTCAGAACGACCAGGATGATCGGGTAGACCATCGCGCTCTTGATGGTGTTTGCGATTTTGTTCTGGTTTGCGTAGTAGTCGCTGAGTCGCTGCATGATGACGTCCATCTGGCCGGAGGATTCACCTGCGCCGACCATGGAGGTCATCAGGGTCGGGAAGACGCTGCCGTGAACCTCAAGTGCATCCGAGAACGATTCGCCCTTCTGCACATTTTCGTACACATCGCGCCATACGTTTCGAGCAGCCTCGCTCTCCTGCTCCTTGCAGAGAATGTCGAGTGCCTTGACCAGAGTCAGACCCGATGTCAGCATCGCCGCGAGCTGTCTGGTCGCGAAGGCAAGATCCTTTGTCTTGAACTTTTTGACGGTCTTGACGCTGGACTGCCGCTCCTTGTACTCGGTAACATACATTCCCTTTTCACGGATTTTCGCCAGAAATTCCTGCTCATCCTCTGCGGACATGACGCCCTTGCGGACATTACCTGTCGCGTCCTTCGCTGTATAAGCGAAACTTGTTGGCATAAAACCACCTCCTGAAAGCATGATTTCGATTTTTCGGCTGCCGGGGAGCGTCCCGGCGGTTCCTGTATATCCGTGTGCAACTCAGCGCACGCCATACAGGCTCCGAAGCAGGCTCCGCACCTTGTGTTCCAAGCGTACCGGAAGCCGCCCCGCATCTGCAAATGGGCATAGCAATAGCCACACATAGATCCATAGGGATATTATACCACATAAATTTTCCGATTGCAACTGTTTTTTGTCCAAATTTTTACGGGTCTTTTTGGGCGTTTTACCTAAATCTCGCCGGGCGGTCCGCCGATCGACTGCTTCATGACGATCCGGCCGGGAATGACATGCCGTGCAGCGGGCTTCTGCGGATTTTCGAGGCGCGCCAGAAGCAGTGCCACGGCGGTATGCGCCATCTCGGTGAGATCGACCTCGACGGTCGTGATCGCCGGCACGCACATATCGGAAACGGTGTAATTGTCATAGCCGGTGACGGAGATATCCTCCGGGATGCGGAAGCCCTTGCGCTGGAGCTCGCCGATAAACCGGAACGCGGTCTCGTCGCAGTTGCAGACGAACGCGGTCGGCATCTCCTCCGGCAGATCCCACTCCGTCAGGCTGTGGCCATTCGGGAGGCGGTCGTTGAGCGTCCAGTCCTCGCGGTAGGTCAGCCCGTGCTCCATGAGGCATTTGATATAGCCGAGGAAGCGGTCGTGGATGCTGCTGGTCGCGAGCACATTGCCGACGAAGCCGATCTTCGTATGCCCGCGCTTCACAAGCTCCTCGGTGATCAGGTAGCTGTCGTAATAATTGTCTGAGATCACGGCATCAATGTCGCTGTGCTTGTCGTAGAAATCGAGGAACAGAACCGGAATATGCGCGGAAGCGAGCTTTTCGAGGTAATCGCCGGCGAGCTGCCCGACGACGATCAGCCCGCGCACCTGTCTGTCCGTGACGATCCGCGGCAGATTGCAGCCCTGCTCATCCGCCTCCGAGACGCTCTCGTAAACGGAGTAGAGATTGCAGTGCATCAGCTCCTTTGAGACGCCGGCGGTGAGGAACCAGTAAAAGGTTCCGCGGCCGCCCGCAAAGCGTTCGCTTGTCAGGATGCCGATGCTGCCGCCCTGCTCCTGAAGATCGGAGGCCGATTTCCGCGGTGTGCGCGGTGCAGAGGGGCGGTAGCCGAGCTCCGATGCGCGCGCACGGATCTTCCGGCGCATTTCCTCGCCGACGCCGCCGCGGTCATTCAGTGCATTGGAGACCGTCACGACGCTGACGCCCATTTCCTTTGCGATATCCGACATCCGGACACCGTTCTTCATGTGCATCCCCCCTTGCGCTGTCAGGCGGTGCGCCCGTGCCGGGGCCGAACAGCATATTATAAATAGTATACTGCCGGTGATTCCGGCACAGAATATGCCGGAATCAGGCCCGCCTATATTTGTTTTATTATAACACAGATCGAGATTTTTGTAAATACCCGACGAAAAAAAACTTTCCGTATAAACACATTCAGTGGAATCAGACTATCACCCTGATTTTGTCCTCTCGGTAGTTTATTCGCAAAAAATGCAACAAAATTTTCACTCCCTTTTTATGCACTTCGCCGACGGCACCAATTCATTTTAGAAAAATTTGTGAATCGTGCTCAATTCTATGCATCGAAATCCCCGAATATTCGGCTTTTTCCCACTTGCACTTTTGCGCAAAATGTTGTATGATACAAAATGAAGGTTTGAGATGCGGATTCCGCACCCATTCCCCCGTAAAAACATATAAAAACGAAAAGAAAGAGGTATCCGATTATGAGCACAAAGAAGCTCCTGGCTGCGCTCTGCGCATCCGCAATGATCCTTGCTGCATGTACTGCATGCGGCAGCTCCGACGACAGCAGCTCCGCATCGACCGCGGAAAGCTCCGCAGCAGAGGAGTCCTCCGCAGAGGAGTCCTCCGCAGCAGGCGAGGACGAGAGCTCCGCTGAGGCCACAACCTCCCAGGCAGCCGATGACTCCTCCGAGGCAGAGACCGCCGCAACCGCTGCAACCGCAGCACCGGCTGAGTCCTCCTCGACCGAATTTGAGGAAGCAGTCGCGGCAGAATCCGGCGACGCATTCCTTTACATCAACGACGGCCAGTTCTACATCGCATACGACGGCACCGCCGAATCCAGCTCCAGCGCACCGCGCATGACTTATGATGCAGGCGTCGCGAAGATCGAGGGCAACGGCCAGTATACCGTCAGCGTCCGCAATGACACAAACGGCCTGCGCTACGATGCAACCGGCGATGCAGCCGGCGACCTCGTGGTCAGCGGCGTGCAGTTCGCGGCTGTCATCGTCAAGGACGGCACCACCCTCTATCCGAACATGAGCATCGAGATCAACGAGATCCGCCTCGACGGCACACCGGTCGCGACCGTCGCGAAGAACTACACCTCCTCCGACGACGGCAAGGAGATGCGTGCAAACATCTACAACCAGTGGGTCAACAAGTTCCCGGATGATGCACACACCGCAGACGGCGCCGTGAGCGGCGAGTTCGGCGAGTACTCCGCACAGATCATTGATCCGGCATCCTTCGGCACATGGAAGAAGGTCGAGGTCGATTTCACTGTCAGCGGCATCGACGAGTAAGATAATCTGAACCGTTCCCGGCGCAGCATGATCTGTGCCGGGAACATTTTTTTGAAAAAGGCTTGACAACCGCCGGATTTTGTGATATAATAGCAGAGTTGACGGATGAAATATCCGCAAGATGCGCCGGTAGCTCAGCTGGATAGAGTAACTGGCTACGAACCAGTAGGTCGGGGGTTCGAATCCCTTCCGGCGCATTGAAGCCCTCCTGATTTTCAGGAGGGCTTCGCTGTTTCTTCCTGAGGAGTATAACGGCAGGCACAGTACATGTGAACCGTCATTACAACCGCAATCGGTGCAAAAAAATGCGGCCATGCTGCATTTTCTGCGAAATCTGCATATACTACTGCTAAGCGGCAATCCCGCGCCCTGAAATGATACGGGAGTGGCAGTGTATGCAGCAATGCACACAGCCCTCAGAACAGCTTCCGGCTCAAGGGGCATGTGTGCATTGGCGCTTTTCCGATAACGGCGCACCGGCGGGGCTGTCTCCGCGGTGCGCTTTGTTTTAAGCGCAAAAAAGCAGCACTGCCTGCACGGGTTGGCAATGCTGCTCTTGTTCTAAGTTGTTTCGCACCGGTCTATACCACCCCGGCGCGCCGCTGCGGCATTTCATCCGCAGACACCTTCAGGTTACTCTGTCATATATAATCCCTGCATCGGTATCACACCCTATGCATTGTGATATTTTCCCAAATTGCGCGGTTTATGTCCCGCGGCTGTACTCCTGCATCGGAAGCACACCCTTTCATTCATAAGGTTCGGGAACTGACATCAGCAGCCCATTGGAAACGCCTCCAGTCTCTATTGAGCGGGTCGCTCTTTGTTTATGGCTTTATTATACCACAGTTCTTTTTATTTGTCAATAGGTTTTGTGGAATTTCTATATATTTTTATATTTTAACATGATTTTATGCGTGAAAGCGCATGTCCGCGCCCCGAAAACCGGGCGGAAATAAGCGGAATCCGGCGGAAAAATCGGGAAAGGGCGTGTGAAAATTAGCCAAAGCCTTGCATACAAAACAGGCTAGTTTGTAGAATCTTGACAATTTGTTCAAAAGGGCTTGCATTTTCAGGGAAAGAATGATATAATGACACTATGTATATGTGTCGCCTCACCATTTTGCACTCTTTTGCTGCCGTCCCCTGCGGATACAGCCGGCAGTCCGGCGGACACATCACATAATCTACTATTAAGGAGAGGTTTGAATGAAATCACTTTTCAAGCGCACGCTTGCAACAGCGACCGGTTCCGTGCTTGCACTGAGCCAGCTTGTCTCTGTTGCTGCGACTGTCAATGTCAGCGCTGCTGAAACGCTGGTCGTTGACAAGGCATTCGTTCTGAACGTCCCGATCGACGAACTGAACCCCCTCAAGGCGGATCAGGTCTCTGACTGGGCAGACGAAGCAGAAGCAAAGTTCATCGAGCTGGGCGACGGCCATACCTTTAAGGTCGGTACCCAGAAGGCAAAGGATCGTGCCCGCACCTTCCTCGCAAAGAACGGCTCAGCTTATCTGACCGCTGAGGACATCGAGGCTCTGCTCGCAACAGTCGATGCACAGGGCACTGTCGTGACCAACACGAACGGCACCTTCACCGGCACCGCAGGCTTCGGCGATATCGGTCCGATCATCGGCGGCATCGTCGAGAGACTCTACGGCGACAAAATCGTTGAGCTCGACTGGTCCGAATTCCACGCAAGCGCACAGGCTACCGTCAGCGGCAAGGTCGATTTCGACGCAAAGACCGTCACCTACGAAACCGCAATCACCGCAAGCAACGGCAAGACCTATCAGAACTTTAGCGGCGCAAAGCAGTATGCGTTCGATGTTCTGGAGGAGGCAACCCAGTACGCAATCAGCAAGGGCGGCCTCAAGACCACCATCACCGACACCCACGATCAGACCGTGAAGAAGCTCGGCTATGTCTCTGCAATCGCAGATGCAATCAATGCCATCACCCTTTCCGGCGAGACCGATCCGGATACCGCATATTCCGATTACCTCGCAGCAGTTGACA
The DNA here is from genome assembly GCA_017460835.1 of Oscillospiraceae bacterium. Lineage (GTDB taxonomy): Bacteria > Bacillota > Clostridia > Oscillospirales > Ruminococcaceae > Firm-04. The sequence goes on from JAFUAD010000037.1 coordinate 59,115, forward strand.
CCGCGATCGACGGCTCCGGCGTTCCGGCAGCAGTCGCTGACAGAGTGAAGAACGCAATCGACAAGAGAGAGCCGGCTTCCGTTACCTCCGCGATCGAGAGCGAGCGCTTCAACAGCCTCTTCGACAGAATCGTGAATGTTGTCAACAGCAGCAAGGCAAATGCACAGGTCGATCTGACCACATCCGATATCGCAGCAGTCATCAACGACGGCTACGATTACGAGATCAATGTCCCGAACGGCTACTCCGCAGATGCTGCCTTCAAGTATGAGGACGAGCAGGCTGCCGATCTGCTCGATGCAGTGAAGTCCGTTTACACCGATGACGGCTTCATCGCAGGCGCAGACCTCGAGGCTCTCGCAAATGCAGCAGGCGGCGAGAATCAGGATTACATCGTCGTGGACGGCACCGGCGCTGAGGTTACCGACTTCACAAAGGATTACACCGTGATCGAGGTCGTTTCCCACAAGGAAATCTCCGCTTATGCCAATACGGACTATGTTGTCAAGGGCGAGCTCTTCTACGATGTTGAGCGTGTGATCGAGCAGATCGTTGTTGAGGAGGTCGAGGAGACCACGACCACCACAACCACCACCACCGATACCACCTCTACCACGACTACCTCCACCACCTCTGACAGCACCTCTACCACGACTTCCTCTACCACCACCGATAGCACCACCACCACGACCGATACCACCTCCTCTACGGATTCCACCAGCAGCACCACCACCACGCTGGCAACCTATGTTTCGTTCGATGTCGGCGCAAACGGCAACAACGAGCTGGTTTACTGGTCTGAGGAGACCGATGCGACCTTCGATTTCGATACCATCACCATCAAGGCTCACTTCATCGTTGCAGGTGAAGATCAGGCTGAAGATGTTGTCGATGTGACCGAGTTCTTCGGCGCAGAGGCAAATTCCCCGGCTGAAATGGGCATCTCCCTGGCAGAAGGCATCGGCAGCGGCAAGTTCCCGGTCGGCCTGATCCTGAAGGACGAGGCCGGTCTTGCTCAGGTCATCGACGAGAAGGGCTACGATTCTGAGTCCATCATCGCAGATCAGAGCTTCGCAAACGGTGCGATCGTTTCCAGATTCTATGTCATTCTGGTTCTCCGCGGCGACGCCGACCTGAACGGCGAAATCAGTGTTGAAGATGCACAGTATGCTCTGAACTACTACACTGACGTTCTGGCAAAGCACGGTCCTGCACACACCATCCGTGCTGGCTACTATCTGATCGGCTACAATGATCCGATGGCAATTATGCCGTATTCTCACTATGCAATGGATACTGCTGACGGCGACGGCGTCATCAATATTGAAGATGCGCAGAGAATTCTTCAGTACTACACCGATAACACCCTGGCACAGAAGAATTACGACTGGGATAAGGTCAACGAGGGCGTTCACGTCATTCCGCTGAATCAGCTCCACGCAGATCCGCTTGCACAGGATGACTTCGGTAAGGCAGATTACGTTGATTACATGGCAACCCGTGAATAATCCATTCGCATTCAAAAAAGACACAGCTTCGGCTGTGTCTTTTTTTGCCCTATACTCCTGCGCAAAAAAGAGACACCGGAAAGCTCCGGTGTCTCTCTGCATTAAAACCGAATGGTAAAGGTGGTCTGCTCCTTGTCCCAGTGGATATCCGCATCGGCAAAGGGGTCGTCGCTGCCGGCGGCTGCGGGCTCCGGGAGCTCCGCCGAAATGTGCTCGTCGAGCTTCGGGATATCCGGTTCCTCGTCCGCGAGCTTTGCGGCGGGTTTCGCCTCGGGCTCAGCCGCGGGCTTCTTGCGGCGCGGCATGGAATCCACATCCGGCAGATCATCGAGCAGGCTTGCGCGCTGACGCGCCTTGCGCTGCTCCGGGGTCTCCTTCTCGCGGCGGCGCATCTCCTGCTCCTCCGGCAGATCGGGCAGATCGTCGAGCAGGCTTGCGCGGCGGCGGGCCTTCGTCTCCTCGGGGGTTTCCCTCTCGCGGCGGCGGATTTCCTCCTCCTCCGGCGAGAGCTCCTTCTTCTTGCTGCGCTTGCGCTTGGGCTTCTCGGCGGGCAGCGGAGCGGCTTCCGCTTCTTCGATCTGCGGCAGCTTGGCCTTCGGATCGACCGGCACGGATTTCTTCCGCGCCTCAGCGAGCTCACGCTTCACGCGCTCCGCGTAATTGAGCTCCTCCTCCTCGACAAAGCTGCGTGCTGCGGATTTCTCGGGAGCGGGCGGCTCAGGCTCTGCGGCGGGCTTTGCCGCGGGCTCAGGCTGCGGCTTCTGTGCCTTTCGTTTCTGATTCTTCGGCTGCGGCTTGGGCGGCTCGGCATCCGATTGTGCCTCTGCCTCCTGCACAGCCTGCGCGGGATCCTCAAAGGTCTGGCTGAATACCGGCTCACCGGATGCCTTCGGCTCCGGCTCAGCAGGCTTTTCTTCGACAGGTTCGGGGATTTCCTCGGGCGCGGGCGGTTCCTCCGCCGCAAACAGGAATGCGGGGTCGTTCGAGACCGCCTCGGTGGCGGGCTCCTCCGGCAGGGTCGTATCCCCAAAGAGGAATGCGGGATCGCCGGGCGACGGCGCAGGCTCGTCTGCGGCCGGCTGCGGCTGCTGATCTGCAAACAGGAACGACGGGTCGTTGGTCGGCGCGGTGATCGGGTCTTCCCTTCTGCGCGGAACCGGCGGGGCTGCTGCGGCCGCGGCTGCTGCCTGCTCGGCCTCCTCCTCCGCCTGCTCCTGTGCGAGCAGCGATTCCATATTCAGCGGAATCAGCGTCATCATCAAATGATGCTGCTTTGCATAGCGCTCTGCATAGCTGCCCTCCTCAGCATGGAGCCGGAACTTCGGGCACTCGGTAAACGCATTTTCGCTGATTTCCGTGACGGAGCGCGGAATCGCGATATCGGTCAGCTTTTCGCAATGGCTGAACGCGGACTGGCCGATTCTCGTTACGCCGTCCGGAATGATGATCTTCTCGATGCCGGCGTGATAGAACGCCTCATTGTCGATCTCAGTCAGCGTCGCGGGCAGCTTGATCGTTTTCAGCGCCGTGCAGCTTGAGAACATCGCGTGGCCGACCTTTGTCGGGCCCTCGCGGAATACTACCTTTTTCAGATTGGTGCAGCCGTGGAAGATATAGCCGTCGATGCGGCGCAGTGTCGTCGGGAGCTCGATGCGCTCGAGCTGGTCGCAGTACGAGAAGGCGCCGTGCTGGAGGCGGTTGACGCCCTCCGGCAGCCGGACAATCCGCACGGGAAGCTGCGCAAATGCGGCAGCACCGATGCACCGGACGCCGATCGGGACATTGACCTCCGGCTGCGTCAGATTGGCATGCAGCAGGATATTGGCACCGGCGATCGTATACGGCTCGGTGCGGCGGGTCATCCACGGGGTATAGGCAAATGCGTCGATGCCGATTTCGGTGACACTCGTCGGGATGATGACATCGGTCAGGACGCCGCAGTTTGCGAAGGCGTTGTCGCCGATGCTGATGACGCCCTCCGGAATCACGGCAGCGCGCAGGCCGCCGCGCTCAAAGGCACGCGGGCCGATGCGGCGGACACCGACCGGAATCGGGCTGTATCCGTCGGCGCGGATCAGAAATCTGCCGACGATGTAATGGCCGGCGGTCATGCGGAACAGCGGCGTGTCGGCAAAGGCATTGCCGGCGATCTCCTCAACGCTGTCCGGGATATAAGCTTCCTGAAGGCTGGAGCAGCCGCGGAATGCATTTTGCTGGATGTATTTGGGTCCCTCCGGAATCACGACCGTGCGGAGTGACGAGCAGCCGCTGCAAATGCCGTCGCTGACCATATCGAGCTTTGCGGAAAAGCGCAACTCGGTCAGGGACATACAGTCGCGCAGGGCTTCATTTTCGAGCTTTTCGAGCGTATCCGGCATATAGAACCGGCGCATTGTCGTACAGCTTTGGAACGCATTTTTCTCGATGACCTCCATGCCCTGCGGCAGGATGACCTCCAGCAGCGGGCAGTCACGGAAGGCGAAGCGTCCGATGCGCTTCAGCGTGCTCGGCAGATAGATGCGCTGCAAGCTGCGGCAGCCGTTGAAGGCATAGCCGCCGATCTCGACAACACCCTCCGGCACAACGACGGAGACGAGCTGCCGGTTCTGCTCAAAGGCGTGGTTGCCGATGCGGATGACGCCGTCCGGGATCATGATATCGCGGACATTATACTCCTGCGTATATTTTTTCAGAATGCCGTATTCGATGAAGAACGCAGGATTGCAGCCGCGCAGCAGATTCGCCTCCCGCTCGGTGTAGCACATGATGCCGTGCTCCTGCGCATAGCGGTGTGCGACGCTGCCGGTGACGGTGGTGATGACCTGGATATTGTGATCCGATCCGAACGCATACGGATGGAGCTTCGTAACAGACGGGGGAATGATGATCGCTTTCAGCTCTGTGCAGCCGGCAAAGGCGTCCTCGCCGATTTCGGTCACGGTTTCGGGGATATAGACGCTTGTCAGGGATGAGCAGCACGAAAAAGCCTCGCGTCCGATGGTACGGAGTCCGGCAGAGAGCTTGAGGTTGACGAGCGAAGTACAGGCATAAAAGGCGCGGTTGTCGATATGCTTGACGCTGGAGGGCAGGGTAACGTCCTCCAGACGGGAGCATCCGGAGAAGGTGCCGCGGGCAATGGACTCGATCTTGTCTGAGATGAACACAGAGCGCAGTCCGCTGCAATTGCAGAATGCCCATGCACCGATGGTTTCGCAGGTTTCCGGAAGATTTGCGGCACGGAGCACATGGCAGCCGTCGAAAGCGTTGGTTCCGATCTCGCGCAAGCCGTCAGAGAATTCGACATCCTGAAGCTGCGCGCAGAGTGCAAATGCACGCTCCCCGATGGTTTTGACGCTTGCGGGGATGCTGATGCTGTTGACCTCGGTCATGGTGAAGGCTTCGTCGGCAATTTCTGTCACATTCTTCGGAATTGTCAGGTCTTCATCCTGCTTTCGGATGCCCAGGCGCTCCAGCGCGCCCGCCGCCTCATATTTCAGCAAAACGCCGTTTTTAATTTTGAACCCCATATTTGCGCCTCCTGAAATGGATGATTGCGACATAATACATGCATCTTAATCATTATACCATAGTTTCAGTGATTTTGCAAGAAAAAGCGGATGTGTGCAATGTAGAATTATGAAGTCTCGTTTTGGCTATTTTGCACAGAGGACAGTTTTGCCTGTCGAAAACTAACCGTATAATCTATGACAAAACCACAAATTCCCGCAGAAAAACCCCCGGTATCGCAAGGATACCGGGGATTCGCAAGATTGTATTAAATTCTGCAAAATCTTACTTGTTGTAGTCTGCGAGATATGCATCAATGACGGAATTGATGACGCCGACGGACTCGCTCCACTGTGCGATACCCTTCGATGCGCAGCGGACACCGTTCTCGTTGGAATCCAGAACCTTCGAGACCTCGGTAGAGACTGCGTTGTAGAAGTCATAGTACGGGTTTTCGCGTGCCATTTCGTGGCAAGTTTCGAGCATCTCAACCATCTCGTCGTTCCAGCCGTAGTCGTCATAGAGCTGCTTGCTTGCGATCTCATTTGCGCGGTCGTCCATGATTGCGAAGCGCTTGCACTTTGCAAAGATCGCGACGCCCTCCGGGTTCTTACCGCCCTTGACCATGACATAACCGTCGAGGCCGCAGGGGATATAATACTTATCGGAATTCGGATCCTTCGGCATTGGGACGAACATTGCGTTCTCGCCGAAGTTCTGCTTCCAGGTATCGTTATACATTGCCCATGCGCCGCACGGATAGAACAGGGTCTTGCCCTCGCCGATGTACTCTGCATGTGCATCCCAGCCGTAGTCGCCGACGCCGATTGCGACGCAGTTCGTGGTGCCGAGATCATACATCCAGTTCTGGAGCCGCTCGATTGCGGGATCCTTCAGATTGTTGACGAGTTTTCCGTCCTCAATGCCGATATACGGCACGCCGCAGGTTGCGGAGAGACCTGCCTCGAACCACCAGCCGTCAAGGCCGAACTGACCGTTCTCGACATCGACAAACTGTGTAAGCTGCTTCTGGAATGCGTTCCAGTCCCACTTGCCCTCCTTAAAGAGCTTTGCCGGATCCTGGAGGCCGTTCTCCTCGATGGTGTCGCGGTTGTAGATGACGACGCAGTTGTCGCCGGAGACGTTGTTGACGATGACGTAGTGCTTGCCCTTCCACATGAACATATCGTAGGTATCCTTCATCGGCGCGAAAGCCGGCTCGGATAAGTCGATGTAGTCGTCAATCGGGACAAACATATCCTTAATCGCGCCCTTCGGGAATGCGTCGAGATCGGATGCCGGGAAGAAGTCGATGCCCTCGTCGCCGTTGATCGCGTTTGCGAGCTGGTCGTAGCGGGAATTCCAATCAACATTATGGAACTCGACCTTGCCGCCGTAGTGAGACTGGAAGGTCTCCAGCTCGATCGGGGTGGATTTGCCGGTGCCGTCGGGGTTGATATCCCAGTTTGCCATCCACTTGATGGTCTTGTTGGTCAACTCGCCGGAGAGCAGGTCGCTCTCATCCGCGAGGCTGCTGAGCTCTTCCTTCACAGCGGAATCCAGCGGCTTGTCATAGCTGGATTCGTCGTCCTTTTTGCCGCAGCCGGTCAGCGCGCCGAATGCCACAGCAGTCAGCATCAGGGCTGCGATCGTGATTCTGGATTTCTTCATCATTTCGTTCCTCCTGTAAAACTCCCCTTGAAAATAATCGGTGAGATGTGTTAGAATCCCGCGGGACACTTGTGCGAAGCGCACAGAATCCCGATATCATTTTATCATAATTTGCGCAGCTTGTCAATCGAAAAATTCGTAAAAATGCAAGGATTATTTCTATTTATTTCTGTAAAACTATACAAATAGCAAGGAAAATCTTGCTGAATAGAAGCATCTTGCAGATTCAGGCGAATCGTTCGTCGATGACGCGGGCGGTCTTTTTCATGCTCCGCGGCAGTACGCCGATCTCGACGACCTTCACGATCGGGGTGAAGCCGATGCGGCTCTTGACCTTCTCCGCGATGCGGTGGCTGAGATCGTCGAAGTTGACATGGCCGTTCGTCTCGACATAAATGCGCATGGTGTCCTTGCCGTCAAGGTGCGAAATGCGGATCTGATACTCGCTGGAAATCTCCGGGAAGGCAGCGAGCACCTCCTCGATCTGCTTCGGGAACACATTGACGCCCTTAATCTTCATCATATCGTCGGTGCGCCCCTGAATGACGTCAATGCGCGGGTAGCTGCGGCCGCAGGGGCACTCGCCCGGAATGATGCGGGAGAGGTCGTGCGTGCGGTAGCGGATCAGCGGCGCGCCCTCCTTGACGAGCGTCGTAATGACGATCTCGCCGAATTCGCCGTCCGGGACAGGCTCGCCGGTCTTGGGGTCGATGATCTCCAAATAGAGGAAGTCGTCCCAGATGTGCATGCCGGTGTTGTGCTCGCAGTTGATGCCGATGCCGGGGCCGTAAATTTCGGTCAGGCCGTAGATGTCATAGAGCTCGATGCCCAGTCCCTCGGAGATCCGCTGGCGCATTTTGTCGCTCCAGCGCTCCGAGCCGATGACGCCCTTTCTGAGCTTGATCTTATCCTTGATGCCGCGCTTTTCGATCTCCTCAGTCAGCAGCAGCGCATAGCTGGAGGTCGAGCAGAGAACCGTGCTGCCGAGGTCCTGCATCATCTGAAGCTGCTTTTCGGTATTGCCCGGCCCCATCGGAACCGCCATCGCGCCGAGCTTTTCGCAGCCGTTCTGGAAGCCGATGCCCGCCGTCCAGAGCCCGTAGCCGGGGGTGATCTGGATTCTGTCCCTGTTCGTGATGCCCGCGACCTCATAGCAGCGCGCAAACATCGTCGCCCAGTCGTCAACATCCTTTCTGGTATAGGGGATGATGACCGGCGTGCCGGTTGTGCCGGACGAGGAATGGATGCGGACGATCTCCTCCTCCGGCGCGGTCATCAGCCCGAGCGGGTAGGCCTCGCGCAGGTCATTCTTCTCCGAGAAGGGCAGCTTTAAGAAATCCTCCGGCGTATGTACCTCCGTGATGCCTGCCTCCGCGAGCTTTTTGCCGTAGAAGCTGTCCGAGGCGATCAGCGCCCTGATGCGGTCATTGACCAGCTTTAACTGTTCGTTTGAGATTTGCATATCAGATCATTCCTTTCTGTTGATAAGATCAAAAATTGCAGTATATACCTCCCCTGCCGAATAATCGGCGGGCTGCTTTCCCTTGAAAAAGCCGCGTTCGGTCAGGGCAATTGCCGCCCCGACGCCGGCTTTGTTGCAGGCGGAGAAATCCGTCAGCATGCGGGCGCGCTTTTCGTCGTCACGATTGAAAAGCTGCTCCCGGATTGTCTGGAATGCGCGCTACATCTCGCCGAGCAGCGGCTCCGCCCAGCGCACCTCGATCTGCTTGCTGCGGATGAACGCGCTGTGCTCCATCAGGTGCATTGCGCCGCCGAACCGGTCATGCGCGGCGATCGCCTTGCTGCCCGCGCAGACCGATTCCCATTCCAGTGTAAAGATGCGCTGCCAGTGAAGCGGCAGGCACGCAAATGCAAGCGGATTCATGCTTTAGCCTTCATAGTGCAGCGCCTGGCAGTTCATCTCGACAAACTGCGGCTTGACGCTCTTGCGCATGATCTCCTCGATCTCCCCGATCGTGAACGGCAGCACATTCTGCCGGATCGCCGCGCCGAGCATGATCATATTCAGCGCCTTCGGGGAGCCGAGCTCCCGGCATGCGGCATCCGCATCCAGCATGGAAATCCCGGAGACATGCTTTTGCAGATATGCGATCATTTCCTTTCCGGTGTAATCCGAGCCGGAAAGCGCCGCCGTGACCGGCATGATCGGGTGCGTATTCAGGACAATTCTGCCGTCCTTTTTCAGGTACGGGAGCATCCGGACGGCCTCAGCGGGCTCAAAGCCGATGAGGATATCGGCGGACTGTTCCGGGAACATCGGGCAGTGCAGGTTGTCGCCGAGCCGCAGGAAGCTGAACACGCTGCCGCCCTTCTGCGCCATGCCGATCGTCTCCGCGCTCATCACGGGGATATCCTTTGCCATCGCAGCGGCCGCAATCAGCTTCGAGGTCAGGACGATGCCCTGCCCGCCGACGCCGCAGATCAGAATATTCGTCTGCATTATTTTGCACCTCCTGTCGAAATGGCATGGAACGGACAGACCTGCTCACACAGACCGCAGCCCGTGCAGAGCGCCTGCTCGATCGCGACCTTCCCCTCCGAGCGGACAATGCCCGGACATCCGAGCGATTTGATGCAGTGCCCGCACTGGGTGCATTTCTCCGGGTCGATGAACGCAGGCTGCTCCGGCTTAATCAGCACCGCGCACGGCGATTTGAAGATGATCGCCTTGACGCCCTCCTCAGCGGAGACGCGCTTTACCGTGTCGATTGCCTTCTGCAATTGGAGCGGATTCACGGTCTCGACGGTTTTCACGCCGACGCCGCGCAGCACCGCCTCAATGCTGACGTTTTCGACGATCTGCCCCATCATGGTTCTGCCGGTGCCGGGGTGCGGCTGGTGTCCGGTCATCGCCGTGGTGGAGTTATCGAGAATGACAAGCGTCATATTCGCCTGATTATAGACCGCATTGACCGCGCCGGTGATCGCAGAGGCGAAAAATGTCGAATCTCCGACGAATGCAAAGCAGTTGGTGTCCGGCTCGATTTTGCCGATTCCCTGCGTGATGTTCACGCCCGCGCCCATGCACAGGCAGGTGTCCACCATATCCAGCGGCATCGCATTGCCGAGCGTATAGCAGCCGATATCGCCGCAGAACACGCTCTTTTTGCCCTTCATCGCCTGCTTGACCGCATAGAACGAGGCTCTGTGCGGACATCCTGCGCAGAGCACCGGCGGGCGCACGGGCAGTGCGGGCGGGATTTCGGCAGCCTCCTTTTCCGGGAGCGCCCAGCCCATGAATGCGGCAATGTCATGTGCCGCAGAGGCGCAGGTGTTCTCGCCGGCATTGCGGACATCGTGCGTCAGCTTGCCGCGGATGGTCACATTCAGATGATGCTTGCCGCAGAGATAAATCAGCGCGCGCTCGATCACCGGGTCGAGCTCCTCAATACAGAGCACCTCATCGAGATTTTGCAGAAATTTGACGGCAAGCTGCTCCGGGAACGGGAACGGCGTCGCGATTTTCAGTACGGCAGGTGCGGGCTTCCCCTCAAGCGCCTCCATCACATAGGTATAGCTGATGCCCTGTGTTGCGATGCCCTTTCTGCATCCGCGCTCCGCGGCAGGCAGCAGCTCGTTGTGCGGATATTCCGAGAAAATCTGCGAAAGCTCCTCGTTCCGCGCTTCAATGTTAATATGCGCCTGATAGGACAGCCGCGGGAAAATGACCCACTTTGCGGGGTCGCGGACAAAGCCCTCGGGCTGATTGTGCAGATACTCCGCCTCATCCTTTACCGTGATCGAGGCATAGCCGTGGCAGACGCGGGTCGTCGGGCGGAACAGCACCGGGGTGTGATACCGCTCGGAATACGCAAAGGCATCCGCGATCATGTCATACGCCTCCTGCACGGAGGCCGGGTCAAAGCAGGGAAGCTTTGAGAATGCCGCAAAGCTGCGGGTATCCTGCTCGGTCTGCGAGGAAATGGGGCCGGGGTCATCCGCAACGAGAATGACCATGCCGCCCTTGACGCCGATGTAGGCAAGGCTCATCAGCGGGTCGGAGGCGACATTCAGCCCGACCTGCTTCATCGTGACCATTGCCCGCGCACCGCAGTAGGCAGCGCCCGCGCCGAGCTCCAGCGCGGCCTTTTCATTGACCGACCACTCGACATACAAACTGCCGTCATTGCCCTTTGCGGCGGTTTCGAGCACCTCGGTCGAGGGGGTGCCGGGGTAGCCGCAGACGAGGTTCAGCCCGGCCGCGACGGCGCCGCGCGCAATTGCCGCATTGCCCATCAGGAATTCTTTATGCAATCTGGTTCACTCCTTTCGCCGGGGGATTCCCGGACGTCTTCTTTGTTATTATAACATATTGCGGCGAAAAGTTCAATGGATTTTCGGCAAATTGCCGATATTGCCGGTAAAAAAAGCGTCCGTGCAGCGGATACATTATAAAATAAAAAATCCCCATTGCGTTTTCTGACATAATATGGTATAATAGAGCGAAATCTGAAAAGGGGGGATCCCGTTTGGTATGGGTCTTTGTATTCGGCTCGGCGCTGATCGGCGTGCTGGTCGGTCTGTTTTATCTGATTTCGAGGACGCGCCGGCTCTGGCCGTTCTCGAAGCTGAAGGAAAAGCACAAGCTGCTTTCGTGGGTTGCAGCAACCGTCCCGCTGGCGGCGCTGGCGTTATTCTGGTATCTGCTGTATAATCTGTTCACGATGTTCGTCGTGATCCTGCATCTGATGTTTATTGCGATCCTGTTTGAGCTCATCGGGTTTCTGGTGCATAAGATCACGAAAAAGCCGCGCATCTACTGGTTGGAGAGTGCCGCTGCGATCCTCGCGACAACGGTCGTGCTCTGCATCGGCTGGCATCTGGCACACGCCGTCCGGGTCACGGAGTACCGCTTCAAGACAGAGAAGCAGCTCGGCGGAGAGCCGCTGCGTGTCGTGATGTTCGCGGATTCGCACCTCGGCATCACCCTCGACAAGACCAATTTCCCGAAGGAAATGGAGCGCGTGCAGGCGGCAAACCCCGATCTTGTCATCATCGCCGGAGACTATGTCGATGACGACACCGAAAAGGACGACATGCTCGCGGCCTGCGCAGAGCTCGGCAAGCTGCAAACCAAATACGGCGTATTCTTCACATACGGCAACCACGACAACGGCTATTTCCACTACCGGAATTTCAGCTCGCAGGAGCTGCGCGATGCGCTGACTGCGAACAATGTGACGATTCTGGAGGACGAGGCAATGCTGATCGACGACCGCTTCTATCTCGTCGGGCGGCTCGACCGGACGTTTGAAGACCGCGTATCTGCGCAAAAGCTGACGGAGGGGCTCGACACTTCAAAGTATATCATCATGATCGACCACCAGCCGAACGACTATCAGAACGAGGCGGAATCCGGCGCGGATCTCGTGCTCTCGGGGCATACGCACGGCGGGCATATTTTCCCGGCGGGTCAGATCGGGCTGCTGCTCGGCATGAACGACCGCGTATACGGCACGGAGCGGCGCGGGCTCACGAATTTCATCGTCACCTCCGGCATATCCGGCTGGGCGATTCCGTTCAAAACGGGGACATGGTCGGAGTTCTGCATCATTGACATTGAGGGGCCTGACTATAAATATTTTGCATTTTGAGAATTTTTATCATTCTTTCAGGTTCGTTTAAGAAATGTGTGGTATCTTATAGTCAGTGAAGCAAAACTGCTTCCGAATTGATTTCAACCCCCATTTTCCCAATTTCTATTTCCCTATTTCATACTGATTTTCATTTTAACCTCCGGGCTGCCGTTTGGCAGTCCCTTTTCTTTTTTGTTTATTCTTCCCTCTCAGACTTTCCTTCCTTAACTTACCCCTCTCTAGTTCCGGAAACTTAAAGCGTTGGGACAGAGTGGATTAGTTCAATCCGCGTGCACGCGCAAGCGTGCCCACATATTCGGCTGAGACATCAGATTCAGCTCCGCTCATTATGGTGCGAAGCGAATTGGCAGCGGGGGCTCCCCGCGGCAGCACACTCCTGTGCTGCGTCCAGATTGAAATTGGGAGCACAGGAAAAGAAATCCGCGAAGCCAAATCGGCAGCCGGCACTGCCGGCCGAACAAAATGCAAAAACGCTCCGGAAAAATCCCGGAGCGTTTTTCTATGGTCGAGGTGACAGGACTTGAACCTGCGGCCTCTGCGTCCCGAACGCAGCGCTCTACCAAACTGAGCCACACCTCGTTCTATTCACGGAAAACCACATATCCGCTGCACCTTCATGCGGCGCCTGCCGGTACCCGGTTTTCCGACTGCCTAGCTATTATAGCATAAACTCACGAAAATGTCAAGGGGGAATTTTACAAAATGCAAAAAATATCAGAAATCACAATTTTCCTCTTGAAATTTTCAGGGGAATATGGTATAATGTAAACAGATTTCTGATCAAGCTATCTTGTGAATCCGAAAATTCCGGATTATAGGTGTGCGGGCCCTGTGCAGCAAAGCACCGTGAACCATGTCAGGCGGGGAACCGAGCAGCATTAAGCGGAACGCTTGGCGTGCCGCAGTCAGCCTGCACACCTATGCTCCGGAATTTTTGCATGTAAAAATGACCGCCGGAGCGGAGGGATGACAATGGGAGACCGGTTGCGCAGACTCGGCGCCGTTTTGGTGCGCGCTTGCTACAAGGCTTCAATGCTATGTCTCGTCATTTTTTCGACGCTGCTGCTGACCTTTGTCATCCGCGGGACGCCGGACAATGTCCTGTTTTCTCCGGGCGCTTATCTGAAAATTCTGCTCGCATGCTATCTGGTCGCGCTGTTTTCCGTGCTCGTTCTGACCTACCGCGAGCTGGAGCATGCCGCCGTCCGCATTGATGAGGCGCTGATCGGCAACACCTTCGGGGGCTTCGGCAAGCCGGACAAGCTCTTCTGCGAGGGCATGAACGAATATGTGCGCGATCATCCGCGCGCGGCGCTGGAGTGCTTCCTCGCCGTGCAGGAATATGAGCTGACCGACAAGGAAACCGGCGTGCTCTCGTTTTACATCGGGCGCTGCTATCAGCTTCTCGACTGCGCATCCAATGCCGCGGGCTGCTATGAGACTGCGGTCCGGAACGGGTTTCCGCGGCATTTCGCAAAGCTCTTTCAGGCGAGAAGCTACTCCGAATGCGGCGATTATGAACGCAGCTACGAGGCTTTTCTCGATCTTCTGGAGCATGACCCGCCGCCGGAATTCTACTTCCTCTATACGGATATCGGCTACCTGTTCATCAAGCAGAAAAAGCCGGAGGAAGCGATCACATGGTTTCAGCGGTCGATCGACAAGCGGCAGAATTTTGCCTTTGCACTGAGCGGCATGGCGATCGCAAATCTGCAGCTCGGCAATTTCAAGGAAGCAAGAGAATACCGTTATCAGGCATTGATCAACCGCCTGAAGGACCCGCGGCAGTTCCGCAACTATTATGAAGAAACCAAACAGTTAATGCTCGAAGAACACCCCGAATGGGCGGAGCAGACCGGGAAACCCGCGGAGGAACAGCCCGCTGCACCGCAGCCGGGGGATGAAAACCGGGAGGGATAAGGTGTATGGCGGCATATGAGGCGCTGTATCGCAAATGGCGGCCGCAGACCTTCGACGACATCGTCGCGCAGCCGCATATCACCAGAACGCTGAAAAATCAGATCATACGCGGAAAAACCGCGCATGCGTATCTGTTTACCGGCTCGCGCGGAACCGGCAAGACCACCAGTGCGCGCATCTTCGCGAAGGCGGTCAACTGCCTGAATCCGCAGAACGGCAACCCCTGCCTGCAATGCGAAATTTGCAGGGACGCCGATGCCGGCGCACTGACTGACCTCATCGAGATCGACGGCGCCTCAAACAACGGTGTGGACGAGGTGCGGAATCTGCGCGAAAATGCGGCATTTCTGCCGGTAAGATGCAAATACAAGGTCTTTATCATCGACGAGGTTCACATGATGTCGGCCGGCGCATTCAATGCGCTGCTGAAAATGATCGAGGAACCGCCCGAATATGTGAAATTCCTCTTCGCGACAACCGAGATCCACAAGGTTCCGGCGACGATCCTGTCGCGGTGCCAGCGGTTTGATTTCCGCAGAATTCTCCCCGCCGATATCGCGGGGCGGATTCAGTACATCGCGGAGCACGAGGCATTTACCGTTTCGGATGCCGCGGCGTACCGCATTGCGTCGCTCGCCGACGGCGGCATGCGCGATGCGCTGAGCCTGCTTGACCAGTGCGCCGCCGTGACCGACAGCATCGGCACAGAGACCGTCGAGGAGGCGGTCGGCGTCGCGGGGACGGAATCGGTCTATGAAATTCTGCGCGCTGTTTCGGCAAAGGATGCCGCAGCGGCGCTCCAGCGGGTCGATCTGCTCTACCGGCAGTCGAAGGACATGACCCGCTTTGCTGATGAAATCTCGCAGCAGCTCAGAAATCTGATGCTGCTGAAAACGGCGCCGGATGACCCGGCACTGCTCTCCTGCATGCCGGACGAGCTCGAACAGCTCCGGGGCATCTCAGAGCAGATGAAGCTCACGGAGGTGCTCACGGCACTGGACGCGGTGCGCGGCTGCTGCGACCGCATGACCAGAGCCGGCAACCGCAGGATGGAGCTCGAAATGACGCTGATCCGGCTCTGCGCCGAGGATACTGGACAGCAGGGCAATGTGAAGGCGCTGGAGCAGCGGCTCGCGGCGCTGGAGGAACAGCTCCGGGAGCTCATGCAAAACGGCGTACCGGCAGCCCATGTCATCGCCGCGCCGCAGAAGCCCGTCTCCGCAAAGCCCGTACCTGCGAAGAATTTGCAGGTCGAGGGGAAGCTCGATACCGCGCAGTATGCGCCGGTGAAGAACTGGGCGACCGTTCTGGAAAAATTCGACGAGGTAAGCCCTTCCGTTTCCGGGCTTTTGCAGGGCTCCAATGCCTTTGTCATCGAGGACAAGAGCATTCTGCTGCTGATTGTCCGGAACCGCCTGTTCAAGCGCCTGTTTACGCCGGAGGACGCCAAATCGCTCGGCGGGGCGGCCGCACAGGTGCTCGGCAAAAAATACGCGATCCGCTATAAGTGCATTGAGCCGGAGGAGGATCAGGTCTCACCGGCAGAGGCACTGCTCGAACGCGCCAGATCACAGGGCATCGCCGTCGATACGAAGGATGCAGATTAGTCTGATATCGCCGCAGGGCTTTTCCGGCGGCTTATCATAAATACAAGAACGAAACATGATAGGAGAATTCTTATGAAATCAAGAGTACCGAAGCAATTTCAGGGCGGCGGGCAGGACATGAACAGCATGATCCATCAGGCCCGCAAAATGCAGGATCAGATCACCGCATTGCAGGAGGACATTGAGCAGCGCAGCTTCTCGGCGACTGCGGGCGGCGGCGCTGTGACCGTCACCGTGACCGGCAAGAAGACGCTCCAGTCCATCGAGCTCAAGCCGGAGGTCGTCGATCCGGAGGATATCGAGATGCTCCAGGATCTGATCATCAGCGCGGTCAATGAGGCGATCAACAATGTTGAGACCACGACCGAGACCGAGATGAGCAAGATCACCGGCGGTGTCGCGCTGCCGGGACTGTTCTGAGCTGACATGGACGATTTCAGCGCATTGCCGCTTGTCGTACTTGCAGAGAAATTTGCGGCGCTGCCCGGTATCGGTATGAAAACCGCGCAGCGCCTTGCGTTTGCTGTCATGGAGATGTCGGCGGAGGAAACGCAGGAGTTTGCGGACGCGATCCTCAATGCCAAGCGCCGCGTCCATGACTGCCCCGTCTGCCAGAATCTGACAGAGGACGATGTTTGCAGCATTTGTGCGAGTGCGAAGCGGGATCACGGCACGATCTGCGTGGTCGAGGGACCCAAAGACGTCGCGGCGATCGAGCGGACGCATGAATATCACGGGCTGTACCATGTGCTGCACGGCCTGATCTCCCCGCTCGACGGCGTTTCGCCGGAGCATCTGCGTGTGAAGCAGCTTCTGGCGCGCGTGCAGGAGGGCGGCGTCTCTGAGATCATCATGGCGACCAATCCCAGCGTTGAGGGCGAGGCGACCGCGATGTATCTCTCGCGGCTCTTAAAACCGCTCGGCGTGAAGGTCACGCGGCTGGCGTTCGGCCTGCCGGTCGGCGGCGTGATCGAATATACCGATGAGGTGACGCTGTTCCGCGCACTCTCGAACCGGAGTGAAATGGAATGAACAGCATCATCTTCGATCTGGACGGCACGCTGCTCGACTCCATGCCGATGTGGAGCAGCATCGACCGGCGCTTTCTGACAGAGCTCGGCATCGACCCGCCCGCCGATATCACGGAGCGGATCAAGGCGATGACCGTTCCGCAGGCCGGGGAATATTTCATCCGCCGCTTTTCGCTCGATCTGACGCCGGAGCAGGTGACGGAGCGCGTCGGGGCGCTCGCGGCGAGGGCATACCGCGAGGAGCTTCCGCTGAAGCCGGGCGCAGAGGCGTTTCTGCGTGAGGCAAGGCGCCGCGGCATTCCGTGTGCGCTCGCGAGCATCACATACCCCGAGCTGCTGGATGCCGCCCTCAAACGGCTCGGCATCGCGCAGTATTTTCAGGCGATCGTAACGCCCGCAGACGGCTTTTCCGGCAAGCAGGACCCGGCGATCTATCTGCATACCGCCCGCCTGCTGCATACCGCGCCGCAGGAGACGCTGGTCTGCGAGGATGCAGTCTATGCCGCAAAAACCGCGAGGGACGCCGGCTTTCCCGTGCTCGGCATCCTCGACCCGGAGGCGGAGGCCGAATGGGACAGAATGCGGGAAATCTGCGGCATCACCGCAAAGAGCTGGACAGAACTATTGACAGGACAGATTTTTCAGATATTTTCAGAATAAGACTGTGCGGCGTGATTGCCGGACGGTCTTTTCTCATGAAACGGAGAGATTTCCATGCTGATTGATTTTCATACGCATATTTTCCCGGAAAAAATCGCGGCGCGCAGCATCGAGGCGCTGATCGCCGGCATCCGGCGCGAGCAGGGCGCGGATTACGAAAATCCGGACGGCTCACCGCTGGTTTTCCGGGAGGGAACGCCGGAGGCGCTGCTCGAATCTATGGACAAATCTGAGGTCGATTGCAGCATTTGCCTGCCGATCGCGACCAAGCCCTCGCAGACCGTGAGCATCAACCGCTTCGCAGAGGGCATCCGCAGCGCGCGCATGATCTCCCTCGGCACGCTGCACCCGGCAGACCCGGAGGCGGAGCAGGTGCTCGAAGACCTCGCAAAACGCGGATTCCGCGGCATCAAGCTGCATTTGCAGTTTCAGCAGTACGATATCGACAGCCCGGAGGTCATCCGCATTCTGCAAAAGGCAGAGGCGCTTGGCCTGATCGTCGTGTTCCATGCGGGCGCGGATATCGGCCTGCCGCCGCCGGTCTATACCTCGCCGGAGAAGATCCGGCATGCGCTCGATTATGTGGACGGCAGCAATCTCGTCGCCGCGCACTTAGGCGGCTGGGCGCAGTGGGATGACGTCGAGCGGTATCTGGTCGGGACGAACATCAACCTCGATACCGCCTATATCCGGCTGTTTATCCCGCCGGAGCAGTGCCTGCGCATCATCCGGAATCACGGCGCGGATAAGATCGTGTTCGGCTCGGATTCCCCGTGGGAGAACCCCGCCGACACCCTGAAATTTTTGCAGTCGCTGAATCTGACAGAGCGGGAATTGGCACAGATCACGCACGAAAATGCACAGCGGCTGCTGAAGAACGCATAACCCCTCGCTGCAAGGGAGGAACGGATCATGGAAATGAACCGGAAAAAGCGCTTTCTGCTCGCGGTCATCGGCGGGACGCCGCTCGGATTTCTGGCGCTGCTGTATTACGGCGTGCCGGTTCTGCCCGCTGTCATCATCGCACTGGTGCTGGGCGGGATCGTCGCGCTGGCATTTGTTTGGGAGATTCGCGCGGAGAAAAACGATGCCGCATTCCGGCAGGCAGTCGAAAGCGGCGAACGCTATGCGCAGGACGAATGGCGGGAGGCGTATGCGAAATACCGCGGGACACACGATTTTCAGCGCGTGACGGCAAAGAGCATGCAGGCTGACCTGAACCGCCGGTACCGGAAAACCGCCGGCATTGTCCTCACGGGGATTTCGCTGCTGTTTTTCATTCCGGCTGTTTTCTGGCGCAGCGGCGCGGCTGAGGCAAATGTGTTTCTGGCGATCGGCGGGCTGATTTTCCTGAGCTGGGGGCTGCTGAAGCTCCTGCGCACGCCCGTCCGGGCATTCTGCCGCGCCTGCGGGGAGAATCTGCCGCACATTGACCGCTCCTATCTGAACGGGAAGCTGCTGTCATACCGGAAGGGCGATATCCGCAGCGGCATCTGCATCGACGGGGATTATACCGTCATCTGGGATGCAAAGCGGATCACCGCCGTGGAAAACAGCCGTGTGACCGAGGCGAGAAAGCATATCCGGCGCACCAAATATTACGGCAACGGCGTGTATACCGGCTCGCGCACCGATTATTTCCTGATCGTGGATTATGACGATGCCGCGGGCAGCGGACACCGGTGCAGCGCGCAGCTCAATGAATTTCAGGTTGAAATGGCGCTGGAGGCGATGAATGCCGCACGGAGCAGCGTCGGCTTCAGCATGAAGGAGCAGAACGATTATGTATTCTGAACAGGATTGAAATGCAATGAAAACAGTGACAATCGCGGGGCAGGAGGTTCCGCAGACTGCGGCGCTGGCGCCGATGGCATCGGTTGCGGATACGGCCTACCGGGTGCTGTGCAGGGAGCACGGCGCCTGCATGTGTACGGGCGAGCTGGTCTCTGCAAAGGGGCTCTGCTACGGCAGCCGCGGCAGTGCCGAGCTTTGCCGCATTACACCGCCCGAGCGCCCGATGGGGCTGCAATTATTCGGCAGCGAGCCCGAATTCACGGAGGAAGCGGTAAAGCTGCTGCTGCCCTTTCAGCCGGACTGGATTGATCTGAACATGGGATGCCCGGTGCCGAAGGTCGTGAATCAGGGGGCGGGCAGTGCGCTGATGAAAACGCCGGCGCTTGCGGAGGAGCTCCTGCGCAGAGCCGTCAAGGCGGCGGGCGGCGTGCCCGTGACCGTGAAAATGCGGACGGGCTGGGATTCCGGGACGGTCAACGCGGTGGAATTTGCCAAGCGCATGGAGGCCGCGGGCGCTGCTGCGATCACCGTTCACGGGCGGACGCGGATGCAGTTTTACAGCGGCGAAGCGGACTGGTCGCAGATCGCGGCGGTCAAGGCTGCGGTTTCGGTGCCGGTGATCGGAAACGGCGATGTTGATTCCGGGGAGAGCGCCCTTCGGATGTACCGCGAGACCGGCTGCGATCTGGTCATGGTCGGGCGGGCAACCTACGGAAATCCGTGGATTTTCGAGGAAATCGCCCATGCCGTATCGGGTGAGCCGTATGAAGCGCCGGATGTGCGCACGCGGCTCAGTGAAATGCTGCGGCAGATCCGGATGATCCTGCAAAACAGTGAAAAATCGGAGGCGCTTGCGATGCGGGAGGCGCGCAAGCATGCGCTCTGGTATCTGCGCGGCAGACCGGGTGCGGCTGCATTCCGGGCGCGCTCGGCGGCGCTGAACTCCTATGCGGAGGCCGAGGCGCTCGTGCAGGAATATCTGGAAAAATTTGATGTGTGAGGAAACCCGCCCCCGATGCGTATAACCTAACAGAGCCGGGCCGGCAGTGCCGGCCTCCATTTCGCTTCGCACCATAATGAGATAAGCTGATTGTTTTATCTCAGCCGAATATTTTGGCACGCTTGCGCGTGCACGCATTTGGAAATTGCTTTTGTTATTAGCCCAATCGCCGACTGAGCGAATTCTTCTATATAGGTATTCTTCGCGCCTGTTGGCTTTAGGGCGTGTTGAACTGTGTATTTTGATTCGGTTCACGCTCCCATTGTCCGTGCTGATTAGCAAAATATTGCCGCAAAATAGTGTTATTCTGATAAAACCTTGAAGGAGAAGAAGGAGCAGAATAGACAAAGGTGAATCAGCGTCAAATCACAATATTATATATAATATATATAATCTATATTAACTTTTAATGGTTTGGGATTTTGCTTGTCTCCGGTTCTTGTCCTTCTTCTCCCTCAAACTTTTGTCATTGTTGTATGATATTGCCGCAATATAGTTTTATCGCGGAGCTCCGGCTCTGTTACAGTTTGGGGTTGATTCTGTTACAGCTTGGGTGTACGCCTTGATTTTTCTGCGGAGATATGGTATACTGATAGGATAGAAATACTGTACCTCTTAAGGAAAGGAGCGTCATCATGGATTTATCAGAGCTGTTTGAGAAATACCCGTATCTGCGGGAAGCCATGACAGCCTTTGTCGTCATATTCGTTGATATCTGCGCGCTGGTGATTCTGATTGCAGCGGGCAGAGAGCGCCGCCGGGGCGACCGGCTCTGGGCGCGCGAGGGCAGAGGCTATATGCTCGCAAGCGGCGCGACCTTCTATCCGCTCGGCGCGGCCGAAATCCTGATCGGACGGCACCCGGCAGCGGATATCCGCTTCGATGACAAGGAAATTTCGCGCTTTCATGCGCTGCTGACCCTCTCGAACGGGCAGTGGACCATCGAGGACATCGGCGCACAGAACGGTGTGCTCGTCAACGGCAGACGCATCACGCAGCCGCGCATCCTGCACCAGAACGACCGCATTCAGATCGGCAGGCGCTGCCTGACCGTTGTCCGCGGAACCGGAAAGGGCGTGGTCTCATGAGCCAGAGCAGAACGAACCCTGTCTCACACCCCTTTTTGCTGCTGCTGGTGCTGATCGCACACACGGCCATGCTGGGGCTGGTGATGCTCTCCTTCGGCGCGACCGCCGAGGTGCTGAAGCTCGCGTTTATCATCCTGATCTTCGATTTTATCGGCGCAATCGCATTGCAGTTCGTCGCGCAGGAGGCGTGTACGGTCGATACCGTGCTGCTGCTCGTGCTCGGCATGAGTACCATTTACCAATCCTGCTTCGGCGGGCTGGAATTTGCGATGAAGCATTTTATTTTCTGTGTCGGCGCATTCTTCGCCTGCCAGATTTCCTATGTTCTCGTGCGGAATCCGTACCGCGCCGAAAAGCTCAAACCGCTCTGGTATGCCGCATTCTTCGCTTTGGTGGCAATGATCTTCTTCCTGACCGGCACAAGAGGCATCTGGATTGACCTCGGCTTTATTACATTGCAGCCCTCGGAATTTGTCAAGCCGGTGTTCGTGCTGATCTGCGCGAGTTCCATCCGGACACAGCTCCGAAAATCTGAGATACACGGCATTCATTTTGTGCCGGATAATCTGCTTCTGCTGTTCTGCACGGCGGTGATCGCCGGCTTGCAGTGGTACAGCCGCGACCTCGGCTCCCTGCCGACCTTTGCGGCGGCTGCCGGCTGCGCGCTGCTGCTGCGGTTCAGCTATCTGCGGGAGAAAATCTCCGTCCGGCTGATTCTCTGCATGGGCGTCGGCGTGATCTTCCTCTGCATCATGGCATGGAAAATGGCACCGGCCTATGTGCAGGACAGACTGCATACGGATATCTGGTCGGATATGTCCGGCAGCGGCTATCAGCAGGTCAAGGCGCTGACCGCGATCGCGGAGGGCGGCTGGTTCGGCAAGGGCGCCGGAAACGGCACGCTCGTTAATGTTGCCGCGTCCCGCACGGATATCGTGTTTTCCGCGATCTGCGAGGAATGGGGACTGTTCACCGCGATCATGACGGTCGTGCTCGTCCTGTTCCTGCCCGCGGCGATTCTGACGGTTCCGCCGCGCAGCTACTATCATTCCGGACTCGCAATCTGCGTCGCGGCGATGTTCGTGATGCAGATGACGCTCAATATCTTCGGCTCGTGCAATCTGATTCCGTTTACCGGCGTCACGATTCCGTTTATCTCGCAGGGCGGCAGCTCGATGCTCTCCAGCGGGATCATGGCGGGCTTTCTCAAGGCGGCGCAGGCTCCGGTTCTGACCGGGCGCCCCGCACTGCGAATGAAGAGAGGAGGCGGGCAGTAATGGCAAGATCCCGTTCCCCGTATCCGAATACACAGCCGCGTGTGATTCCCGTTCCGCCGCTCGATGTCTCGGCGCCGCGGAGCATGCGGCGCGCCGGCAAGGGCACGGTTCTGCTGCTGCTGGCATTTATCCTCGCGCTGGTGTATCTGGTCTATGTGCTTGTGACGCGCTCGGCCTTTTACATGGCCAAAACCGGCCAGACCGGCTACGGCAGGGTCGTAGACCGCAGCGGCGATGTGCTCTTTGACGGCACAAAGCCGATGACCGATTATGAAAAGGGGCATTTTGCCGATGTCGGCAACCTGATCGGCGACACGACCGGGCAGATGTCGAATACCGTCGTCTCGAAAAATATCGAGCTGCTCGCGAATTACAGCTTCCTTTACGGCAAGAATTCCGGCACGGTGACGCTGAAAACGACGATCTCCCACAAGGCGACCCGCGCCTGCTATAACGCACTCGGCAAGAAAAACGGCACGGTCGTCGCATACAACTGGAAAACCGGCGAGATGCTCGTCTGCATGAGCAAGCCCTGCGTCGATACGGCACTGGGATATGACAATCTCGACAGCATGCCGGCGGGCAGCCTGCTCTGCAAGGCGTTCCTGCCGACGGTTCCCGGCTCGACCCAGAAGGTCTCGACGCTGATCGCGGCCTATGAGCAGAACGGCATTGATTCGGTCAATGCAACGGAATTCACCTGTGAGGGCTCGTGGGTCAATGCGACCGACGGCAAGATCAACTGCCACAACCCGAAGGGGCACGGCACACAGAAGCTCAACGAGGCCTTCGCCAACAGCTGCAACCCGTATTTCGCGCAGCTTGTGCAGTCAAGGCTGCTGCCGCTTTCCGCGATCATCGAGACCTATACCGGCATGGGATATTCGGTCAACGGCGCAAAGGCGGATTCCCTGCTGATGGATAAGCTCGTGATCCCCCCCGCCTCGACCACGCTGACCGACAAGGATGAGTTCGAGACGCAGTGGGGATGCCTCGGGCAGGGCAAAACCCTCGTCAGCCCCTATCAGCTCATGCTCTGGCAGGGCGCTGTCGCAAATGAAACCGGCATCGCTGTTCAGCCCTATATTCTGGCATCGCATACGGACATCGAAAACCGCGTGACGCAGCTCGGCTCCACGCAGTATACCAAGCGCTTTTTCTCGCAGGAGGCGGCAAAGGGCGTGCATGCGGTCATGGCGGACAATGCCGAAAAGCATTATTATGTTTCGCTCGGCGAATATACCTGCGGCGTCAAGAGCGGTACGGCACAGGTTCAGGAAAACGGCAGGGAGTATGAGAATTCGCTGCTCACGGGCTTCTGCACCGACGACGACTGCCCGGTCGCATTCTGCGTGATGATCGAGGAGCGCGTCAGCACGGATCTTTCCTCGGCGCAGCTTGCAAAGGTGCTGCTCGATGCACTGCGGAGCGAGGGCATTACAAAACCGGCACAGTCTGCCGGCTCATAACAGGAAATGCTCATCCGGATACGGCAAAAAGCTGCCGGATGATGAAAATAAGGTGATAATATGAACATCAGCAAAACCGGAACAGGACGGAGCGGAAAGCGGATTCTCGCAGCGGCGCTCTCCTATGCACTGCTGCTCTCGGCGGGCGCGGGGGTGCTGCATCTGCTGCCGAGGCCTTCGGCAGGGAGCGCGGCCGCCCTTCAGGAGGATACCGAGACCCGCACCGAGGACACCAGCAGCGTCAGCGGGAAAGCCAGCGAATACGACGACAACGACCCCAATGCCTTCTACGGCACCGACGGCACGATCAAGCCGGCGAACCGGAAGTATGAGTACACGCCGATCGGCACCTTCCGCGTCAGCAACCTCAGCCCGCAGGTCAGCTCGGAGATGGACTATGTCGATGTCTGGTACAGCCCGTATGACGATTCGCGGTATCTGTTCCTGCCGGCAACGGCAGACCGCAGCAGGCTCACGGTCGAGGTCAAGACGGCCGCCGGAATCCTGACGCTCAACGATACCCCGCTGACCTCCGGCCGGACGACCGATGTGTTCGCGACGGCGGATGAATTCGAGATCAAGGTCGGCGCAGTGAGCTACGGCATGCTGCATGTCATGCAGTCCGATCTCAAGGTCATGTACCTCTCGACGGAAACCGGCGGCACTGATTACATCGACAAGCACAAGGGCAAATCGCAGACTGCCACGACCCTGATGCTGACGGAGACCGGCGCGGTCAGCTACAGCGGCGCGATCGAGAAATTCACAAGCCACGGCAATTCCTCGTGGGATTACAGCAAGAAGAAGCCCTATAACATCAAGCTGCCGGAGAAGGCAAATCTTTACGGCATGGGCAAGGCGAAGAAATGGGTTCTGCTGAGCAATTATCTCGATCACTCCATGCTGCGGAATGTTGTAGCTACGGAAATGGGCAGGCAGGCCGGGCTGGAATACACGATGGACACGACCTTCGTCGATCTCTTCTGCGACGGCTCCTACCGCGGCACCTATCAGCTCTATGAGAAGGTGCAGATTCAGAAGCAGCGCGTCAACATCACCGACCTTGAGGAAGCGACCGAAAAGCTGAATGCAAAGGAGCTTTCGGAATACGGGCAGGCCGGCACCGTCGATTACAAAGAGGGAACCTATAAATACTGGAATATTCCGAACAATCCCGCGGATATCACCGGCGGCTACCTGCTTCAGTTCCAGCTCTTTAACCGCTACAAGAGCAAGGCGGAGAGCGGCTTTGTCACAACGCGCGGGCAGGCGGTCGAGATCGACGGCCCCGAATATGCCTCAAAGGCACAGGTGGAATACATCCGGCAGTTCGTGCAGGATCTGGAGGACGCGATCTATTCCGAGACAGGATACAACAAAAAGGGAAAGCATTACAGCGACTATATCGACGTCGATTCGCTGATTCTCGGCTATCTGATGCAGGAGATCACGCAGAATGTCGATGCGACCTACACGAGCTTTTATCTCTATAAGGAATCCGATTCCAAGGGCGACGGCAAGCTGCATTACGGCCCTGCATGGGACTTCGACCTCGCATTTTACAATTTCAGCCGCGGCGTGACCGCAGCGATCGACAGCGACCCCGGCAATCTGGTCACGCATTACAGCGGCAGAGCCGATGAGCTCTATGCGGCGTATTATCCGATCAGCGGCTTTGACAAGGACAATGAATCCGGCAGAACCGCGCTCGGCACCGGCTGGCTCATGCAGCTCTATACCCATGACGAGAGCTTTGTCAAGCGTTCGGCTGAGCTGTATTTCGAGCGCTTTGACGACTATCTGCGGCAGCTCTGCGACACTTCGCAGGAGGGCGGCACGCTGCTGTCACAGTATGAGGCAGAGCTCAGCGCCTCCGCCGCAATGAACAACGCAATGTGGCATATGTACGGCAAGAAGCCGTATAAGGTCATGGGTCCCTATAACGGCGAGACCTATCCGGATATCGTCGAATTCCTGCGCAAGCGCATCGAGCTCCGCCGGAACTTCCTGCGGACGGAATGGCTTTTGCCGGTTGCGGAGAATATCGCAAACGACCTGCCCGCCGAGCTCGATCAGATCGACCTGACACGCTATGACACCGAGGGGCGCGTCGCGCTGGACAATGCAGTTGCAGACGGTCAGGCGGCGATCATCGCGGCGGCGTCGCTGGAGGATGCGTATGCGGCGTATGATGCAGCGGTCAGCAGCTTCAGCGAGATTCCGCGTGCGGAATTCCCCGGCGACTTTGACGAGAGCATGAATGTGGATGTGCGGGATGCGCAGCTTCTGCTGCAATATTATGCAAAGACGCTGGCAGGGCTTCCGGCGTCTGCGAACAGCACGCAGCTCCGCAACGGCGATGTGGACAAAAACGGCCGCATCGACGCGATCGACGCACAGCATATTCTGAATGCCTACTCCGATTCGCTGGCAGGAAAGACCTATCTGTATCCCGTGAGAAGGGAATAGAGCGCAGCAAAATCTTCGTGTTTATGAAAAAAATCGCTCAGGCTTTTCATGATTGGCCTGAGCGATATTTTTTTCAGTAGTATTTGATTTCTCCCGCGAGCAGCTCCTCATATTCATCCGGGTGCTCCAGAATTTTTCCGATTCCCTCCGCGACGCAGTCCAGCGGGAACTCCGCAACATAAACCGGCATACCGGTCTCGCGGTTGATCAGCTTGTCCATGCCGCGCAGCAGCGCACTGCCGCCCGTCAGCGTGATGCCCTGCTCTATCACATCGGCGGAAAGCTCCGGCGGGGTATGCGCCAGCGTCTCGCGAATCGCGTCCATCACATCATTCAGCGGCTCGGCGAGCGCATCGCGCACCTCGTCCGAGGTGATCGTGATATTCTCCGGCAGCCCGTTCAGCAGATTTCTGCCGCGCACCTCCATTTCGGTGACATTCGGCTCCGGGAATGCCGAGCCGATGCCGAGCTTGACGGATTCCGCCGTCCGCTCGCCGATCAGCAGGCTGTATTTTTTCCGCACATAGTTGACGATCGCGGTATCAAACGCATTTCCGGCCGTCCGCACTGCGCGGGAGGATACGATCCCGCCCATCGAGATCACGGCGACCTCACTGGTTCCGCCGCCGATATCCACGACCATATTGCCCGCGGGCTCCAGCACGGAGAGCCCCGCGCCGAGTGCTGCGGCGAGCGTGCTCTGCACGAGCTGAACCGGGCGTGCGCCGGCCTTCTCCGCCGCCTCCTTGACCGCGCGGCGCTCCACCGCCGTCACGCCGGAGGGGATGGAGATGATGACCCGCGCC
>JAFUAD010000038.1 GCA_017460835.1 Oscillospiraceae bacterium
CGAGCTCTTTGCACGCTAGGGGAGTTTCGCGCTCTGCGGAGCGCGACGAGGGCTCTGCCCTCGACCCGCGAGCTTTTTGAAAAAAGCTCGACCAAAAACTTCAAAAAGAGCTCCGATTATAACTGCGAAAAGCTCCCCGAAGAAGCCACTCCCCCGCTGAATTCCGCGGTATGAGCACTTCCTTCTGATTCAGTACCCGCGATGCACGGACAACGGGGCTCTCCGCACCGCGGAAAGAGGGACAATCCGCGCTGCATAGAATCGGGTAAAGGTGGTGGATTGCGATGTTTGCATTTTTATCCGGATTATTCGGGCAGATGACCCTGTTCCTGCTGCATGTCGATCACACGGCGGCATTCCCGCCGCCGCTGAGCCGCGCCGAGGAGGACGAATGCCTGCGGCTGCTCGCAGAGGGCGATGAGGCTGCGCGGCAAAAGCTGATCTCACACAATCTCCGGCTGGTTGCGCACATGACCAAAAAATTCTACACACCCGACCGGGAGCAGGATGAGCTCATTTCGATCGGAACGCTCGGCCTCATCAAGGCGGTTTCCTCCTTTAAGCAGGAAAAGGGCGCGCGCTTTGCGACCTATGCCGGGCGGTGCATCGAAAACGAGATTCTCATGCATTACCGCGCAAAAAAGAAAACCGCCGGCGAGGTGTTCTTCGACGATCCGCTCGAATACGACAAGGACGGCAATGCCCTGACGCTGCTCGATATCATGCCGGATTCGTGCGATCTGGAGGAACAGGTCATCCGGACCGTGCAGGAGAAGCAGCTCTATCACTTTCTGCAAACCCGCCTGACGAAGCGGGAATGGGAGGTCATCGTCCACCGATACGGCCTGTTCGGTTATCCCGCAGAGACGCAGCGCGAGGTCGCCGATACGCTGAACATCAGCCGCTCCTATGTCTCCCGCATCGAAAAGCATGCCTTGCAGGTGCTCCGCGAGGCATATGAATCCGCCGGCGGACATATCTGATTTTGACAAATTCTTCCCTCCCTCTTGACATTTTCTATGCTTTATGATATGATTAAAATATATGATACCGGATCTGTGTCATACAGACCTTAAAACGAAAGGCAGGGATGGAATCATGAAACGCCTGATTTCCTTTCTGACGGCTGCTGCTGCGGTCTGCACGGCCATGCCGCTGACTGCGGTGCCGGCATCTGCGGCGGAGACGTCTGCTGCCGTGCAGGAGGACGGAGCCTATCCGATTCCGGATTTCTCATGTCTCGGCGCGGTCGGGTCTTTGAGTGCCGAGGAGACAAAGACAGCGGCGGAAGCGGTTTACCAATGCCTGCGGACGCATCAGCCCGAGATTTGTTTCCGCGATTATGGCATTGAGATGAACCGGAACAATTACAACGAGCTCATCAACATTTATCGCACGGTCATCTGCGGCTGGGATGCAGGAATTCTCGCAATCAGCAACCATCTATCCTACAGCCCCGTCACCGGCACAATGGCATTTTTTTACTATGTCAGTGATGCCGAATATGATGCACAGTACGCCGCATACACCGGCATGCTGGACGAAATCCTTTCCGGCGTACAGGATGAATGGAGCGATGCGGAAAAGGCTCTGTATCTGCACGATTATATTGCCCTGCATTATGATTATGACTATGAGGCATATTACGGACGGATCGAGCGGGAGGACAACGAGGAGCATTCCGCTTACGGAATACTGAAAAACGGTGTTGCGGTCTGCGACGGCTATGCCAATCTCTATTCGATGCTGCTGAACCGGCTCGGAATCAATACGCTGAAGGTCTCGAGCAACGATTTGGATCATGCATGGAACATGGTCTGCATTGACGGGAGCTGGTACTACGTCGATGTCACATGGGATGATATCTATACGCAGTATGCCGGTGTGGTCAGACACAGCAATTTCCTTCGGACAGCAGAGGAGTTATCCGCCGCCGACCACACATCAACAGACTGGCTGGTCTCATATATGAACGACATTTACAGCAGCAAGGTACCGGATACATTCAGCAATGCCTTCTGGCTTCAGAGTGATTCGGTCATTCTCCGCTGGCAGGATGCATGGGTCACGGTCGGACGCGAGGCGCCCTGTACCCTGAGCCTGCACCGGAATATTCAGCCGGACGGCACCTCGGAGTGTACGCCGTTCTGCGAGCTGGAATTCGATCAGTACAAATGGTCGGTATGGGACAAACCCGGCTACACCTATACCCGGAATTATGTCGTGCCGGCGGTCATCGGCGACACGCTGTTCTTTACGACGCCGGCCGCGATCTATGCGGTGCAGTCGCCGGAGCAGACAGAGCCGGTTCTGATCTATGCGCTGAGCGAGTCTGAGCAGGCAGAGGGCTATCTCTACGGGCTCTATGCAAAGGGCGACACGCTGTATTACGGCATTGACCGGAGCATTCGCCAACCGACGGAAACGCTGAGCAGTCCGGTTCCGTATTATGCACTGCGCGCTGCTGATTGGAGCGCTGCGCTGCTGGCCGGCGACCTGCGCTATGACCTCAACGGCGACAGCAGCGTGACGGTGCTCGATGCCGTTGCGCTGGCACGCTATGTCAATGAATCGGCGCCGGAGGGCAGCTTTGAGGCAGACCGCGCAGACCTCGATCAGGACAGCATCATTTCCCTCTCCGATCTGATGCTGATGCTGGAATATCTCCTTTCCGTGTGACAATGAAAATGAAACAAAAGCATCGCGCAAGCCGGTTTCATGGCCTGCGCGATGCTTTATTTTTACTCCGTTTTAAGAAAAGTGTTCCTGTGATAAATCAGTATTTGCGGGCAGTGCCCGCTGCCGAGACAGCAAAGCGACGTCTGAGCAAACTGTTCTATACAGACATTCTTCTCGACTGTCAGAAAACGGATTCAAACCCAATAGCCAACAGGCGCGAACAAAATCATGAAAGAATGAGGAACCAAGACGGCGCGAAGCCAAAATGCCGGCGCGGGCTCCGCGCAAATTCCGATTTATCTCAGCAACACAATTCCGAAAAGGGATTTCTTTAGAAATCTCCCTTTGCGATGGATGCGACCAGACCGCCGTTTTCGATAATCTGCTGAATGAACGGCGGAAAGGGCTCGGTGCGGAATTCCGCGCCGGTCGTCAGATTCCGGATGACACCGCGGTCAAAATCCGCTTCGATGCGGTCGCCCTCTGCGATCGCAGCCGCAGCCTCCGGGCACTCCGCGATCGCGAGCCCGATGTTGATTGCGTTCCGGTAAAAAATCCGCGCAAAGCTCTTTGCGATGACAACCGAAATGCCGCTTGCCTTAATTGCGATCGGCGCATGCTCCCGCGAGGAGCCGCAGCCGAAATTCTCCCCCGCGACCAGAATATCGCCGGGGCTTACCCGCCCGGTGAATCCGGGGTCGAGATCCTCCATGCAGTGCTTTGCAAGCTCTGCGGGGTCGCCGGTGTTGAGATAGCGCGCGGGAATGATGACGTCCGTGTCCACATGATCGCCGTAGCAGATCGCTGCTCCTTCATATTTCATCGCTCATGACCTCCTCCGGGCTGGTGATCCGGCCGGTGACGGCGCTTGCCGCCGCGACTGCCGGGCTTGCGAGATAGACCTCCGATTCCGGGTGCCCCATTCTGCCGACGAAGTTGCGGTTTGTGGTCGCGATTGCGCGCTCGCCCTTTGCGAGAATGCCCATGTATCCGCCGAGGCAGGGGCCGCAGGTCGGCGTCGAGACAACCGCGCCGCTTTCAATGAAGATGCGGAGCAGTCCCTCCTCCATCGCCTGCAAATAAATCTGCTGCGTTGCGGGGATGATGATGACCCGCACGTTTTTTGCGCATTTGCGTCCTTTCAGGATTTCCGCAGCAGCGCGCAGGTCTTCGAGCCTGCCGTTCGTGCAGGAGCCGATCACGACCTGATCGACCGGGATCTCCCCGATCTCATCAAAGGTTCGGGTGTTCTCCGGCAGATGCGGGAATGCAACCGTCGGCTTCACATCGAGCAGATTGATCTCGATTTCCCGGAGATATTCGGCGTCCCTGTCCGCGGTATAAACCTGCGGCTCCGCGGCGCCGTGTTCCTTCAGATACGCGCGCGTCTGGTCATCGACCGGGAAAATGCCGTTTTTCGCGCCGGATTCAATCGCCATATTGCAGATGCAGAAGCGGTCGCTCATGCTGAGCGATTCGATGCCGTCGCCCTTGAATTCCAGCGAGCAGTACCGTGCGCCGTCTACCCCGATCAGCCCGATCAGGTGCAGAATAATATCCTTTCCGGAGACAAAGCGGCGCTTGGTTCCGGTCAGGTAAATGCGGATCGCCGGCGGAACCTTGAACCACGCCCTGCCCGTCGCCATGCCGCATGCCATGTCCGTTGAGCCGACACCGGTCGAGAAGGCGCCGAGCGCGCCGTAGGTGCAGGTGTGGGAGTCCGCGCCGATCACCAGATCGCCCGCCGTCACAAGCCCCTGCTCCGGCAGAAGCGCGTGCTCAATGCCCATCTGCCCGACGTCGTAAAAATGCGTGATTTCCTGTTGATTGCAAAAATCCCGGCAGCATTTGCACTGCTCCGCCGCCTTGATATCCTTGTTCGGGACAAAGTGATCGAGCACAACGGTCACTTTATCCCTGTCGAAAACCTGCGGTGTTCCGAGCTTTTCAAATTCGCGGATCGCAACCGGCGCCGTAATGTCGTTGCCGAGTACCCGATCGAGCGAAGCCAGAATGAGCTGGCCGGGCTGTACCGCCTCAAGCCCTGCATGCGCCGCGAGAATTTTCTGCGTCATCGTAAGCCCCATGTATCATACCTTCTTTCTGTTTGGTGCATTATGCCTCTGTGTCATTCAGCATATTGTTGACCGCGCTGACAAGTGCCTTGATGGAGGATGTGATAATGTCGGTGTCGATGCCCGTGCCCCAGTAGCTTTTGCCGGAGCCGCCGATGATTTCCACATAGGAGACCGCCTTTGAGGACGAACCGACCTCCAGCGCGTGCTCCGTATAGCTGTTGATGATAAATTTCAGTCCCATGCTGGACCGTACTGCGTTGCTGACAGCGTCGAGACGGCCGTTTCCGTTATTGGTTGCCGAGGTCGTCTGTCCGCGGTAATCGAGATCAATCGTCGCCTCGATGCCGTTGTGCTGCACAAAATGCACGGCGGTCAGATTCAGCGGCGCGGTGATATCCACATAATGCGTCCGGAAAATCTCAAAGACCTCATCCGGCAGCAGCTCCTTGTGCTGATGATCGGAGATGCTCTTGACGAGATAGCCGACATGCTCGCGCATCCGCTTCGGCAGATTATAGCCAAAGCGCGTTTCGAGGATATAGCCGATGCCGCCCTTGCCGGACTGGCTGTTGATCCGGATGACGTCGGCATCGTATGCCCTGCCGATATCGGTGGGGTCGAGCGGCAGGTAGGGCACATTCCAGTGCTGCGCCTGATGCGTCTCGCGCCACTTCATGCCCTTTGCGATCGCATCCTGATGAGAGCCGCTGAATGCAGCAAATACGAGCTTTCCGCTGTATGGCTGCCGCTCGTTGATCTCCATGCGGGTCACGCGGGAATAGAGCTCGGAGACCGCAGGCAGATCGGTGAAATCGAGATGCGGGTCGATGCCCTGCGAATACATATTCAGTGCCAGCGTAACGATATCGACATTTCCGGTGCGCTCGCCGTTGCCGAAGAGCGTTCCCTCGACGCGCTCCGCGCCCGCCAGCAGTCCCATTTCGGTATCGGCGACGGCACAGCCGCGGTCGTTGTGCGGATGCAGCGAAACCGTCACAAATTCGCGGTATTTCAGGTGATCGCACATGTATTCGATCTGGTTTGCGTAGACATGCGGCATCGAGAGCTGGACCGTCACCGGCAGATTGATGATGACCGGGTTATCGGCGGCCGGCTGCCAGATATCGAGCACCGCATTGCAGACCTTCAGCGCAAATTCCGGCTCGGTTCCGGTAAAGCTCTCCGGCGAATACTCAAAGCGGATGCTGCCTTCATGCTTTTCGCGGTATTCCCGGCAAAGCCTTGCGCCGGAGGCAGCGATCTCCATGATCTCGTCCTGCGATTTCCGGAAGACCTGCTCGCGCTGCGCTGCCGAGGTGGAGTTATACAGATGCACGATCGCCTGCCTGCATCCGCGGAGCGCCTCAAAGGTTTTCGCGATGATGTGCTCGCGGGACTGCGTCAGAACCTGAATCGTGACGTCCTCCGGAATCAGATTCTGCTCGATCAGTGCGCGGCAGAAGGCGTATTCCGTCTCGGATGCGGCGGGGAAGCCGATCTCGATTTCCTTGAATCCGATCCGCAC
Organism: Oscillospiraceae bacterium; assembly: GCA_017460835.1. Lineage (GTDB taxonomy): Bacteria > Bacillota > Clostridia > Oscillospirales > Ruminococcaceae > Firm-04. Next base: position 6,283 of record JAFUAD010000038.1, read on the forward strand.
AAGCTCTGCAAAGAATTCCAGCTTTTCGCTGAGGTTCATCGGAATGACAAGCGCCTGATTGCCGTCCCGCAGATCGACACTGCACCACTGCGGCGCGTGATCGACATAGGATTTTTTTGCCCATTTCATCGGGGCATCCGGGATATCGAAGAATTGTCGGGTGTATTTTTCGGGGTGCTGCATCGGGTTCCTCCTTGATTGTCCGTGTATTTTTTCCGGAACTGTCCGGTTATGGGGCAGATTTCTCGTCATACGGGCTCTGCAATGCCCGCCAGCATCGGAATGCGGCAGCGGCAGCGCAGGCCGTCAGCAGAACGGAGCATGCGATCGCAGCAGACTCCGTGAGCAGCCCGTGAGACGCATTGGCGGATGCGTGCAAAAGCATCGCAGCGGGGAGCATGTATTTTGCCCTGTCCGTCCGGATCCCGTAAAAGATCAGAACGGTGCATGCGGCGGCAAATACCGTGCCGTCAGCCGTTGACCAGAGGTTCATCCGGAAAATGCCGGGGGCGGCGCGGCCTGTGCCAGAGCAGCAGCATTGCCGCAGGGCCGAGCAGATCGGTCAGCCCGGCAAGAATACAGCCAATGTCTCTCATAGCGGTCTCCGTTTTCTTATTCCTTGAGCCCGCCGGCCTCCGGGGTCGTGAAGCGCTGTGCGATGAAATAGATCACGATCTGCGGGAGCATTGCCGCGCAGCAGACCGCCAGCACGCGGTTCCAGTCAAAGCCGCTGTCCGCGTCCATCGAGAGCTTGACGAATACCGACATCGGATAGCGCGCCGGCGATTTGACATAGAGCAGCGGCCCCATGTAGTCATTGACCGTATGGAGAAGCTGGAGCACGCCGATCGAAAGCAGCGCGGGGCGGAGCTGCGGCACCAGCACATACCGGAGTGTTTGCAGCGAATTGCAGCCATCGAGCTTCGCCGCCTCGTCATATGCCTTCGGGATCCCGCGGATAAACTGCATCAGCATGACGACAAACACCGTGTCGCCTGCCAGCGCCGCGGGCGCGATCAGCGGAAGATAGAGCGGGGAATCGACCCAGCCAAGCCGCGTAAACAGCACAAACTGCGGGACATACAGCACCGTCTGCGGCAGAAAGAGCGTCGAAAACAGCATCAGCATCAGCACGCGCCGCCCCGCAAACCGGAACCTGCTGAAGCCGTATGCGGTCAGCGTCACGGAAATGAACGTCAGCAGCGTTTTCGGGAGCGCGATCAGATAGGTGTTCAGTGCGGCATGCAGCAGGTCGATCTGCCCGCCGTAGGGCTGAAATGCCCGCTTCCAGCCCGATATATCGGGGCTTTTCGGAATCAGCCCGGTTTCCGTGAACAGCTCGGTATTGCTGCGGAGCGTCGCCGCAAGCAGCCAGAGCAGCGGATAGATCATCAGCAGCGAGACCGCCGTCAGGACGGCATACCGCAGCAGCTTCATGCGGGTGCTTCTGCGCAGATGCTTCATGTGCCGCCCCCCTCGTCCGCGTAGTAGAGCAGCCTTCCGCCGGCCGTCAGAAACAGCGCACTGAATCCCGCCGAGAGCAGGAACAGCACCCATGCCAGCGCAGAGGCATAGCCCATCTCATTGGCCGTGAAGGCGCTGCGGTAGAGCAGCAGCGAGAGGAAGGTCGTCCCGCCGCGCGGCCCGCCGCCCGTGATGACAAACGGTGCGCTGAATTCCTGCAATGCGCTGCAAAATCCCAGCATCGCATTGTAAAACAGCACCGGCGAGATCATCGGGAGCTTGATGCGGAAAAAGATTCGGACTGCGCCCGCGCCGTCGAGCCGGGCCGCGTCGGTGAGATCCTGCGGAATCTGCTCAAGCGCCGCCAGAAACAGCAGCATCGGCGAGCCGAATTCCCATACGCGCAGCAGCACAACTGTCCAGAATGCCGCGTGCGGCTCCGAGAGCCACGAAACCGCCGGCAGATGCAGCCTTCCGAGAACCGTATTCACAAGCCCGCGGTCGCGGAACATCGCCTTCCACAGCACCGCCGCCGCCACCGAGCCGCCGAGAATCGACGGGAGATAACAGGCCGTCCGGTAGATCCGGACGCCGCGGAAGCGTTTTGCCAGCAGCGCCGCGATCAGCAGTGCCAGCGCCAGCCGGAGCGGTACGCTTGCCGCTGCAAAGGCGACCGTCAGCAGCACCGCCCGCCCTACGGCAGGGTCGGCCGCGATCGCGCGGTAATTCATCAGCCCCGTTTCAGAGATGCCGCGGAACAGGTGAAAATCCGTGAACCCGCATATCAGCGCATACAGCATCGGCGCCGCGCGGAAAACCAGAAAGCCCGCAAGCCACGGCAATATGTAGGCTATGTGCCGGTTTTTCCTCAGAAATCCGGCAGAGGTTCGCTGCTTTGCCATATCGTGCTCCCTTTTCTCCGCGAAGGCGGCTTGATGTAGACATAGATACTTTTATTATACACGACTGCGCCGCCGGATGCAATGCGCATTTTTCACGATACTCACCCGTTGAAACTGTCATTTTTCACAATACCGCTTCTGTGTGTCGCATCAGAATCCACCGGGAACAGCGTATTTCACCGTTCTGTCATGGATACGATACAATTCTGACACAGGACTGTCAGGGAATGCTATCTTGACAAAACCGATAGACTTTGTTATAATATACAAAATGTGTGTATGATGCATCGGAAGCGGAATTTCCGCACTCATGGGGAGGGTTCATTCATGAAACGGTTTGCAGGATTATCGGTTCTGGCTGCGGCATTGCTGCTGACAGGCTGCGGCGAAACCAATACGGAAAGCATCGACGGGATCATCGCGGCACAGGAGCAGTCCTCCGCCGCACAGCCGGAGGCTCCGCAGGAGACCGAGGAGGTTCCGGCGGCATCCGCCGAAAGCATTGCCGAACGCTCTGACGAAAGCATTGCCGAAAGCTCCGCCGAGAGCATTGCCGAAAGCTCCGCCGGAGATTACGATGTCGATCTGACCGGGCTTGACGGCAATATGGTCTATGCGCAGGTCTATGACATGCTCTACGGCGAGACCGATTACATCGGCAAATCGGTGCGGGCAAAGGGCACCTTCAGCTATTATAAGGACGGCCAGACGCAGCAGGAATACTTCGCCGTGGTGATCTCCGACGGCGCGGGCTGCTGCGCACAGGGCATCGAATTCGTGCTCGCCGGCGATTACACCTATCCGGAGGACTATCCGGAGCTTGGCGACGTGATCGTCATTCACGGCATTTTCAATACCTACAAGGATGAGACCGGCACCTATGTCCAGCTCAGGGATGCGGTGCTCGAATCCGCGTAATCCCGCCGCAGCGCAAAGAACCGCCGCCTGCATCCTGTTGCAGACGGCGGTTTCCGTTATCTGTGATTCACTGTGCCTCAAATTTCCACCACTGGCAAGTGCTGCCGGTCGGCACCCACTGCTGCACATTGGCGCCCGCGCCGGTTTCCGCATCGACAATCTCGACGCATTTTGTCTCGTTCGAGCATTTTGTCAGCAGCATCACCGAGCCGCCGGGATTGGATTTGAGCTTGAATTTCTGCGAATCCGCGCCGGTGAAGGTTGAAATCTCCACATTCGCCCCGTTCGTGTTTGCGCCGTCCGCGACGGTCAGATAGCAATTCTGGCCGGTGGAGAGCTGCGAGATGATGTAATAATATCCGTCGCCCGCGGACTGCACGCGCCAAGTGTTGTTCGCCTTGCCCGCGGCCGTGCCGTACTGCTGCACATTGGTGCCGTCGGCGCGCCCGGACTGGTACACATCCATGATGCGCCCGCTGTTGACATTGCGGATCGCATAGACCGTGTTTTCATCGAGGGCGGTCTCGCCGATGTAGCGCACATTCGGCTGCCCCGGGTCATCCATGCCGTCGCCGAGGAAATAGCTCAGCATATTCGACTGCACATAGCCCTTTGAGGTCATGTCGTTGCGGTATGCGGGGGCCTGCGAAAGCGTATTCAGCCGGTAATCGGTCGGCATGGTCGTGGAGATAATGACAAGGCTTGCGTAGTCATAGCCGGTGCAGATGATCTCCTCGCGCCAGTCGCCCAGGATATCGCCGTAGAACATCGGCGCACCGCGGTCGCTGGAGGCGCAGTCCGTGATCTTCCAAGTTGTCGCGAGACGCTCAACGCCCGACGTCTGGTAATTCCACTTTTCAATTTTGCTGTCATTGTAGCTTTCGGAGAGCAGGTCGCCGTCCCAGTAGAGCTTCAGCGAGGGATATGCATTGGTATCGCTGATCTTGTTGCCGTTCATGTCGTACATGCCCTGGAACGACCAGACCTCATAGCCCTCGTGCGTCGGATCGACGTCGCCGATGTCGCCGCGCCCGATGTCCACATCGCCGTCACCGCCGTAATTGGTCCAGATCAGCTTGCCGGTCGAGGCATTGTAGATGTATTCGAGCAGCGTATTCGGGTTGCGCTGCTGCACGCCGTAACCCCACATTTCCTTGCCGTTCTGCGCATTGGAGAATGCGGTCACATGCCAGCGGTCGCCGTGGACAACGTCCTTGACCTGATAGCGCAGCGTGCCGTCGCCGTTGAGCGCATAGCCCATGTGCAGCACCTCGTCCTTACCGTCGTAATCGACGTCCTCGACGCGGAACTGGTGCGCCTCTGCGCCGCCCATTGCCTTTGTATCATACTTCCAGAGCTGCTTGAATTCCGTGCCGCCCGCATAGCCGTAGGCGACCATCAGGCTGTTGAAGCTCTTGTCGGCATTGCGGTTCTTGATCCAGCAGACGAGCGCCGGATTCACGCCGTCGAGGTAGCCGACCTCCATCATGCAGGCCATCGGGCCGATGCTCATGTAATCCTGCGGCAGATTGACGGATGCCTTCAGCGCGCCGGTTCTGCCGTCGAGGACCGCGATCGCCTGCCCGTTTCCGCCGGAATTGTTCGAGAATTTTTTGCCGTCGCCGAAGGTCACGCCGTCCGCGATGCGCACAAGCACATCCGCATAGCCGTCCAAATCCATATCGTAGACCGTCGCGCCGTCCCACATGCCGACGTCGATGGTCGAGGCGCCGGGCGTGATATTGTTCTTCTCCTCACTGTTGACGCCGAGATCGAGCGTCCAGAGGTAGGTGCCGTCATTGAGATAGGCTTCGAGCTTCTGGTGATCGTCTGTGCAGCGATCGACAAGGTAATCGTATGCGCCGTCGCCGTTGAAGTCGCCGACCCAGACAAAGTGAATCGTGCCGCCCGCCTTGATCGGGATGATCTGCGCCGCGCCGTTGTTGCCCTTTGTCCAGACGGACGCGCCGGCCTTCAGCGTAAAGCTGCCGTCGGTCGGGGTCTCGACGCCGTTGTATACCGTGGTCACATAATAGGTGTTGTCCTTCGACTGATCGGCGGTGGTATCGGTGAAATTGGTGCCGCCGGTGAGCACATCGGCATTGAGCTTGGTCGTGACGCCGCCGGTCGTGCGGTAGACGTTGAAGCCGATATCGGGCTCGTCATTTGCCAGCAGCCGCCAGCTCACAAACACGCTGCCGCCCGCATTGACCGCATAGGTGCCGCGGTCGAGCTTCTCGACAAAGCGCCCGGTCGTGAGCGTTTTCTGCCCGTTATAGGGCAGCTCGGCCGCCGGTGTATACCAGACGCCCGCCGGAAATTCCGTGATTTCGGTCAGCAGATAATCGCGCAGCAAATTCACATCTGCGGCGGTATTCTGCCCGTTCGCGTCAAGGTCAAAGATCGCCGTCTGCACCGCATCCAGTGTCCCCGGCGTGCGAAGCCCGCGCCGCATCAGCGTGAGGTCGTCTCCGGTGAGCTTCCCGTCGCCGCTGAGGTCGCCGTAGAGATACTGCTCCGCCGCCGAAGCGGTCGTTGGTAGTGCCGCGGCGCCCTGCGCGAGCATTGCCGCTGCGAGCACCATGCTGCCAAGTCTCTTTTTCATTTTCAATCCCCCCGAATATTGCGCTTTATGCGCATTTTATACCACAATAGTATCACAATACCGAACGATAGTCAATATAAAATTCTGCTGTAATCGGGCAGAAATTTACAATTTGTTCATTGACGGATTTCAACCCCCATGCTACAATGTAAAGCAGGGGGTGATTCTGTGAAAATTGATGCGATCGGCCATCACCATCATCATGACAGAACCTTTTACATTGACAAGCCCGAGGGTGCGGGCGACTGGCTTCTGCTGCTGATTCTGTCGCCTGCCGTATTCCGGCTGACGGACGGCGATGTGCGCGTATCTGCGGGCTCGTTTATCCTGTTTGCGCCGCATGATCCGCAGTATTATTACGGAACAGAGAATGTTTACTGCGATGACTGGATGCATTTCTGGGCATTTGATGAGGATATTGCGCTCATGGAATCGCTCGGGATCCCGTTTCATACGCCGGTCGAGGCGGAGAATATCCAGCTTCTCTCCTCGATTCTGGAATTTATGATGTATGAATACAATTCAAAAAATGAAATGCGGGAGCAGACGGTCAACGCGGCGTTCCGGATGCTGCTTTTCAAAATGCGCGAGGCCGTCAGCGGGGAATATGATCTGAACAAAGCGGTGCAGTTTCTGCGGAGTCAGTCCGCGTCCAATCTCAGCGCCGACCGTTATGTGCGGCTCTGCAATATCCGCGAGACCATTTACCGGATGCCCGGAAAGGACTGGTCGGTCGCAGACATGGCAGCGGTATTGCAGGTGAGCAGCTCCTATTTTCAGCATTTATATACAAGAGCATTCGGCATCAGCGTGAATCAGGATCTCATCCGCGCAAGGCTGGAGCTTGCCGCAAAGCTGCTCAGCACAACGGCGCAGTCCGCGCGGGAGATCGGTGTGCTCCTCGGCTACCGGAGCTATTCCTATTTCTGCAATCAGTTCAAGGGCGCATACGGCATGACGCCGGAGCAGTACCGGGCAAAATTGCGGTAGATGAACGCGGATACGATCCCTCTCCCGGAGGATTTTTGTCTTGACAAACGCGGCGGGTTGCGGTATAATAGGAGTAATCACGCGGCGACCCGAAAGCGATACGGACACAGTCTTGCAGCAGAACCCGCGCATATACCCCACAAGGCCTTGTCTGTACCGAACAGGACAGGGCATTTTTTCTGCCGCAAATAAGGGAGGTACGGAAAAATATGAAGCTCACCTATGACATTGCGGACAAGCCAAAGGGCGGACAGCTCGTTGTGTTCGCGCTCCAGCAGATGCTGGCAATCCTCGCGGCAACCATTGCCGTTCCGATGATTATCGGCAACGGCCTGACACCGGCTGCTGCGATGTTCGGCGCCGGCGTCGGCACGATCGTGTACTGGCTGTTCACGAAGCGCAAAAGCCCGGTATTCCTCGGCTCCTCGTTTGCATTTCTCGGCTCTATGGCATCAGCATTTGCCGGCGGCGTCTCGATGCAGCTCGGCATGCTCGGTCTGGTGCTCGGCGCAGCGCTCGCAGGCCTCGTTTACGTCGTCATCGCGCTCGTCATCAAGGCGGTCGGCGTGGAATGGCTGAACAGGCTGATGCCGCCGGTCGTCATCGGCCCGACGGTCGCGATCATCGGGCTCTCCCTCGCAGGCAATGCGGTCGGCGACCTCCAGACCGGCGACGTCAAGGGAGAGGAGGGCATGCTCGCATCGCCGTATGCCGCGATCATCTGCGGCCTGATCACACTGGTCACGGTCATGGTCTGCTCGACCTACGGCAAAAAAATGATGAAGCTCATTCCGTTCATCCTCGGCATTCTCGCGGGCTATGCCTCCGCAGCGATTCTGACGCTGATCGGCAATGCAGCGGATATCGACGCGATCAAGCTCGTTGATTTCAGCGTATTCAAGAGCTATATGATGCCCGACGGCGAGGTCGCGCTCAGCACATTCCTCAGCCTCCCGAGCTTCACCTTCAAGGAGGCGCTGAAGGGCACCGGTGAGCTCACCGGCTCCTATTTCGCCACGATCTTTGCGGCATATGTTCCGGTCGCTTTTGTTGTCTTTGCAGAGCATGTCGCCGATCACAAGAACCTCTCCTCGATCATCGGCAAGGATCTGCTGAAGGACCCGGGGCTCTCGAACACCCTGCTCGGCGACGGTGTCGGCTCGATGGTCGGTGCAGTCTTCGGCGGCTGCCCGAACACCACCTACGGCGAGTCGATCGCCTGCGTCGCGATCACCGGAAACGCCAGCTCAATCACGATTTTCGCTGCGGCGATCGGCTGCATCCTGTTCTCGTTCATCACCCCGCTGGTCGCGTTTGTCGATTCGATTCCGGCATGCGTCATGGGCGGCGTCTGCATCGCGCTGTACGGCTTTATTGCAGTCTCCGGCCTGAAAATGCTCCAGCAGGTTGACCTGAACAAAAACCGCAATCTGTTCGTCGCATCGGTCATTCTGATCGCCGGCATCGGCGGGCTGAGCCTGAGCTTCGGCTCCGTGACGATCACGGAGATCGCTGCGGCGCTGATTCTCGGCATCCTGACAAACCTGCTGCTCTCCCGTGAAAAGGATGAAGCACCCGCAAAGCCGGAGAAGGCGGCGGTACCCAATCAGCAGGCAAAGCGCCCCGCAGCCAATCAGCAGAGAAAAGAAAAAAAGAAACGGTGACCACACGCCAAAAAACGAAAGGACGGAAAAAACATGGGAAAGACAGTCATTTTGGAGCACCCGCTGATTCAGCACAAAATCACGCTGCTGCGCGATGAAAACACCGGCACGCGCGATTTCCGCATTCTCGTCGAGGAGATCGCAATGCTGATGGGCTATGAGGCCCTGCGCGATCTGCCGACCGAGCCCGTCAGGGTCAAGACGCCGATCACGACGGCAATGGAGCCGATGCTCTCGGGCAAGAAGCTCGCGGTCGTCCCGATTCTCCGCGCAGGACTCGGCATGGTGGACGGCATTCTGAATCTGGTGCCGTCTGCGAAGGTCGGGCACATCGGGCTTTACCGCGACGAGGTCACGCATGAGCCGCATGAGTATTACTGCAAGCTGCCCGGCGGCATCGCAGACCGTCTGGTGATTCTGCCTGACCCGATGCTCGCGACCGGCGGCTCGGCCATTCAGGCGGTCGATTTCATCAAGGCAAAGGGCTGCACGAATATCAAGTTCATGTGCATCATCGCCGCGCCGGAGGGACTGAAGGCATTGCAGGAAAAGCACCCGGATATTGATATTTATGTCGGCTGCCTCGATGAGTGCCTGAATGAGGATGCCTATATCGTGCCCGGCCTCGGCGACGCCGGCGACCGCATCTTCGGTACGAAATAAGGCACCTGCCTCCCGCAATCATATAACAAAATCCGGCAGTCTGAGCGAAATTCCTCAGACTGCCGGTTGTTTTTTATGCATGTGCCTGCTCAGAGCGTGACAGCATCGACGGAGAGCACGCCGGGGCTGTGCTCGATATGCGCGAGCAGCAGGTCGATGGTGGAATACTTCCGGGAGCGGAGCGAGATGATCGCGGTATAGAGCGGCTCCGCGGATTCATTCGTGCCGGTCACCTGCAAATTGCTGATAGAAAAGCGGTTGTCCTTGCAATAGCGCAGAACCTGATCGAGCGCGGATTTTTCGCGGTAGCAGAGCTCGATATGGAACACGGGCTTGCGCTTGATGCGGCTGCTGACGGCTGAAAAATAAATCTCAACAATCAGCATGAGCACGACGGTCAGCACCGCACCCTCATAGAATCCGGCGCCGATCGCCAGCCCGACGATACCGGTCGCCCAGAGCCCGGCCGCCGTGGTCAGGCCCTTGATCTTTTTCTTTTTCGTGACGAGAATCGTGCCGCCGCCGATGAAGCCCAGCCCGGAGACAACCTGTGCGCCGAGACGGGAAAGATCGGTCGGGAATTCGCGGTTGACGGCGAGATAGACGCCGGTCATGGACGCGACCGTCGCGCCGAAGCATACCAGAATATGCGTCCGGAAGCCGGCAGGACGGTTTTTATATGATCGCTCGACGCCGACTGCGCCGCCGCACAACAGTGCGAACAGCATCCGGATCAGGACAGTCAGCGGCGTGATATCCCGGATTGAATCAAAAAAATGCAGCATACAATTTCCTCTCCCGCTTTAAGAAATCAGTTCCCGGACCGCATAAACACAGGGCAGCTCTGCGACGGAGGACAGCATCGCGGAGTGCGAGCTCTGTCCCTTTGCGAGCTTCAGCGAAAGGATCGCGGAGGGATACTGCCCGTCAACGGCCTCCGTGCGCTCGATCTCCAGCTCGAAGATCTGTGCGCCGAGCTGCTGTATGACATCGGAGATCGTGCCGATATCCTCGATCGAATCAAATTCCACAAAGACGGTGATGTTGCGGAGGCGGCGCTTGAAGCTGACCTCCAGCGTCTGCATGCCCTCCATCGAGACCACAATGAACAGCACCGCTGCCAGCACGCATTCATAAAACCCCGCGCCCGCGGCGATGCCCATGCCGCCTGCCGCGAACAGTCCGATCGCCGAGGTCAGCCCCGAGATCTGCTGATGCGAGACCGAGAGGATCGTACCGGCGGAGAGGAAGCCGATGCCGCTGATGACCTGTGCGGCAAAGCGCGTGCCGTCGAATTTGATGTCCACATCATTCGAGACCCACGCCCAGTGTGTGCTGAGCATTTCGTATTCGTACATGGAGATCAGGATGGTCAGTGCTGCGCCAATGCTGACCAGCGTGTAGGTTCTCATGCCGGCATTGCGCTGCTTGCGGGAGCGTCCGTATCCGACGGAAAAGCCTGCAAGCGCTGCCAGCAGCATCCGGACAATGACGGATGCGAGATTGAATTCGCGCAGATATTCGATCATTTCCAGCATGTCGCTGTCTCCTTTTTGATTCCCTGCATTTACAGGCGCGGCGGCCTGCCTAAACGATTTCCTTTCCGATTCCGGAGGCCAGATACCCGATCTCCGCAAAGGTACTCATCCGCGCAAAGATCCGGTGCAGCGGCGTGCGCTCCAGCGAGAGCCGCAGTGTCAGCGATGCCGCCGAGGCAAAGAACCAGCGCCCCGGCATATTGTCGTACAGATCGGCCAGAAATCCCAGCCACCAGCGTGCAAAGCCGCCCGATCTGCGGCGCTTTGTCCGCTGTGCAGCGTCCTTTGTGTCAGCCGGCGCCGCATCGGAAGCGGAGGCCGATGCCTTCGTGCCCTCGGTCACGGTCGTGGTCGCGGTGGTCTGCGTCGTGGTTGTGGTCGTTGCGAGCGGCAGGCCGTCCTTTGTCACGGTAAAGCGGGATTCCGCGACGGTCAGATCGGCACCGGAGGAATCCACCGCCGAAAGCCGGAAGCGGTATTCTCCGCATTTCAGTGCCGAAAAATCCAGCTTCTTCGTGAAAAATCCGGTCAGCAGATATTCCTTTGCATTCGGCGAGACCGATACCTGCTGAATCGGCTTGCTGTCATCCTCAACCGAATAGATTTCGCCGGTGATCTTCCGGATGACCGCATCCGCGCTGACCGTTCCGCCGACGGTGAACTTTGCGCCCTCGCGCAGCGCACCCTCGGGCAATTCGGGATTCAGAGCCCTTGCCTCATGCAGAAAATAGGAATCCGCATAGCAGAGATTGCAGTCCACGGTCGTCCGGATGCCGGCAGTTTTGCCTCTGCCGGAATACTGCCAGATATCCGCTTCGTCCGAGAGGTCATGGCCGGCAGGGCTTTTCAGCCCGTCGATCGTATTAAAATAGTTCGCTTCCCAGATCGCATAATGCTCCGCCTGAAGCTGTCTGCGGTCGATACACTCCGAGAAAAATGCGGTACTGGAATAGATGCCGGCGGTAAATCCGCCCTCCTCGATGCGCTCCAGTCCGGCAGTCAGCGCCGGCATGAACACCGCCGGGGGCAGGTGCTCCTGACGGGAGGCCGATTCGAGATCGAGAAACACCGGGAGATCAAAGCTCTTGTCCTTCAGCACCGCCAGCATGAAATCCACATCTCCGGTGAATTCCTCAGCGGTCGCCGCATCGGTATACATGTACGCGCCGACGGCGATGCCGGCAGCCCGGGCGCCCTCATAATTCTCCTCGAAGCGCTCGTCCTCCTCAAAGTCATCGTAGGCATGGATCACCTTGCAGCAGCGGATGATCGCGAACTCCACGCCGCCCTCTCTGACCGCCTGCCAGTCGATCTGCTCCTGATACTTTGAGATGTCGATGCCGAAGCGCCCCTCTGCGGCCGATGCAGTCCGGAGGAAGCAGTCTGCCGGAGTCAGTGCAAGAAGGATGCCGAACAGGAGCATCAGCGCCGCCTGTACTGCCAGTACGGCACGCTGCAACAGATTCTTCAACAAACCACCCCTTTCCCGCATAATCATACATACTTTTTTATTATAGCACATTTTGCGGGAAATTTCAATGGGTACATGAGAAAAATACGGAGTAAGGAGAAGAATACACATAATAGAATCGGGAGAGGGATGAACCGCATCGTGGCATATTGCATAATTTTCGCACATCACCCTTGACTTTATTGGGACATGATGGTATAATACTATTATTACCGGCATGCCTGGCGGAATCCTGATCGGGAAAAACAATGGAAAAGAGGCCCTGATAATGATGACGAAATCAATTATAACGTGTTATATGCTGGATGCAGAAGACCGAAAACTGCTTTCCGGGGAAGTACAGCAGGCAGAGATGCTGGCACGCCTGCCCGAAGAATATCGCAGGCTCAAGGAGTTCTATGATGCGCTGAGTGAGAAATATAATGCATTGCAGGAGCAGAATCAGGCGCTTTCCGGAAGGATTCAGGCGCTGATGCAGCAGCCGGGCTCAGCCGCTTCTGCGCCCGTTCCGGCTGCATATTCCGCAGATGCAAGCCTCCGGAACGATCCTGTGCTGCCGGAGAGTCAACCGGTTACGGATGCTGTTCGGAATACAGGCACGATCGCGCCGGCTCCCGCTGCACAGAATCCGGATTCTGAGGAGGATCTCTCGTCCCTTACGGAGGAAGCAGATCCGAACTCTTTTGTGATCCAGGGCAATACGCTGATCCGTTACCGGGGAATTGCGCAGCTGGTTCGGATTCCGCAGCATATTGCGGTCATCGGTGCCAATGCGTTCGACAACTGTACATCTGTGCGTCGGGTGATAATACCGGAAGGGGTAATCCGTATTGAGGAAATGGCATTTGCCAATTGCTCCGCACTCAAAAATGTGAAATTCCCGGCTTCGCTGCAAATGATCAATAACAAGGCATTTATGAATTGTGTTTTGCTGCGGTCAGCCGAATTTCACGGTGCCATGACGCAAATCGGAACGGGTGTATTTCTCGGCTGTAACAGCATTGTCCGGATCGTATTTGACTGCCCGATCAAGAAGATCGGCTTTGATTCATTCTCAGGCTGTATCGGCCTCCAAACAATTGAAGTCGGCCCGAATTCTTACTCATATAAATCCATTGACGGCGTTTTGTTCGATTATGAAGGCAAATACCTGATTCGTTATCCGGCAGGACGGAGCAATCGCGATTATATCGTTCCGGATTCGGTTTTCACGATCGAGGACGGAGCCTTTTATGAGAGCGTCTGTATTGAACGGGTAAAGCTTTCGAGAAATGTCAAGAAAATCGGCGCATCAGCATTTCGCAACTGTGCTAAGCTTCGCGAGATCATTTTCTCTGAGAACCTTGAAACCATCAAGACTGCTGCGTTTCAGGGCTGCATAAGTCTCGTCAAGGTCAATCTTCCGACATGGACGACCTATATCGGGACCTATGCATTCAGCCATTGTGAAAACCTTGTAAAGGTCAATCTCCCCTCTAAGCTGACGGAATTATGCATCGGCGTTTTTGAATACTGCAAGGGCCTGTCCTTTATCCGAATCCCTGACAGCATTATCAAAATCGGCGATAAAGCATTTATGGAGTCCGGCTTAACGGAGGTGTTTATCCCGTATTCAACCACCAAAATCGAACAGCAGTCCTTTGCCTTCTGCTCCGCGCTGCAATCAGTCTTTCTCTCAAACAGAATCAACCAGATCGCGCGTAATGCATTTGAAGGAACTAACAGATCCGTCATGACAATTTACGGTATGTACCGTTCCGTACCGGAGGAGTTTGCAATGTCGGGGGGATAACGTTTTGCAGAAGCCTTTTCCATGACGGTCAATATCGGAACCATAGAGCTCAGCAAATACAACGGACCGTTCTCTCATGTTGTCATCCCGCCGGATGTGAATATTATAAAAGAAAATGCATTTCTGGAATGCGAATCAATCCGTACCCTTGATATTTCGTCGAATGTCGGAGAAATCAGGGGGTATGCATTTGCGCGCTGCAAAAACCTTGAATCTGTGACAATGACCAATCTCATTATGCGCATCGAAGAACACGCGTTTGAAGGCTGCGAAGCCTTAAAACAAATTCAGGTCGTGGATATGTCGCAGCAGTATGCGCCGAAGGTGCAGCGAAAGATTCATCGGAACTTTTACAAGGCGCTGCAATCCATCCGCGCTGAATCGGCGGAAGCATATGCAAAGCAGTATAATGTCCCTGCAAAGAGCTCATTCCTGGATCTTCCGTTCTCCCGTCAGATCAAAAAAGAAACAGAGGATCATGTCTCCAGACTGACGGAGGGCTATGAGGGAGCCCCGATTACGAAGAGCTTGTATGATCTGCTCAGGAATGAAGAAAAGAAATCGGATCGTTTGCTCACGCACATCGAATTATTCCGTGACAGTATTGCTGTTACGGGTGTAAAAGCCGGAAATTCTACACATCGCGAATATGAGTACAAGGATTTCAATATCGGAATCCGGTCGCTTCCGGATGCAAATCATATTCTGGCATGTGCAACGGTTCTGGTTCGGTTATTGGGGGATGACTATTGTGTTGCACCTGTCACGAATAAAGAATCTGTTGTGATTCGGCCGTCTATTTCATAATGAATTAACAAATGCGGATCTGCATATCATGTTTTGCAGGTCTGCATTTTTCTGCCCCTTTTCATAGTGAGATTTCAAATAAACAGTGTTTCTTAAGCGGGGCTGGAGAAGGTTCTGTTACCAATGCATCGCAGTACCGCATAAAAAGTACATGCTCCTGATATGAATTGCTTTCGACAAAATCTTGCATTTTTCGCGATAATATGATATACTGGAAAGAAAACGGAGGTGCCGTGCAATGTCCGAATTCCATATGACCGAATGCATCCGGAAAACAAAAGGGCGGGTGCCGCTTTCCGCCGGCGAGATTCATGCACTGGTTCGGGGCGTGACCGACGGTGCGATTCCTGACTATCAGACCGCCGCATGGCTCATGGCGGTCTGCCTCAACGGCCTGACCGACACCGAGACCGCGCTGCTGACGGCAGCCATGCGCGATTCCGGGCAGGTCATGAGCTGGGATTTCCTGCAGGGGCCGGTCGCGGACAAGCACAGCACCGGCGGCGTCGGGGATAAAACCACGCTGATTCTTGCGCCGATTGTCGCGGCATGCGGCGTGTTCATGCCGAAAATGTCCGGGCGGGGGCTCGGCCACACGGGCGGCACGATCGACAAGCTCGAGAGCATCCCCGGCCTGACGACAGCACTTCAGCCGGAGGAATTCCGGGCGCTGGTGAAGCGGGTCGGATGTGCAGTGGCGATGCAGAGCGGGAATCTCGCGCCGGCCGACAAAAAGCTCTATGCGCTGCGCGATGTGACCGAAACCGTCAACAGCATCCCGCTGATCTGCGCGAGCATCATGAGCAAAAAGCTCGCGACCGGCGCCGATCACATCCTGCTCGATGTGAAGGTCGGCAGCGGCGCATTCATGAAGCAGGACGAGGACGCGGCAGAGCTGGCAAGGCTCATGCGCGAGGCGGCAAAGGCCGACGGCAGACAGTGCTCCGCGATCCTGACCGATATGGACAGGCCGCTGGGGCGGTGCATCGGCAATGCGCTGGAGGTGCAGGAGGCGATCTCCGTTCTGCGCGGCGATACGGACAACACGCTCGGGAGGCTGTGCATTGCGCTTGCGGCGGAGCTCCTGCGCATGGCGGGCAAGGGCAGCCGCGATGCCTGCACGGAGCTTGCGGAGCAGGCGGTTTCCTCGGGCGCAGCGCTCCGGCGATTTGCACAGATGATCGAGGGACAGCACGGCGACCCGCGCGTGACCGAGGATCTCTCGCTGCTGCCGAAGGCAAAATGCAGCCGGGTAATCCGCGCAGAATCGGACGGGTACATTTCCGCGATGCAGAGCGAGGAGATCGGGCGGGCATGCGTCCTGCTCGGCGCGGGGAGAATGACAAAGACTGACAGCATCGACCCCGGCGCGGGCGTTGTGCTCGCGGCGGAATACGGCGATGCCGTGCAGAAGGGCGACCCGCTGCTGACGATGTATGCCGCGGCGGAATCGCAGCTCGACGAAGCAGAGGGCAGGCTCCGCGCCGCCGTGACCGTCTCGCGGGAAAAGCCGCGCGAAATGCCGCTGATCCGCCGGATGCTGACGGACTGAAACCGGAATCAGAAAGGAAGTACAAACAGAACAATGAAGCAGACCAAACGGATATTCATGCTGCTCAATGCTGCGATGCTGATGCTCGGCACCGCCTGCGGACAGATTCCCAAGCCGGAATCACAGACCGGCGGAAGCGATGCTGACATTTCTGCGGAAGCCTCCGCAGAGGAAACAGACACAGGCTCCGCAGCGGAGCAGACCGCCGACCTGACAGACACGACCGCATCGGCCGCGCAGACCACTGAACAGACGACTGCCGATACACCGGCCGCAGCAACCTCGACGACCCACGGAATCGGAATCAACCGGAGCGCACTGCCCGATACCGCCGCGCTGGAGCAGGATGTCAGCCAGTACAAGCGGGGCTGCGCCGTGCTGCTCGAAAGCCTTGACGGAACCGAGCTGTATTCCTATCACCCGGATACGCTGATTCCGGGCGCAAGCCTGATCAAGCTGCCGTATGTGTATTACTGCTGCACACAGCCTTTACCTTAAACATAACGCGAAATTGGCTCCTGATTGCCGCCTGAGATAAGGTGTAACAAGATATACTTTGTAACGAAACAGGACGCAGTTTTCACGCTGCGTCCTGTATTTTTGTATCGCGGTATACCCCCGCCCTACAATTTCGCGGAATTATGTGCGGGGCGGGGCGACGGTCTCAGCCGGTTCGCGCTGAACTTTCCGCACCCGCCCCGGCTGCAAGTTACGCATCGGTTCTGATAAGCGGCCCTTCATAGGTCGCGCCGCCGATCTCGACCTTGACATTGATGCTGTCCGGCTCGTTGTCAGTTTTTCCGCTGAGCTCGACTGTGATGCCGCTGATCTTGCTGTACCCGTTCAGCCCCTTTGCCTTGATCAGCGAGGGATAGTCCTTGTATGCGGTATCGAGATCCACATCGCCACTGATGCCCGGCACGCTGCCCTTGCTCGATCTCTGCCACATTCCGACTGCGCCGCTGTAATTGAGCTTGCTGCCCCACTCAGCGACCCACAGCGCGTATCGGGTCTTGATGTCGTCCTCGATGTGCGTGCCGAGAATGGAGCGGCTGGTATACAGTCCCACCCAATAACCGGCAGCTTCGAGCGCATCGCAGAACGCGCGGATCATCGCAGAGCAGTTCTCCTTGCCGGTTGCAAACTGGTCTTTTTCTTCCTGATCGAACCAGATCGGGAATTCAAACTGCTTACCCTTGAGGACTTCAATGCACGCAGCAGCCTCCTGTTTCACTTCATCGACCGTCTTGGCGTAGCTGTACCAGTATGCACCGACCGGCAGCCCGACAGCCTTTGCACCGGCATAATATTCCTCGAACCGGTCATCCTTCTGTGATGTCAGCTTGCCGTAACCGGCGCGAAGAATTGCAAACTGTACGCCGCTGTCTTTTACCTTCTGCCAGTCGATCTTTCCGTTGTGTCTGCTCACATCAATACCATTCATCGGTTGTACCTCCTCCGGCTGATAAATAAATCCCTGAAACCCGTTATACTTCGGACCGTTCCAGCATCCGTCTTCGTTGTTTCTGGTCGTGATCCAGAACGGATTGCTGCATCCGTATCCGGATTCCGAGGTGACGATTGTGCCGTCCTCATTGATCTGCTCGACGACTGCAACATGGTGTCCCCACACAATCACTGCGCCGAGCTTCGGTTCTGTGCCGACCTGCAAGCCCTGCTTTATCGCTGCGGAAATCCATTGATCAGGATTCGGCGGGCATTTCAGGTACATCCAGCAGCCCGCACCGATGATCTCATTGAATCTCGCCGCAGCATATCCGACACAGTTTGCAAGGACATTGCACCCTGCATCTGTCGGTTTGCCGAGGATTGTACCGACGGCATAGCCGCCTGCGAGCGGCGTGTTGTAGTACGGATTACCGCTATCCGGTCTTATCAGTCTTGGAACGAACATCTGCATCATCCTCCTCGCTTTTATCACGGAGCTGCACAAGCATTTCACGCAGCTTCTTTGGCATCGGCAGACCGAGCTTTCCTGCGTTCTCCAGAATGCTCAGCCCCTCATTTGCGATATACAATCCACACGCAGCCGACCGGAATACAGATGCGCTGCCGCCGAGAACCTGAGAATCAATGATATGCGCAACGGCAACGATAATCACAATCAGAGCTTTCTTGCAAAGCCCGATGAAACTTACCTGACTGTTCAGCCGGTGCTGTGCTGCACCGACGATCAGACCGGTGATGTAGTCCAGACAGATGAACGCGATCAGCGCGATCAAAAGCCCGTCGAGCTGCCCCCACAGCAGACCTGCAAGCCCGCAGAAAAATGCAGACAGCGTTTTCAGAAAATTAGTCATCATCATCCTCACTCTCTGCCGGAATACGAAGAAACAGCAGGCAGTATTTCAAATAATTGCGGATATTATTTTCTGCGCGGGCGAGCGTGCGAGATACGGTTGACGGGTCAACACCGAGCTTATCTGCAATCTGCCGCAAAGTCATATGGTCGAAGTAGTAGCACTGTGCTACCTCGCGTTGCCGACCGGACAAATCGTTTTCAATCACAAGATGCAGTACACGGTACAGTGTCTTTGCCTGTCGGCTGTTCGATGTACCGGGATGCAGCTCTCGTTCAATTCTTGATGGATCAAAGTCCAGTACAGATTCAGAAACACGGATTCGTTTTCCACGTCGCTCACGCAGCCCTTTCAGATATCGTGCTTCCTTTGCTCTCATACCGGCTCACCCCACGCTCGCAAGTAGGACTGCATATCTCCGATGTCTCGCTTCAGCTCCAGTCTTTCAGTTCGGAGCACTTTGAGGCGAATGTCAAGATCATCCCTGAGCTTCGGAGAAATGTCAGGCTGTTTTTTCGCCGCGTTCAGCTCCTTGATTCGCTTTGTGATCATCGCAAGTGATTCCTCATAGCTTGCGATCAGCTTCTTCATGTTCAGAGATTCCAATTCAATCACCCCTTGATTACAGTGTTCCAATAATCCTCAAACGCCTTGAGTGCTACTTTATATGCAGAGCTGCCCTGCGTTTCGTAGATGTTCACCAGAGCCAGCAGTTCGCGGAAACAGTTACGCACCGGTATGTGCTTTTCTCCCCGATAGCAGAGAATCGACCAGAGGCACGGAATCAGTGCAGGTGTCGATGTGCGGATATTGCCTGCATAAACACCGACTTCCACCTTGTCAATACGTTCAAGCCGAGGAACATTGCAGGTGTTGTCAGTGATCGGCACATCAATCCAATGCCGCGCACCGCGTTCATCGCAGTACACAAACCGCGCTGTTTTCTCTGCGTATTCGTCCCACTCGCTGTCAAAGTCGAACTCCACGATGTACGATGTATTGCCGTTGACAATGAAGGATTGTGTCATCAGCATTGCGTAACGGTTTCTGATCCGGATTACAATGTTGTCCACATATCATTCCTCCGTTTCAGAATCGGAGCTGCTATCGGTCTGTGCAAACATCAGAACGCCGTGATCTTCTCTGTCATTGATGACATTGATAATCCTGCTCCAATCCTCCCAAGCCCCCGAAATGAATGTCCTTGCAAACAGGTATCCTGTCGAGGATGCTGCAATCTTAAAGCCGAGAGACGTGCTGCTGCTCGTCCCGGTGACAGTCATGCACAGTACCGGTGCAGGGGTTTCATAATCGGCGGTCGGGTTATCTTCGTCATCCGCCGCGATGACGGTGA
This sequence comes from Oscillospiraceae bacterium, assembly GCA_017460835.1. GTDB lineage: Bacteria > Bacillota > Clostridia > Oscillospirales > Ruminococcaceae > Firm-04. Next base: position 26,324 of record JAFUAD010000038.1, read on the forward strand.
CGGCTATTCCGCCGACTGCCCCGGACAGAGCCGCAAGTGCTGCGTCAATCAGGTCTGCATTGTCGTTCAGCGCAGAGATGTTGATTGCATCACTGTCTGCCGGTTTGTTGAGATGAAGAAAAGAAGTCTGCGTCATGATGCACCTCCCGCATCGCCCCAAGTATATTTTTTTGCTGTTCCCCATGTCATGCCGCGTGCGCTGCCCCATGTTGCAAGGCGATTCCGGTCGAGCTCCTCGACCTGTGCTGCAATCGCGTCAAGCTGTTTCTGCGCGGCGCTCTGTTCGGTCGTGACAGTATTGCTGAACGGCTGCCGACGCGCGATGCTGCGCTTGACATTGCCGGTCTCGGTGCTGATGCGCTCACCGGTCAGCAGATTGGTCACTGTTTTCATGATGCGCTGTGTTGTGGAAATTCCAAGCTCACTGTCATCAATGACACCACTGTCACCAACCTCATAGCTTGCAAGCTCCTGAAACGGATCGTCTTCGGCAAGGTCGGCGTATCGCACCGAGTAATGTGCATCTACTTCTTGAATGATGCTCATGTATTTGCCGAAATCGCTGCCGAACTGCGTGCCGCGCTGCTGCCCGGTCATGTCATCGGAATAGCTGAATGCTGCGTGAAGTGTTTTTCAAACGGCAAACCGTTATATGTCAGCGGAATGGAAGCGTGCGCTTTGTTGCCGTAGTTGTCGGTTGCAACAAGCTGGCTGAAAGTGTTGGTGTAGTCAAGCGTTTCCTCAACTTCGGTCAGGTTCAAACCGTAGGCAATGTGGAATGCATTTTGCAGACTGCCCTCCATGACCTTGCAGATCGAGAAGTACAAACCGTTCACAAACAGCTCGCCGCCCCAGCGCTCCAGAATGCAGTTGTCCTCGCCGATCAGAGCGCCGGTCATGGTCTTCCATTCGTAATAGGCAGTCGCAAGCGTTTCGATGTCAGAATGAAATGTGAAGTGTCGCAGCGGCAATTTTGTCTCTGCCTGCCCGTATGGATCATACGGATGGTCAAACAGCCATTGAATGGCATCCTGTCCGTTTTTGTTTTCCGGGCGGACATCTTCCAACAGCACATAGTTCAAATCATAAAACATGTGCATCGCATCAATGGAAACGACCGGAGCGCCGCTTTGCCGCTTTTTTGTACGGCGAAAAATGCGGAACGGCTGCCAACGTGTCTGCCCGCGGAACGGGATAGGTGCGCGAATAATGTGACCGGGGATCAATGATTTCCAGTCGCCGTCACGATCAAGCGGCTGTTCAACATGGATGCTGCCTGCCTGTCCGAATTCGAGTGTGTGTTCTGCAACGGTCGGCGTCAGCAGGCGCAGCCCGTTTGAAATGAAAAGGTGTTCGTCTGCCGGATAGACCATGAGCGGGTCACGCAGAATCAAAGCCATCTCTCATTCACCGTCACTTCCACCTTGCTGATGCCGGATTGCCATGTGATAACATTGTCGCCGGGCTTCAGCACCATTTTCCAGAATTCGCCGGATGTGTATTCCTGCACAATCGTCAGATCACCGTTTGATTCTTCTTTGTAGATTTTCCGGCGCTGAAGATCAATGACAAGCACACCGGTATCAAGTGCGAGTGCTGCGATTTGCAGCATGACTCCGTTCACGCCAAAGATTGCGAGAATGCAGCCGTCCTCGATCGTCAGCCGATAGATCGGCTCTGCATAGATGTTACCCCATAGCCGGTAATATGCAGGCGATGTGTCAAAGGTAATCGGAATATTCGTTTTCGTGTACTTGAACGGCTGGAAGGTGAACGGGATCTGAATTTCATTTGCCCGTGTGCCGATCCGCACAGGCTCGATCTGCCCGACCCGGCGGATGATGCCGACAAGCTGCGGCTGCGTGCTCATGATGAGCTGCCTGCCGTTCTGAATCCAGTCATTCAGCACTGCAAGTTCGTGATTGTGCGGCGGTCTTGTGAGATAGCCGGTCAGCGTGAGATCGAAGTCCTTGTATTGTCCGGTATGCCGGTCAAGCTCGACCGCTACGCCGGGGACAGCGGTGTTCTCAACTGTTTCAGCAGCGGTTGTCCAGAGCGGCAGCCGCGCCATTTTCAGCCCGAAGCACTGACTGCATTTGCCGTCAATCTCGATCCAGTTTCTCAAACACTCCACTCTCCTTTGCGCGTATTGTTGTCGGTTTTCAGGCGCTCGATCTCCTCCGACATGGTCTCTGCCGTGCGGCGGACATCTGTATCGCTGTCCATTCGCTCGACATTGATTGTGATGTTGTAGGTGTCGCCGCCGCCGTAACCGGACGGTGCGCCGCCTGTCGGCTTCGGCTTGTTCTGCGGGAAGTCCGGCAGTTTCAGGCGGCTTGCATCGTACTGTGCAAGTGCCGGTGCGAGGTCATATTCAGGAATCATTGCATCTGCGAGACCGCTGACAGCGTTCTTCACATACTTCATGTTCTGGGTGATGCCCTTCGCGAGACCTCGCATCATGTCAGGCATCCACTGCTCATACTCGCGCAGCGGGCCTTCGTCCGGACGGGAAAAATGCAGAAAGCCCTTGATTTTCCCAGCGACGCCGCCGACCGCATCCTTGACCCAGCCGCCGGCAGACTTAATTCCGTCAACCATGCCGCCGATAATGTCCTTGCCCCAGCCGAATGCTTTGGAGGGCAGCCCCTTGATATAGTCCCACGCCGCCTCGAATGCATTGATAATCGCATCCTTGATTGCGCCGGCCGTCGAGGAGATGCCGGATTTTATACTGTTCCAGATGTTAATTACAGAATCCTTGATTTTTGATGCAACACTTGTGACTGACGATCTGATCGCTTCCCAGATATTTGAGACGATGTTCTTTATTCCGGTTAATATGGTTGTAATTGATGTCTTGATTGCTGTCCATGCCCCGACTACAATGCTCTTAATTCCCTCCAGAATGCCGGAAACAGTCGATTTGATTCCGTTCCAGATTCCGGAGACAATGCTGCTGATGCCGCTGAGAATCCCGGAGACCGTATCCCGGATGCCGTTCCAGACTGTTGTGACTGCGTTCCGGATTCCGTCCAGAATGCCGGAAACCGTGTCCCTGATTCCGTTCCAGACAGCCGAGACTGCTCCGCTGATTGCATCGAGTGCGGCGGAAACAGCGCCCTTGACCGCGTCCCATGCAGCAGAAAATGCGCCCTTGATCGCTTCGAGCACATTGCCGGCCGTCTCCTTGATGCTCTGGAATTTGTCGAAGATCGCAGCGCCGAGCTCTTGCAGCTTTCCGGTCACGGCGCCGAACATTAAGCCGATGCCGGACACAACTGCGGAAATAATGCTCTTGCCCCATTCAGCCGCTTTGCCGAGCCCGCTGAGCAGTGCGCCGCCGATGCTGCCGAGCAGCTCCTTTGCCTTGCCCGCGACCTTTCCGCGCAGCTTGAACATGCCCTTGATCAATGCCCAGACGATCTTCCCCGCGGCTGCAATGATCTGCGGAAGATTCTGGATGATGCCCTTCACGAGCGCGAGGGTCAGCTCGATCGCAGCGTCGATCAGCTTCGGTGCATTGTCAACCAGTGCATTCACCATCTTTTCGACGATCCCCGGCAGCTTGTCGATCAGGATCGGCAGCGCGGCAATCAGGCCGTCCGCAAGCCCCATGATGAGCTGAATCCCCGCGTCGATCAGCAGGTCAATGTTGTCAATCAGCGTATCCACAATCTGCAAAACCACATCGACGATTGTCGGGATCAGCGTCGGGAGCGCCTGTGCAATGCCAAGCGCGAGCTG
>JAFUAD010000079.1 GCA_017460835.1 Oscillospiraceae bacterium
CATCTGGACTCCCATTGCTGCTCCGCTTCAGCCCCTTTGCAAGGGGTTGAAGCGGAGCAGCAGCGGGTTTCCAAAGGGACAATGTCCCTTTGGCGGGGTTTGGGGCGGAGCCCCATTTCCAATCCGCCGGAGGCACCAATAAACTCAGATTGATTGCAGGAACACGGTTCTTAAAAGAAGGGGTGATAGGCAAACTCTCACAAATTCGCGCGTGATTTTCCGTCAATATGCATAAAACGCAAGCCGCATTTTCGTGAAAACGTAGAAAATGCATTTCACACTTGCATGGATTTTTCACACATGGTATAATAGCTATATAGTTTACGCTTTAGCGCGGTGCAGCATGTACGGGGCAGCAGCCCGGTCATCGCCCGTCCGAAATCTTTGCATCGGAAACCGCATCCGTATAAAGCGCAGTAAGGAGCGTCTCTCATATGAAAAACACCGACACAGCAAAAATTAAAAACATCGTTCTCGCCGGACAGAGCGGCTGCGGCAAAACGGCTCTCGCAGAGGCACTGCTGTACCGTGCAGGCGTCATCGACCGCATCGGCAAAGCAGCAGACGGCAATACCGTTTGTGACTACGATCCGGAGGAGATCAAGCGCACCGCTTCGATCAACCTTGCGCTGACAAACTTTGAATACGGCGGATTCAAGATCAATCTGATCGACACCCCCGGCTCGCTGGATTTCGCGGCGGCCGCAAATGAAGGCATGTTCGCCGGCGACACCGTGATTATCTGCGTCTCCGCAAAGTCCGGTGTGCATGTCGGAACCGTCAAGGCATTCAATGCCGCAAAGAAGCTCGGCAAGCATGTGCTCTTTGCCGTGACCAAAATCGACGACCCGAATCAGGATTTCTATGCCACGCTCCAGTCGCTGAAGGACGCCTTCGGCGCATCGGTCTGCCCGGTCATCGTCCCGGAGATCGTCAACAACCAGTTCAAGTCGCTGGTTCACCTCGGCAGAATGAAGTCCTATACATATGATAAGAAGGGCGCATCCGTCGCTGCGGACGCCGCCGGCATCGTTCTCTCCGAGAAGGAGGGCATCACCGCGGATTCCCTGCTCGACAGCCTCAGCGAGGCAGTCGCGGAAACCGATGACGCGCTGATGGAAAAGTTCTTCGAGGGCGAGCCCTTTACGCAGGAGGAGATCAGCCACGGTATTCACGAGGCGATGCGTACCGGCCGTGCAATGCCGGTGTTCACCGTTTCCTGCACCAATCCCGCCGGCTGCGACCTGCTGCTGGAATTCCTGAAGTATATGCCCGACCCGACCAATGCAGAGCCGCTGAAGGCGACGGATAAGGACGGCAAGGAGCTTGAACTGAAGGTTGACGCAGATGCGCCGCTTTCCGCATTCGTATTCCGCACGGTCGCCGACCCGTTCGTCGGCAAGATGAGCTTCCTGAAGGTGCTCTCCGGCACGCTGACCGCCGACAAGGAGCTGGTCAATGCGACAACCGGCGCGACCGAGCGCATCGGCAAGCTGTATACCATGCTCGGCAAAAAGCAGACCGAGGTCTCCGCTGCCGCAGCCGGCGATATTGTCGTCGCGACGAAGATCGCAGCGAACACCTGCGATACGCTGTGCGCACCGGAGCGTGTGATCGCATATGCGCCGATCGCATACCCGAACCCGACCTACCGCATGGCGGTCAAGGCGACCGCTCAGGGCGACGAGGCCAAGATCTCCAACGGTCTCCAGAGACTGCTGGAGGAGGATAAGGCGCTGTCCTATACGCTCGACACCACGACCAAGGAGCAGGTGCTCGCGGGTCTCGGCGACCAGCACCTCGATGTTGTCAAGGCAAAGCTCAAGAGCAAGTTCGGCGTCGATGTCGTTCTTGAGGAGCCGAAGATCGCATACCGCGAGACCATCCGCAAGAAGACCGACAAGGTTCAGGGCAGACACAAGAAGCAGTCCGGCGGCCACGGCCAGTTCGGTGATGTGTGGATCGAGTTTGAGCCGACCGACAGCGATTCGCTCGTCTTCGAGGAAAAGATTTTCGGCGGCGCAGTCCCCAAAAACTTCTTCCCGGCAATTGAAAAGGGTCTCCAGGAGAGCGTGAAGAAGGGCGTGCTCGCGGGCTGCCCGGTCGTCGGCATCAAGGCAACGCTGCTCGACGGTTCGTATCACCCGGTTGACTCCTCTGAAATGGCATTCAAGATCGCGGCTTCGCTCGCCTTCAAGGAGGGCATGAAGCAGGCGAATCCGATTCTGCTTGAGCCGATCGGCTCGCTGAAGGTCACCATTCCGGACGGCAAGACCGGCGATGTCATGGGCGACCTGAACAAGCGCCGCGGCAGAGTGCTCGGCATGGAGCCTGCCGGCGACGGCATGACCGTTATCCAGGCAGAAGCACCGGTTCGCGAGATGCACGATTTTACGATGTATCTGCGTCAGGTAGCAAAGGGCATGGGCGAGTACACATTCGAGTTTCTGCGCTATGAGCCGCTGCCGGCAAACCTCCTCGATGAGGTTATTGCAAGCGTCAAGAGCGGCAGCGAGGATGACGAGTAACCAAATAGAAATTATGAGCGCCTGCGATGATTTTCGCGGGCGCTCTGTTTGTCAATAAAAGGGTATCGCGTGTTTCATTTCGTGAAACTGCGCATGTCCGTGCATTTTTTATCCTGTTGTGTTTCATGCATTTTTTATCCTGTTTCCCATTGCGTTTTTTACCATAATATGTTATAATAGAATTGGTATATCCAGTTTCAGACGGAAAAATCCGGCGAAAGGGGGCAGAATCATGGTTTGTCCATTTTGCAGCAAAAAGATTCCGAAGGATGCCGTGCGCTGCCCGAAATGCGGCAAGCGGCTCCGGCGTACATCAGGAGAATCGCACGGAACGCGCAAGAAAAAGCAGGATATCGCAACGCCCCTGCTGATCGGCATGCTGGTCACAAATCTTGTCATCAGCGCCGGCATCATCACCGTCATGACCTCAAAAAGCATTGAGCCCGTTTCGGTTTCGCAGCCGGCCGCCGCGGTCAATGAAAGCGATATCGCGGAACAGACCCTCGCGCCCGCCCCGCAGGCGGATCCCCCGGTGACCGTTCAGGTTCCGCCGCCGTCTGAGCTTCAGGTTCAGCAGGATCAGCCCGAGACCATTGACCGATATTTGCTCGCGCCGAAGCTGCGGTTCGGAATGGATCTGCAAAGTGCGCAGGAGGCCGTGATGACCATGAACCCCGCCGAGACCGATCCGACGCCTGTCACATCGGATACCGTTACCGGCTACACCTATTATTTCGACAGGGGAACCATCGCGCTCGGGCAGTATGCGCAGACCGACATGCCGGTCCGGATGACGCTCTATTTCAAAAATGACCGGCTGTATCAGTATGCGCTGGTATTCGGTCAGAATCAGAACCGTTCCGTCTCGGCATCGGCAATTGACGCGGGCAGCATGTTCACCACGCTTTATAATGTCTGCGCGTTGCTGTTTTCCGGGAAGCCGGCCAGAACCGACAGCGAAACCGGGGGAACCTCCGCGAGCAAGAGTGCGAATGTTGTATTCTCGTGCAGCGAAAAGCGGATGGCGATGCTCGGCATTGTCGAGTACCCGAATCAGGCGCAGATGAATTATTGCTATTTACAGTACGGTTCACTGGAACCGACTGAATGATAAGACCCCATAGGGCGACAGTTTGTTGATGTAAAAAAAGGAGGCTATTTATGATTTGTCCGGAATGTCATGCAAAGGTACCGGAACAGTTTTCATTTTGTCCGCGGTGCGGTTTGCAGGTGAAGGCGATCCAGCCGGATGTAGCGGAGAAGCTGTCGGAATATAAGGCACAGGAAACATCCCGGCAGAATAAGCGCGCGGCGCGCATTGCCGCAAAGCAGGCGAAGGAGGCAGAGAAGCAGGCGGCACCGTCTTCTTCTCAGCAGCGCCGCGATCCGCATTCGCAGGCAGCAATCGGCAATGCGCTCGATCAGGCATTCGGCCAGACACCGCCGTCTCAGCAGGCACCCCGGCAGCAGCAACAGCAGAAGCCGTTTGCGGCGCCGGAGCACAAGCCCTGGCCGGTTCAGGAGCAGCCGCAGCAAAATGCAAAAAATCAGGCTCCGCGCACCACGCAGCTCGAAGCTGCCGCAGCCGCAAGTCTGCTGAAGGAAACGGAAGCGGCAAAGCAGGCTGCGGATGAAATGAAGCCGGAGCTGACATCAGTCGATACACCGAAGCAGGAGCCCGCTGTTCCGCAGGATGCGCCCGCGCAGGAGAATGCTCCGGCGGCGGAAGTACAGCCGGAACCGACACCGGTTGATGCGCCGACACAGGAGCCCGCTGCGCCGCAGGATGCGCCCGCGCAGGAGAATGCTCCGGCCGCAGAGGTGCAGCCGGAACCCGTATCGGTCATCGCGCCGACACAGGAGCCCGCTGTTCCGCAGGATGCGCCCGCGCAGGAGAATGCTCCGGCGGCAGAGGTGCAGCCGGAACCGACACCGATTGATGCGCCGACACAGGAGCCCGCTGCGCCGCAGGAAGCGCCCGCGCAGGAGAATACTCCGGCGGCAGAGGTGCAGCCGGAACCCGTATCGGTCATCGCACCGACACAGGAGCCCGCTGCTCCGCAGGATGCGCCCGTTCAGGAGAATGCTCCGGCGGTAGAATTACAGCCGGAACCGACACCGGTCATCGCGCCGACACAGGAGCCCGCTGTTCCGCAGGATGCACCCGCGCAGGAGAATGCTCCGGCAGCGGAAGTACAGCCGGAACCGACACCGATTGATGCGCCGACACAGGAGCCCGCTGTTCCGCAGGATGCACCCGCGCAGGAGAATGCTCCGGCGGCGGAGGTGCAGCCGAATCAGCCTGTGAAATATGCTGACAACCAGGAGCCGCGCTGGAAGCAAAAGGAACGGGAAGCCGCCGCTGCGGCAGCCGTGACAGCAGCCGGTGCCGCTGCACTGACACAGCAGCCGA
>JAFUAD010000080.1 GCA_017460835.1 Oscillospiraceae bacterium
CAGAGGGATACTATCCCTCTGGACTCCCATTGCTGCTCCGCGCCTGCCCCTTTGCAAGGGGCTGACGCGGAGCAGTATCGGGTTTCCAAAGGGACAATGTCCCTTTGGCGGGGTATGGGGCGGAGCCCCATTTCCGATCCGCCGGAGGCACCTCAATCCTCCGGCTGCGGGCATCGGCGGGGATAGTTGGATGACGATCAATGAGAGGAACATGATATGCAGATAGAAGACCGGCTCCGGAGGGCGGAGCAGCGATACGAGGAAATCACGGAGCATTTACAGACCGGCACGCTTGAGCCGCAGCGGCTTGCGGCGCTCATGAAGGAATACAAGCAGCTTGACCCGGTCATCGCGGCATACCGCAGCTACCGGACCTGCCAGGAGCAGATCCGGAATGCGGACGAGCTGCTGCACGACCCGGAGGCAGACGCGGAATTCCGCGGTATGGCGCAGAGCGAGCGTATGGCGGCGGCGGAAAAAATGCAGCAGCTTGAGCAGGATATCACACTCTTGCTGACTCCGGAAAATGCCGCAGATACGCGAAATGTGATCGTAGAGATCCGCAGCGGCGCCGGCGGCGAGGAGGCTGCGCTCTTTGCGAATTCGCTGTACCGGATGTATTCGATGTACGCGGAGCGGCAGGGCTGGAGGCAGACGGTCATGAATCTCAGCGAGACCGAGCTCGGCGGAATCAAGGAAATCATTTTCTCCCTGAGCGGCGACCGTGTTTATGCAAAAATGAAATATGAGAGCGGCGTTCACCGCGTCCAGCGCGTGCCGGAGACGGAATCGCAGGGCAGGGTGCATACCTCGACGGTTACGGTTGCCGTTTTGCAGGAGGTCGAGGATGTTGAGCTGGAGCTCAATCCCAATGACCTGCGGATCGACGTATTCCGTTCCAGCGGCGCCGGCGGGCAGCATATCAACAAAACCTCCTCGGCGATCCGCGTGACGCACATTCCGACCGGCACCGTCGTCGAGTGTCAGGATGAGCGCAGCCAGTACAAAAACAAGGACCGCGCACTGTCGGTTCTGCGGGCGCGGCTCTACGCAAAGGCGCAGGCGGAGCAGGATGCGCAGGTCGCGGCGGCGCGCCGGACACAGGTCGGCTCGGGCGACCGCTCCGAGAAAATCCGCACCTATAATTTCCCGCAGAGCCGCCTGACCGATCACCGCATCGGCTTCTCGCTTTACCGGCTTGAGGATGTCATGAACGGTGATCTGGAGCCGGTGATCACGGCCTTGCAGACTGCGGAGCAGGCGGAGAAGCTCAGCGGAGAAAAGGAGACAGAGGAATGACGACAAGGCTGCTGCAAAATAATGCGGAGGATATCGCCCTTGCTGGGGCGCTGCTGCGCGGCGGGGAGATCGTCGGGATGCCGACCGAGACGGTCTACGGGCTCGGCTGCGATGCCGGCAATGCGGATGCAGTCCGGAAGGTGTTTGCGGCAAAGGGGCGCCCTGCGGATAATCCGCTGATCGTACATATCGCAGCGCTTGCGGACTGGGCGCCGCTGGTGCGGGAGATTCCGCCGCTGGCAGAGCAGCTTGCGGCGCGCTTCTGGCCGGGGCCGCTGACGGTCATTCTGCCGCGGACAGACCGCATCCCGGCGGTGACCGCAGGCGGGCTCGATACCGTCGGGGTGCGGTTTCCGGCGCATCCGGTCGCGCAGGCAATGATCCGTGCGGCAGGCGTGCCGGTCGCGGCGCCGTCGGGCAACCGCTCCGGAAGCCCGAGCCCGACGACCTCTGCGCATATGCTCGCGGATATGGACGGCAGAATCCCGGCGATCGTTGAGGGCGGAAGCTGCCTTTGCGGGGTGGAATCGACGGTCATTCAGCTTGAGGGCGCGGATACGGTCCGGGTTCTGCGGCCGGGATTTGTCACGCCCGAGCAGCTCCGCACCGTCGCCGCAAATGTCATTGTCGATGACGCGGTGCTGGCGCAGATTTCTCCGGATACGGTCGTGCGCTCGCCGGGCATGAAATATAAGCACTACGCCCCGAATGCTGCCGTGACGCTGGTGCAGGGCGGCCGTGCGGCGTTTCTCCGGTTTATGGATACGCACCGCGGCGCGGGTGTATATGCGCTCTGCTTTGATGCGGATGTGCCGGAATGTGAGGCGGCGGGCATCGCGTGTGTGCCTTACGGCGATACCGACGAGGAACGGGCGGCGGCGTTTTTTGCGCGGCTGCGCGAGCTGGATGCAGAGGGCGCCGCGCATATTTATGTCCGCGCCCCGCGTACTGACGGCGTCGGGCTCGCTGTGTATAACCGCCTGATCCGTGCCGCAGGCTATGATATTGCCGATGCGGGCACGTTTTGATTTTTCCGGTAATAGTCCCCCCGGCAGTCTGTCTGTTCTGCTTTTTTCTCCTGGGAGTGGCTTTTTCGGGGAGCTTTTCGCAGTTATAATCGGAGCTCTTTTTGAAGTTTTTGGTCGAGCTTTTTTCAAGTCCCTTTTAGGAATTGTGTTGCTAAGATAAACCAGTATTAACGGAGGATGATATAATGACTCTAAAGGAAGACGGTTTTCATGGAATCATAGAGTTTTTCCAAGATTCAATTTATACTACATTTGTAAAAAACGGCGGCTTTCGGGAAATCAATTCAAATAATATTGCCAGAGAGCACGGTGAAAGTTGGGAGGTGCATATCAGTATGGAAGAAAGGGTTGTGCAAAACATTCTATTCTTTTATAGCCTTGCTGAAGTTATCGGTTATTTACCGGATTTTTGTTTCAGTTGGGTAAAGCCAGACATTGACAGATATCATGAAATTGATTTGTCTGGCACATTATCAGCATCGGAGCAAATTGAACTACAAGCATTTGTTTCCAAGCTGATATCACATATGCACTAAATTCTGATTTATCGCAGGAACACTTTTCTTAAATGGGAGTTTTTCAAAAAGCTCGCGGGTCGAGGGCAGAGCCCTCGTCGCGCTCCGCAGAGCGCGAAACTCCCCTAGCGTGCAAAGAGCTCGGCGGGCTTGGGGACCTGCGATAGAGGTCCCCATTC
>JAFUAD010000039.1 GCA_017460835.1 Oscillospiraceae bacterium
GCGTCTTTTTGGCTGATTTTGTCCCGTTCGTCGTTAAAAATCCTTGCCGTGCGAAAGCACGCCTGCGGATTTTTGCCTAGAACGAAACAAAATCATCTCAAAAATCCGCATATTATTTTAGTGTCAACACTCCCTAGTTATGCAGTTTCGTCATTCAGATTGATGATATTTGCCAGATGCTTCAGCAGCAGGGTCAGATCCTTTGCATCGACGGAGCTGCTGCGGTCGCAGTCCGCGTTGATCTTGCCCTGATCCGTAATGCCGGTTGCAGTATCCTCCGATGAAACCCGTGCGATCATGACGGCATCCAGCACATTGACCTCGCCGTTGCAGTCGGCATCGCCGAGCAGCAGATTGCCCGGTTCGATCTCTTTGGCCGGTGCTTCGGCGGGCGCGAGAATGAATTTCTGCCCGTCTCCGCCCCAGTAATTCCACTGGCAGATTTTCGCGCCGGGTTCTGTGCTGATTTCATAAACATCAAAGCCGGCTGTTTCTCCGGAGAGAACTGAGAGAATTGTATAGCTGCCGTCGGCATTGCCCCAGATCGTGAACTGCTGCTCCTTGCCGCCGGTGTATTTGCTGAGGGTCAGGTCAGCGCCGTCCTCTGCACCGGAAACCGTGACTGCCATCCTGTTGCCGTCTTGAATTGAATAGTAACCGGTATCTTCGCGGGTTATGTTCCATGAAACAGCATCATTTCCCTGAACCAGATTGTTGTTCGATGTGCCGACAAACAGTCCGCTGTTGAGGTTCCGGATTGTGTAGCTGTGTGCCGGAACCATTGCATAGGTCGGGGTAATCTTCCAGAGCTGGCACTCGCCGCCCCAGAATTCCCACTGATTGATTATGCCGCCGTTTTCGGTTGACCACTCATAGACATCCAGTCCCGCCGTGTCGCCGGAGCATTTCGATACGATGCCGAAGTAGCTGCCGGATTTCACGAGCTTCCAGAGCTGATTGTCCGCGCCGGTATAGGTTTGCAGAATGACAGACAGCCCGTTGTCCGCATTGTTTCCGTCCACTGCGATGCACTTGGTTTCGTCGATCATCGAGGTCAGCCGGCAGTATCCGTTTCCGAGGTCGGTGATTCGGAAATCCTGATGCTTGTCGCCGGATTTGTTGCCGCCCTTGCCCCACTGCTGAATAAGGGTGCCGTCATCGCTGCTCCCACCGCTGACATCCAGCACCAGCCCGCTGTAGACATTTGTGATCGTGTAAGGAATATTGCTCAGGAGTTTGGTGTCGCCGATGTAAACGGCGCCGTCGGTATCGGAAACGGCATTCTTATCATAAACAAGCTGTCCGCTGCCGAAGTGATTATAGAGCAGGCTGCGTTCCTTTCCGTTCCATGTGCCGGATTTGACGCCCCATATTGTCTGGTTGTCATTTCCCGCAGCGGTGAAGGTCATGACCTGATTGCCCTTGCCGGTTTCGTCATACTGGGCATTGAAGAAACCGGTGTAGGTGATATTGCCGATTTTCAGCGTTGCGGCGGCGCTGTTGCCCGCCTCCGCCCATGTGCCGCTGACTGCACCGGAGATTGTGCCGTCCGCATTCAGCGTGATGTTCGAGGCTGTGGTGATTGTGCCGTCTGACGCAGTGCCGTGATTGATGAATTCATAGGTGCCGGCGAGGTCTGCGGTATCATATCCCGCCTTAGACCATGTCTCGCCGCTGTATTCATAGGGCATAACGACCGGCCAGCCTGCTTCGTTGAAATTCATTGCATGAACGCGAACCTCATGATACTCCGTGCCGTCGTCGAAGCGTGCGTGATTGACCAGATACCACTGCCCGTCATCCTGTAAAACGGAATTATGACCGCACGCCATATATGCCCGCGCCAGTGACGAGAACTTATAATTCGTCATCAGCTTCAGTCCGATCGTGTTGAGGTTTGTACCGCTTTCCAGAACCATATTCCGTCCGGCCGCATCGGTAAACGGACCGGTCGGGGAGGCTGATCTGCCGACGCGCATATTGTAGCCTGCTGTCGAGGTCAGACCGCCGTATGTGACAAAGAGATAGTAAAAACCGGTATCGGCATTGTATTCGATAAACGGACCCTCGCCGGATTTTCCGTAACCGCCGGAGATTTTTGTGCCGAAGTAGCTGTCAACCATGCGCCCGTCGGATGTCGTTCCGGTCTTGGGGTGAATGCACTGTCCGGTTTCCCTGTCGATTTCCAGTGTAAAGATACCGCCCGACCATGAGCCGTAGCACATATACATTTTCCCGTCGGTGCCGTAATAGATCGTCGGGTCGATCGCATTCGGGAAAAGCTGGTTGTTGAAGTTGTTGCCGTTGAACCAGGAATTGTTCATCGTCACCGCGCCGGAATCAATCAGCGACTGGACATTGGTGCTGGTATATTTCTTGTTGACATTTTTGGTGCTGCTCGTGACATACTGATCGTTCTTGGTAAATCCCGAATAGATCAGCGTATCCACGAAGGTATACGGCCCTTCGATGTTCTGTGAAACCGCATAGGCGATGACGGAGCGGATGTAGGTCGAGGAGGTGCAGAAGTACATGACATATGCACCCTTTGTGCCGTCGCTGTTGCGGTAATCCGGATTCCAGATCACATCCGGCGCCCAGACGGAGAATCCGCCCTCGCAGTCCTCAAGGTCTTCGCCGCACCATGCGAATGCCTTTTGCAGATTGCCGGAGAGATCGCCGAACAGCTTGTTGTTTTTCGCTGCATAGCCGTTTGTGAAAAGCGACCAGCTCTGGAGATTTGCAGATCTTGCCGCGTCGATATGGGAGCCGAACACATAGTAATTGCCGGATTTCGGGTCCTTGATGACCGACGGGTCATGAACGGATACGCGCGATTTTGCCGCGACATAATCCGCTGCGCGCACCGGAGCAGGCGCCGAAAGCAGTGCCGTACCGGCAACCGCGGCCGCACAGACCGCGGACAGGATTTTTTTCAATTGCATAGAGCATCCCCCTTAAAAATATCTTTAGTGATATTATACATGATATTTTTATATAAGTAAATGCACTATCGTCTCAAATCCATGCACTTTCGGATGATTCTCCTTCGGATTGACTTTATCTGCAAAAAATGATATAATAGCATAGAAATTGAACTGACAGATACGGAAGGAGAGCCGAATGACAAAAAAACAGAAAAAAAAGCGGCTGAAGCTGCTGATCGGCATTGCCGCGGGGCTGCTGCTGATCGCAGCGGGGCTTTTCCTGAATGTGTTTTTTGCACACCGGGTCCGTCCGCTCAGTCAGGAGACGCTCGATCAGCTCGATCTGTCCCAGACTGACAAGCTGATGATCGTGGCGCATCCGGACGACGAGGTTCTCTGGGGCGGGGGACATCTGCTGGACGGCGGGTATCTGGTGATCTGCGTCACGAACGGGCGGGATCGTACCCGGGCGGCTGAATTCCGCAAGGCTGTGACAATGACCGGGAATATCCCGCTGATACTGGATTATCCGGATAAGGTGAACTTCCTGCGGGACAGCTGGGACAGCGTGCGGGAGGGGATCGAGGCCGATCTGCGGCGGGTGATCGCCCTGAAGCAGTGGAGCCTGATCGTTACGCATAATCAGGACGGGGGATACGGGCATATCCACCACAAATTAACGCATTTGCTGACAGTTCAGGCATATGATGCGCTGCGCCCGGACTGCCCGCTGTATTGCTTCGGGAAATATTACAGGGCAGCGGTTCTGCCGGAATATGAAGCAACGCTGGAAAGAATCCCGGAGGAAACGCTGAAAAGGAAGCGGGAGATCTGCCGCTGCTATGCATCGCAGGCGGATGTGATCAAAAAACTCGGGCATATGCTGCCCTATGAAAACTGGACATTATACCGGACAAATTCGCAATGAAAACCGGAGAGGCAAAGCAATGAAGCTGAAAAACCGATACAAGGATCTGACTGCGCTCGGCATCATCTTTCTTCTGTGCGCTGCGGTGATCGTATCCTGCGTGAAAAAGGGCAGTGTTTACGGCTCGCAGATTGACTGGGCATCTCAGCACTACCTGATTCCGGAGTATTTCCGGACGCTGTTTTATCATACGCACAAGCTGTTCCCGTCCTATGCTGCCAACCTCGGCGCGGGGGAGAATATCTATGTGCTGTCCTATTACGGGCTGTATTCGCCGATTATCGTGTTCTCTTATCTGTTCCCGTTCATTCCGATGGGCGTATACATGACCGCCGCCGGCATTGCGATCGCCTTTGGCTCGTCGAGCATCTTTTATTTTTTCCTGCGCAAGCGGTATCAGATCTGCGCTGCGGCCTTTGCGGCTGCCTCCTATGCCTTTTCGGCCCCGCTGCTCCTGCATACGCACCGGCATATCATGTTCATGTGCTATATGCCCTTTCTGCTGCTTTCGATGCATTTTACCGACCGCTATTTTCAGACCGGCAAGCGGTATCCGCTGGTGCTGTGTGCCTTTCTGATGATCATGTGCAACTTCTTTTTTGCAGTTTCCGCGATGCTCTCGCTCGCGGCATACGGGCTCTATGCGGTGCTGGAGCGGCGCCCGGGCAGCGTCAGGGCATGTATCCGGCGGTATGTCCCGTTCCTGCTGCTGCTGGCGGTCAGTGTGATGATGGCGTGTGTGCTGCTGCTGCCGACGGGCTATACGCTGCTCTCGGGCAGAGATGAGGCGAACACGGTGATCTCCCTGCGGCAGTTTTTGCCGACCATTCGGCTCGACTGGCTGACCTATTACGGCTACTCGATGGGCTCGTCGGTACTCGGCGTTTTTTCCGCAATTTACTTTGCGGTCAACGGCAGGCGCGGCAAGCGGTTTATCGCGATCCTGATCCTGCTGTTTGCGGTGTTCCCGTTCTTTCTGTTTCTGATGAACGGGACGCTGTATATTGATGCGAAGGTGCTGTTTGCATTTCTGCCGCTCACGCTGATCCTGACAGCGGAGCTCGTGAAACGGATTTTCAGCGGCCGGAAAATGCACTATAAGCTGCCCGCCGCGATTCTCGCAGGCAGTGTGCTGCTCTCGATCTTTACCAGCAGGTTCGGTATTCCGATGTGGTGCTTATACGCAGATACGGCGGTTACGGCGCTGGTTCTGGTGATTCTGTTGAAACGGAAAAATCCGAGGCTCATCTATCTCTGCCTGCTGATGCCCTTTGTGGTCTGCTGTGTCAGAAACCGGATGGACGAGAGGGAGTCATCTGCAAACTACAACACCGTCAATTCTCCGACAGTCAGGGCGCTGACCGCGGATGCCGCGGCGGGAAAAATGGTGCGGACGGCGATCGACACGGTCCGGCTTGATACCGTGAACAAGATCTATACAGCCTCACATTATTCCGATACGATTTACTCCTCGGTGCATTCAAAGGATTATAACAGTTTTTATCTGAATGAGATGTATAACGAAAATCAGTTCCGCAATTCCGCGCTCACCACGCGCTCTCGCAGTCTGATCTTCAACACCTATATGGGCAACCGGTATTATATTTCCAATGCGCCGGTTGACTTTTATCTGCATGAGCTGAGGCAGCAGACCGATGACGGCTATTATCTCTATGAGAATCCGTATGCGTTCCCGATGCTGTACTGCTCCGACCGCGTCATGAGCAGGCGGCAGTATGAAACGCTCGAATATCCGTATAATATCGAGGCACTGCTCCGGTACCGCATCATCGAGCAGGATATCCCCGATGCGGAGTTCGTGCCGCATGCCGAGCGTGCAGCGCGTTCGGAGCTCGACGGGCTGTTCGCAATTTCGCCGTATCTCTCTGAAAGCGAGCGGCAGCTTGCGCACTTCTCTGAGGACCATTACAGCTTTTTCCTCGAAAACGGCAGTCTGACCTATTCCTGTCCGCTCCCGGAAGCGTTCAGGGGCAAGATCGTCCTGCTGCGGCTGTATGCCGATAATCCGAAGCAGGGGACTTCGATCGGCTGGGAGACCGCCGGCGATATCCGCATCAAAATCAACGGGCAGAAGAATACATTGACCGACCCGGACTGGAAATACTATAACCACAACCATTATTTCGAGTTTGTGATTTCCGATCACAGCGACCGCCTTGAGATCGAGCTGCTCGGCTCTCATTTTGAGCTTTCCGGGCTCGAAGCATACACGCTCGACCCGCAGGAGCTCTGCGAGGCTTCGGAGGCGCTCACGCCGTTTGTGCCCGATCTGAGGGAAACCGGCGCGGATGTGATCGCGGGAAGCATCAATGCGGAGCACGACGGCTATTTTGCGACAAGTCTTGTCTATCATGAGGGCTTTACAGTCTATGTTGACGGCACGGAGGTGCAGCCGGAGCGGGTCAATCTCGCATTTCTGGGATTTCCGCTCAGGGAAGGAACCCATACTGTCCGGATTGAATTCCGCGCGCCGTTTCTGCGCTGTGGACTCATCATCAGCGGCGCCGGAGCGATTCTGTTCATGATCCTTGTGATTCTGGATATCCGGGCTGCGAAACGCAAAAAAAGGGGGAGAAATCCGCATGTGGACACAGGAACGGATCCACGCACTCACCGAAAGGCAGCGCCGCTTCTTCAAAAGCGGAAAAACGCTTCCGGTCGAGTTCCGGCTGCGGCAGCTTGCAAGGCTGCGTCAGGCAGTACAGAAGCACAGGGACGCGCTGACGCAGGCGCTCTGCGATGACCTCGGCCGCAGCAGGGCAGAGGCTTATCTCTGCGATGTCGGCGTGACGCTGACCGAGATCACCGAAACGATGAAGGGGCTGAGAAAATGGGCAAAGCCCGAGCGCCGCTTCAGCGGGATTCAGTGCTTTCCAAGCATCACGACCAAAATCTACAAAATGCCATACGGCGTTTCGCTGATTATCAGCCCGTTCAATTTCCCGGTGCTGCTGACGCTCGGCGTGCTGACCGCGAGCATTGCAGGCGGAAACACCGCGGTCATCAAGACCAGCTCGAAGTCCGTTCACTGTACGGAAGCGCTGAAAAAGCTGATCTCCGAAACCTTCCCGGAGCAGTATATTGCACTGGTTGACGGCGGGCACGATATCGCCGACCTCTGCCTCGCCGAGCGCTTTGACAAGATCTTCTACACCGGCTCCCCGAGGGTCGGGGTGCATGTCATGGAAGCGGCGGCGAAGAATCTGACGCCGGTCGCGCTGGAGCTCGGCGGCGAGACCGGAAACTGGTGCGTTGTAAGGAAGGATGCGGATATTAAGGATGCTGCGCGGAAAATCGCATTCTTCAAGCTCTGCAACAGCGGGCAGATCTGCATTAACATCAACCAGATTGCCGTTGCGGAGGAGATCGCGGAGCCGTTTCTTGCGGCATTGAAGCAGGCGTTCATCCGGCAGATCGGGGATGATCCGGTGCAGAATCCGGAATACCCGCGCCTGATTTCGGAGCAGGCCTACCGGAAATGTGCGGATGAGGCGGAGCTGTACCGCGACCGGATCATCTTCGGCGGAAACGGAGACCCGGAGCGCTGCAAATATGCCCCGACGATCATCTATCCGGTGAAGGCCGATGAACCGATCGTGCAGCATGAGCTGTTTTCGCCGCTGCTGCCGGTCGTGCCGTACCGCGATACGGAGATCGGCAGCCTCATGAAGCTGATTGCATCCAGAGAGCACGGCCTTGCGCTGTATCTCTTTACCCGCGACCGGAAATGGGCGGAGAAAACCATGTCCTCGCAGCAGTTCGGCGGCGGCTGTGTCAATGAGGTCTGCATGCACATGATGGTTCCGGGTGCGCCGTTCGGCGGGACCGGACACTCCGGCATGGGCGCCTACCACGGCGAGTGGGGCTTCCGCGAATTTACGCATCCTACGACCGTTCTGTACGGCAGCAGATTCTGCAATCTGCCGCTGAGAGAGCATCCGTATACCGGAAAGGGCGCATGGAAGGAGAAGCTGCTACGCCTGATGGAGCGGTAATATCCTGAAAATCAGGGGAGAAACGGCGGTTCTTCCCTGTTTTTGCTGTTTTGTCCATCCGCTTCGGCAATGTTTGCGTATCTTTGGGAAGATTCGATAAATCGCATGGAACGGTTGCTTTTTTCGACATAATATGCTATAATAATGGCTGAGATCAGATCGTATGCAAAAAGCGGCAGCAAGCATGCCGCGCTTTTTGACATGCTTTGGATAGATTTTGGAAACAGGTGTTGAATCAGATGGTTTTTGCGGACTTGTTCTTTATATACTTTTTTATGCCGCTGTGCTTGTTGTTTTATTTCTTTGCCGGCAGCATTAAGGCGAGAAATGCAGTTCTGCTGGCCTTCTCGCTGATTTTTTATGCATGGGGCGAGCCGGTCTGGGTGCTGATGCTCATTGCGTATTCC
This sequence comes from Oscillospiraceae bacterium, assembly GCA_017460835.1. GTDB lineage: Bacteria > Bacillota > Clostridia > Oscillospirales > Ruminococcaceae > Firm-04. The sequence continues at coordinate 8,279 of JAFUAD010000039.1, forward strand.
TATCTGAACTATAAAACCGGAATGCTGATCGGCAGGGCGCGGAAGAAGCATGCGCCGCGCGCGGCACACAGGGCGCTGATGCTTGCCGTGATTGTCGATATCGGCGTGCTGGGCATTTTCAAATACAGCGGATTTTTCGTCGAGAATCTCAATGCACTGTTCGGCAGTTCGATACCGGTGCCGAACATCCGGCTGCCGATCGGCATTTCCTTCTATACCTTCCAGACGCTTTCCTATTCGATCGACTGCTACCGCGGCAAGGTAAAGGTGCAGCGGAGCTTCGGCAAATTTCTGCTCTATGTTTCGATGTTCCCGCAGCTCGTTGCGGGGCCGATCGTGCGGTATTCGACCATTGCAGCGGAAATTGACAGGAGAAAAACAAAGCTGAAGGATGTTTCCGAGGGCTTTACGCGCATCATTTACGGCATCGGCAAAAAGGTCATCCTCGCGAACAGCCTGAGCAAGGTCGTAAACGGATGCTTTGGCTCCCGTGAGGGCGGCTATGCTGCCGTCGGGACGGTCTCGGCGCTCGGCGCATTCTTCGGCGCGGCGGCGGTTGCGCTGTGGTATTATTTCGATTTCTCCGGCTATTCCGACATCGCGATCGGGCTCGGCAGAATCTTCGGATTCCATTTTGACGAAAACTTCAAGCATCCGTATCTCTGCGATTCGATCACGGATTTCTGGAGAAGATGGCATATTTCGCTGTCCTCGTGGTTCCGCGATTATGTCTACATCCCGCTCGGCGGCAACCGGAGAGGGCTCCCCAGACAGTGCCTCAATATCATGATTGTCTGGGCGCTGACCGGCTTCTGGCACGGCGCAAGCTGGAATTTCATGCTCTGGGGCATTTATTTCGGTGTGCTGCTGCTGATCGAAAAGCTGTTTCTGCTGGAACAGCTCAAAAAGCTGCCGAAGGCCGTCAGGCATCTCTATGCGCTGTTCATGGTGACGATCGGCTGGGGCATTTTCCATTTTGACGATCTCGGTGCGCTGCGGCTCTTTTTCCGTGCGCTTGTCTGCGCAAACGGCAACCCGTTCAGCTCGGTGATTACCAGAAGCATCCTGTTCTCGAATCTGTTTCTGCTGATCGCGGCGGTGCTGCTCTCGCTCCCGCTGCGGAATCAGATCCGCCGGTTTGCGATGCGGTCGCAGAATACCTATCTTGTGTGCAAGTGCCTCAGCATTGTGTTCAATGTCTGGGTTTTGATCGTCAGCTCGATGATGCTGCTGAATAATACGAATAATCCGTTCCTGTATTTCAGGTTTTAACGGTTACGGTCAGGAGATCGACATATGTCAGTAGAAAAAAAGGATAACAGCCGGAAGCCTGCTCCCAGGAAGGCTTTTGCCTCGGAGCTTCAGGAGTGCCTTGACATTCTGGAGCAGCACCACGAGGAGATCGGGGAGCCGGAGCAGCGTCCGGCAGCAAAGGCAGAACCCCGGCTCAAGCGCAGTGTGCCGCAGACGCAGCAGAGCCCAGTGCGAAGGGCTGCTGCCGGTACAGGTACACGGCAGGCAAAGCCGTCTGTGCGCATTCAGTCGAAGCACGGCCGGAAGGATCAGAGATACCGGCGGATCGGCGCAGCCTTCCAGCGAATCAATGTTGTGGTATGCACGCTGCTGTTTTTCGGCATCGGGCTGTATCTGGTGATTGCCAAGCGCACCAGCGGCTTTGTCGATTCCGAAAACCGGAACCGGGCAGAGTTCCCGTCCTTTACGCTGAGCAGCTATTTCAGCGGGAAATATGCGGACGGCATTGTGGATTATTACACCGATACGATTCCCGGGCGCGAGCGGATGCGGAGCTCCGTCAGCCGGTTCACCTCGCATTTCGGCTTCCGGACGAACGATGTGGAGGTCTACGGCAACACCGTTCAGGGCGAAAAGGAGACGATTAGCGAGGAGGAAAAGGCGGTAACCAGCAAGGTGACGGTCTACACCGGCACGCAGCCGACGACCACCACCACGACAACGTCTGTTTCCTCTGATGCATCGGGTGATACCACGGCTCCTGCCTCGGAAACAACGGAAATGACCACCACAACCACCGCGCCGATCACAACAAAGGCGCGCACCGTGATGCAGGACGAGGGCGAGATTCTCAATAATGTGATCGTCTCGGGAAGAGGCACGCCGAATGTCCGTGCCATGTCGATGTTCGGCGGGAAATTTGAGACCGGAAAGCGCTATGCCGAGGTGCTGAACGCCTACAAGGAAATGGTCGGCCCGACGGTCAATGTCTACAACCTGAGCGCGCCGCTTGCCTCTGCATATTACATGCCGAAGAATATGGAAAATCAGTTCTCCGATCAGCATGACTGCATCGAAAACATCGGGCTTTCGCTGCGCGATGTCATCAATGTTGATGTGTTTGACACCTTGCAGGCGCACAAGGACGAGTACATCTATTTCCGCACCGATCACCACTGGACCACACTCGGCGCTTATTATGCGGCACAGAAATTTGCCGAGGAGGCAGCCGTGCCCTTTGCCGATCTTTCAACCTTTGAACAGCACCAGACCGACAATTTCTGCGGCACGATGTACGGCTACACGAATTATCTTGAGGATCTGAAGCAGTATCCCGATACCTATTACTACTACAAGCCGACCAATCAGTACACGATCCGGTATTACGACGATGCGTTCCGGAATCCGAAGGACGGCTCCCTGTTCTATGACTGGGCGCACGGCGTCAATACCTATTCGACGATTCTCGGCGGCGATGTCAATATCGCGGAGATCGAGACCGACGTCCAGAACGGCAGAACGCTCGTGCTAATCAAAAACAGCTACGGCAATGCGATGGTGCCATATTTCGTCGGCAGCTTCCAGAAGATCTATGTTGTGGATTTCCGGTATGTCAAGATCGGGATGCAGGATTTCTTCCAGCGGGTCGGCGCAACGGATGTGCTGTTCGGCGTTGCGATTTCAAGCTGCTATACGAAGCAGCATATCAATGCGATCGAGGAGATCATGCGCTGAGAGAAACAGAACCGCATATCCCGTCCGCTGCGGCGCGGGGGATATGCGGCTCATTCTGTGATGCGGCAGGGCAATCGGGCAAAAAAAATACGTATCATTCTTCGCAGCAATTCTGCGAAGAACGATACGCCAGAGCTTGTTTGCCCCCCTCAGCCGAAACATCGGGGAGCAACATGAAAAAAGGGGGATTCTGGGAGCGGCATATGCCTCCCAAAAGGAAGTTGTCAGTCAGAATTCCGGTCAGTGAACCGGCTTATAGAGAAAACGATTGAGACCTGCCGAGAGCTTGCTCAGCGCGGCTTCGTTTGTGGTCTGAAGCTCAAGCTGAATCGGCTGCTCGCGGTCGAGCGTGAAAATGCCCATGATGGATTTTGCATCCACGGAATAGTTGCCGACATGGAGCTGTGCTTCATAGGGAAACTGCGACATGATGTTGACGAATTCCGCAACATCCGAAATTTCCGGCAGATAAATGGACATAACAGCCATCGTAATTACCTCACTTCAAAAATCCAAAAAACGGGCGGTGGACGGGGACGCTGCGCTGAGCGCTTGTGACGAGAGGGGGAAGCACAAGGCTTTGATCACGCGAGGCTCCCGCACACACCTGAAAAAGTTTTTGGAGGGTTGTCATGAACTTACCCTGCGATAAATATAGCACTGTTCAGGCGATTTGTCAAGCAATATCGCTCCATTTTGTATACCTGAACGGTTTTTTCAACACTTTCCGCGTTTCTTTTTTACACAGATGATAAATTGTAGCCCATGCACAATCGCGAGATGTTGAATTTGTGCACTATTCACAGGAGGAACCGATGAAATTTCAGATCATGACCCTCGGCTGCAAGGTGAACCAGACCGAGAGCTCCGGGCTGGCGGAGGCGCTCAGGAAGCAGGGGCTTTCCGATGCCGGTTCCGCGGAGGCTGCCGATCTTGTCATCGTCAATAGCTGCGCCGTCACGGCGGAGAGCGTCCGCAAGACCAAGCAGATGCTCCGCAGCATCCGGCGGCGGAATCCCGCTGTCAGGCTGGTGCTGACCGGCTGCTGGCCGCAGGCGTTTCCGGAGGACGATTTTGCCGACGCCGATTTCGTGACCGGCACGAAGAACCGCGATGCGGTGCTGGAATGGGTCGCGGGGCAGATGCCCGAAAACGGCGATCATGCGCAGATTCTGCCCTATCAGAGCGGGGACGGGTTCTCCGTTCTGCCCTGCGCCGATACGACCAGAACCAGAGCATTCCTGAAAATTCAGGACGGCTGCAACCAGTTTTGCAGCTATTGCATCATCCCTTACGCGCGCGGCAGATGCCGCTCCATGCCGCCGGAGCGTCTGGAGCAGGAGGTTCGGGCGCTGGCGGAGCAGGGCTTCCGCGAGATCGTGCTGACCGGAATCAATCTGGGCTTTTTCGGTACGGATACCGGCCAGAGCCTTGCGGATGCGGTGCGGGTCTGCGCAGAGCAGCCGGGCTTCTGCCGGGTGCGGCTGGGGTCGCTGGAGCCTGAGCGGATGGACACCGGGACGCTCGAACAGCTCGCTGCCTGCGAAAAGTTCTGTCCGCAGTTTCATCTTTCCCTGCAAAGCGGCAGCGATGCCGTTCTAAAGCGCATGAACCGCCGCTATACCGCCGCGGAGTACCGTGCGCTCGCCTTGCAGATTCACCGGCTGTTTCCGGAGGCGGCGCTGACGACCGATGTGATCGTCGGATTCCCCGGCGAAACGGACGGGGAATTTCAGGAAACGCTCGATTTTGTGCGGGAAATCGGCTTTGCGAAGGTGCATGTGTTCCCGTATTCCGTGCGGGAGGGCACCAGAGCCGCCGGCTTCCCGGATCAGATTCCGCAGCCGGTCAAGGCCGCGCGCGCGGCAACGCTCAAGGCCTGTGCGGACGAAATCCGCAGGGCGCATCTGTCAAAGCTCGTCGGAAAGACCGTTTCGGTGCTGGTCGAGGGCGAAAAAGAGCAAAATGCACAGCGATATTCACAAGGACACACGCCGGATGGTACACTTGTGAAAATTTTTCCGGAAAATTCCGAAAAGGGTTTGCAGAATTCCCTGATTTGTGTTACAATAGTAGAGTATGAGGATGACTGTGTCATCGGGCGGGTGCTTTCCGCCGAATGACGCACATCCGCTGAATGCGATACTGTATTATATGATAATGGAGGCTGATTCGTTCATGGCAGTTTATCGGATTTATACAGAGAAAAAGCCGCAGTTTGCGGTGGAGGCGCAGTCGGTGCTGGCTGACCTGCGCACGGCGCTGCGTCTGGACGTCATGGGGGTTCGCGTATTGAACCGCTACGACGCCGATCATATTGATGAGGAGGATTTCCGGCGGGCAATTCCGACGGTTTTTTCGGAGCCGGCTGTTGACTATGTGTACGAAAAGCTCCCGCTGCTCTCAAACGGCGAGCGCGTGTTTGCGGTGGAATATCTGCCGGGGCAGTTCGATCAGAGAGCGGACTCCTGTGAACAGTGTATTCAGATCTTAAACGGAAAAGAACGCTGCCGGGTGCGCAATGCCCGCATTTATATCATTTCCGGCACGGTCTCCGATGAGGAATTCGTGAAGCTGAAGTCCTATCTGATCAACCCGGTCGAGAGCCGCGAGGCTTCGCTCGAAACCGTGGATTCGCTGGATACCAACTATTCGATTCCGGAGACGGTCGAGACGCTGACCGGCTTCACTGCGCTTGATGCGAAAGGGAGAGCGAAATTCCTGAAGGATTACGGTCTGGCAATGGATCTTGACGATGTGGCGTTCTGCCAGAGCTATTTCCGCGATACCGAGCACCGCGACCCGACCATCACCGAAATCCGCATGATTGATACATACTGGAGCGATCACTGCCGGCACACGACCTTCCTCACCACGATCGACAAGGTGAAGATCGACACGCCCTATATTCAGGAGACCTACGACGACTATCTCCGCATCCGGAAGGAGCTCGGCAGAGAGAGCAAGCCCGTGACGCTGATGGATATGGCGACGATGGCGATGCGCAAGCTCAAGGCGGACGGCAAGATTCCGGCGCTTGACGAGAGCGAGGAGATCAACGCCTGCTCCGTCAAGATCAAGATCGACACCGATCACGGGCAGGAGGACTGGATCCTCATGTTCAAGAATGAGACCCACAACCACCCGACGGAGATCGAGCCGTTCGGCGGTGCGGCGACCTGCCTCGGCGGCGCGATCCGTGACCCGCTCTCCGGCAGAAGCTATGTCTATCAGGCAATGCGCGTGACCGGCGCGGGCAATCCGCTGACGCCGGTTGCCGATACGATTCCCGGCAAGCTCCCGCAGCGCAAGATCACCGTCGGTGCCGCAAACGGTTACAGCTCCTACGGCAACCAGATCGGCCTTGCGACCGGACATGTCACCGAGGTGTATCATCCGGGCTATGTCGCAAAGCGCATGGAGATCGGCGCGGTCGTCGGTGCGGCTCCCGCTGAGAATATCCGCAGAGAGCGCCCGGAGCCCGGCGATGTTATCATCCTGCTCGGCGGCAAAACCGGCAGAGACGGCTGCGGCGGCGCGACCGGCTCCTCCAAATCCCACACGCTCGAATCCCTGACCCACTGCGGCGCTGAGGTGCAGAAGGGCAATCCGCCGGAGGAGCGGAAGCTGCAAAGACTTTTCCGTGATCCGGAGGTGACGCGGCTCATCAAGCGCTGCAATGACTTCGGCGCGGGCGGTGTGTCCGTTGCGATCGGCGAGCTGACCGACGGTCTGGATATCGACCTGAACGCGGTTCCGAAGAAGTATGACGGTCTGGACGGCACCGAGCTTGCGATCTCCGAATCGCAGGAGAGAATGGCGGTTGTCGTGGCACCGGAGGATGTGGATGCCTTCATGGCAGCAGCCGCAAAGGAAAATCTGCTGGCAACGGTCGTCGCAAAGGCAACCGACACCAACCGCCTGCGGATGAACTGGAACGGCAAAACGATCGTAGACCTTTCCCGCGAATTCTTAAATTCCAACGGCGCAGAGAAGCACACGGATATTGTTGCGGCGGTACCGACCGGCATGCCGGAGCGTGACCCGCGCTTCGAGGATACGCCGGACGGCTGGCGCGAGCTGATGAGCAGCCTGAATGTCTGCTCGCAGAAGGGCCTTGTCGAGAAATTCGATTCCACGATCGGTGCCGGCACGGTTCTGATGCCCTACGGCGGCGTGTATCAGCTCACACCGGCGCAGGCAATGGCGGCGAAGATTCCGGTGCTGAAGGGCGACACCGCGACCTGCTCCATTATGGCATGGGGCTTCCATCCGACGATCTCTGAGCATTCGCCGTATCACGGCGCGATCTATGCCGTGATCGAATCCGTCGCGAAGGTGATCGCGGCGGGCGGCTCGTGGCATCAGTGCTGGCTGACCTTCCAGGAGTATTTCGAGCGCACCCAGAACAATCCCAAGCGCTGGGGCAAGCCGTTCTCTGCGCTGCTCGGCGCATTCCGCGCACAGCTTGAGCTTTCCTGCGCATCCATCGGCGGCAAGGACTCCATGTCCGGTACCTTCGAGGATATCGACGTCCCGCCGACGCTCGTTTCCTTCGCGGTTTCCACATCCGATACCAAGCGCGTCGTATCGACGGAATTCAAGGATGCCGGCAGCACGGTCATCCGGATTGCGCCGGAGTACAGCAGCAGCGGAATCCCGAACTGGAGCACGGTGCGTTCGGTATTTGACCAGCTTGAACAGATCATCACCGACGGCAGAGCAAAGGCTGTCTGGACGGTCTCGAACGGCGGCGTCGCGGAAGGTATCGCAAAAATGGCGTTCGGCAACCACATCGGCTTTGAATTCACCAAAACCCTGCCGGAGCATGTGCTGTTTGATGCCTGCCCGGGCTCGTTCATCGTCGAGCTGAACGGCGCTGCAAAGCGCGGCGAGGAGGTCATCGGCAGAACGACCGGTCAGTACAAGATCTTCAGCGATACACAGACAATCAGCCTCGATACGCTGCAAAAGGCATGGGAGAGCAAGCTCGAATCCGTGTTCCCGTGCAGAATCAAGACGGCATTCGCGACGATCGAGTCTTATGCGCACAAGGCGAGCAGCCGCCCGGCACCTGCTGTCAAGGTCGCAAAGCCGCGTGTGCTGATTCCGGTCTTCCCCGGCACCAACTGCGAATACGATACTGCGCGTGCATTTGAGCGCGCCGGCGCCGTGCCGGAGGTTCTGGTCATCCGGAATCTCTCCGCCTCTGCGATTGAGGAATCGGTTGCGGCGGCGGTCAAGGCGATCAACAATTCGCAGATGATTATGATTCCCGGCGGCTTCTCCGGCGGCGACGAGCCGGACGGCTCCGGCAAGTTCATCACGGCATTCTTCCGGAATCCGAGCGTGACGGAGGCGGTACACAAGCTGCTGAAGGAGCGCGACGGCCTGATGCTCGGCATCTGCAACGGCTTCCAGGCGCTGGTCAAGCTCGGTCTGGTTCCCTACGGTGAGATCACCGATATGAGCGAAAACTCCCCGACGCTGACCTTCAACACCATTGCGCGCCACCAGAGCATGATGGTCACGACGCGGATCGCCTCAAACAAATCGCCGTGGCTCGCGGCCTGCGAGGTCGGTGATCTGCACACGATTCCGATTTCGCACGGCGAGGGGCGCTTCATCGCTTCCGGCTCGCTGCTGCAAAGAATGGCGGGCAACGGTCAGATCGCGACACAGTATGTCGATCTTTCCGGCCGTCCGACAATGGATATCCGGTTCAATCCGAACAGCTCGGTGGATGCGATCGAGGGCATTACCTCTCCGGACGGCAGAGTCCTCGGCAAAATGGGCCACAGCGAGCGCATCGGCACCGAGGTCTGCAAGAATGTCCCCGGCGAAAAGGATCAGAAGATCTTTGAGAGCGGCGTCAGATATTTCGCGGACTGATATAAAATGATAATCCCGGAACCGGTTGATATTTACCGGTTCCGGGATTTGTGTTTCTGTTTATTCGAGCTCTGCCTCATGCAGCGCGGCATGAAGAAAAACACCGTCGATGCTGCATTCCGGAGGAGCGGAGGCGGCGCGGTATTCCCGCGGGGAAATGCCCGTGACATCCTGAAATGCCTTTGCGAATTTGCTGCCGTTGTCATAGCCGTAATCCCCGGCAATGTCTAGCACCGTCCGGCTGCTCCTGCGCAGCTCTCCTGCGGCGGCGAGCATTTTCTGCGTCCGGAGATAGCTGTAAAGCGAATCGCCGAAGACAATGCGGAAGCCGTTTTTGAGGTGGGTCGGGGAGACCTCCAGCATTTCGGCCAGCGCGTGAATCGAAATGTGCTGCTCGGGATGCTGCGAGGCAAAGGCATATGCCGCACAGGCAATGTGCATCTGCGCGCGCGGGCAGATTTTCGCGCCCGATTCGGGGTCAGGGAGCGCATTTGCAAGCACGCGCAGGATATCCGGCGCATATTTGTCTGAGATTTCCGCATCAAATGCACCGAGGATATCGGCATTGTCAGGGAACCGGCGGCAGAGCTCCTTTCTGCCCTCTGACAGGGAGGGCGGCACAGCCTCCGGCTTTGCGCAGATCACAATGCCCTGAAATGCGCCTGTCTGCGTATAAAACGGAATATGCTCATGCTGCCGGAGGACGACCGTCTCGCCGGCGCTGAGAATCTGATACTGCTTGCCGGTCATGCAGGCGGCTCTGCCCGCTTTGACATGCAATACCGTGACCGGTTTTTTCGGCGGGAGCATCAGCGAAAGCCTGCCCGGACGGTCGGATGAGATTCTGCATACATCCGTTAGCGCAGACTGACAAAGGATGCTCTGAACCGTATGAAACTGCTCCATTATCGCGATACTCCTTTCATTCAAATGGTTAGCAGCAACTAACATATCACTTATATCATAGCTGTTTTCCCGCATTTTGTCAAGTCCATTCCGGTTTGGATTTCTGTTTTTGTGAAACCGGCTAAGATACTGCCTTTTCGGAGCGTTTATTTTGTGAATCCAACTAACGCCGGTGATCGGGATTTGATACGATATGGCATAAACTGTATGCATTTTGTTATTGAATCTGCGTGATAGATGTGCTATCATAATACTGAGGGATGCTATGTCCCGAAATTATATAAAGAAGAGGTTAGGGGTAAAATGAACAGTATGTACCGTACAAAGCAGCGGGTGAGTGCAGCGCTCTGTGCGCTGATGATCGCCTGCACCGGCACAGCGGCTTCCCTGCGGCTCACCGAACCGCAGTCTGCGGCAGTGCTGACGGCGTCCGCGTTTGACACGGGCTCCCGCATCCGGGTTGACATCAATAAGAATGACGGCAGAAAGGCGTCCTATTCCAAGAACGCGAACAACTGGCTGCTGGCCGAGGGCTCCTCCGCGTCATACAGCGTCGGCGGCGTGACCTTCAAGCTCTCGAACGGCGGCTCCGTCGGCGGAAATGTCACCGGCGCCAACAACAAAAAATTGCAGCTTCAGAGTCAGGTTTATCCGCGTATGACGATGGACGGCGCAAAGATCAAGGACGGCGACAACGGCGGCGTTCTGAAATTTGAGATCAGCGGGCTTTCAAGCGGGAATCACTCGCTCCAGATGTGGCACTGCAACACGGACGGCTACGCAAACAGCAAGCTCTCGATTTCCGTCAACGGAAAAAAGGTGCTGACCGGCGTGAACTGCCCGACCAATGTGTCCAACGAGGACGATGCCGGTATTTCCTATGTCACATTCTCCGGCAGCAGCGCGACCATCCTCATCACGCCGGAGGGCGGCGGAAAAATGGACGTCGCATGGCTGAACGGCTTTGAGATCGACGGCTCCGATCCGGTGAACGGCGTTTCGCGCATGAGCCCGAAGGATCAGGAGACGCATCTTGACCGCTCCGCCGGACTGTCATGGACAGCGGGCAAGAATGCGAAATCCCACAATGTCTACATCGGCACGGACTATAACAGCGTATTCCAGGCGACTACCTCCTCAAAGGAGTTCAAGGGCAACCAGACCGGCACCAAATTTACGCTCGATGACAGCTATTCCTCGATCCCGACCTATTACTGGCGTGTCGATGAAGTCAGCGACAGCGGCACGGTCAAGGGTGCTGTGTACTCCTTCCAGATCAACCGCCTTGCCTTCCCGACCGCGGAGGGCTACGGCAGATACGCCCGCGGCGGCAGAGGCGGCTATGTCTATCATGTGACGAATCTCAACGATTCCGGCGAGGGCTCGCTCCGCTACGGCCTCGAAACGCTGAAGGGCGCCCGCACCGTCGTATTTGACGTCGGCGGCGTGATCGCGCTCAAGAGCGTGCTCTGTATTCCGGAGGACGGCGGCGATGTGTATGTAGCGGGACAGACCGCGCCCGGCGACGGCATCACGCTGATCAACTACGATTTCGGCGCAATGGGTGCGGATGATGTGGTCATCCGCGATGTGCGCGTCCGCGTCGGCGAGAGCAACGGCAAATCCACCGGCGGCATGGGACTCGGAAGCTGCAACTATTCCATCGTCGATCACTGCTCGATCTCGTGGGCGACCGACGAAGGCTTCTCCTCCCGCTCCGCTGCAAATATCACGTTCCAGTGGAATATCATCGGCGAATCCCTGAACAATTCCGTTCACTACAATGCAGCCGACCGCAGCGACGTCGAGCGCCACGCCTTTGCTGCGTCGATCGGCGGCTATACCGGCAGTTTCCACCACAATCTGCTGATTAACAATACCGGCAGAAACTGGTCGCTTGCCGGCGCAATGGAGCAGGATGCCGTGACCTACGGCGGTCAGCTCGATATCCGCAACAATGTCGTCTACAACTGGAAGGACAGAACCACCGACGGCGGCGCACGGCGCGTGCAGTTCGTCAACAACTACTACAAGGCCGGCCCTGTCTCCAATACCTCGCTGCATCTGGTCTCGGTTGACGGCAACGAGCTCAATACCAGCGATATGCAGATGCTCTACGCTTCCGGCAACATGAAGGTCGCGCAGAACGGCTCGACGCTGATCGCCGCGAGCGCGGACGAGTGGAGCAGCGGAAAGGCTGTCTGCGGAAACAAGGGCAACAATGCCAATGCCTCGACCATCCGCAGCAATTCTCCGTGGTTCGAGTCCTATGTCAATACCCAGACCGCTGAGCAGGCATATGCTTCGGTCATTGTCAATGCGGGCGCGAGCGTTCCGGCATTTGACTACATCGACTCCCGCTACCAGAAGGAAGTCAAGAACGGTACCTACACCTATACCGGCAGCCGCGACAAGCTCAAGGGCATTATTGATACGCAGAATGACGCAGGCGGCTATCCGAACAGCTCGAACTTCAAGGGCGGCACAAAGCCCACGGATACCGACGGCGACGGCATGCCGGATGCATGGGAATCCGCACACGGCCTGAATCCGAACAATGCAGCAGACGGCGCAGTCGTCAGCCTTTCCGGCGATGATTACACCAATCTGGAGCTGTATCTGAACGAGCTTGCCGGCGACAATGTCGCATTCAACGGCGGAAAGCAGGGCGCTTCGTTCGATACGCAGTACAAGTACACGCTGAAAAATGTCGGCAGCGGCCTGTATCTGAACAGTGCAGATGCATCGCCCGCGAGCGGCACGAATGTGCAGCAGGGGACTGAGAGACAGACATGGCTGCTTGCCGATGCAGGCGAAGGCTATTACTACATCTACTCGACGCTCGGAAACGGCAGCCTTTGCATTGATATCCCCTACGGCAGCGCGGATAACGGCACGAGCATCGGGCTCTGGTCGAATGACGAATCCGACGCCAGAAAGATCAAGCTGGCCGATAACGGCGACGGCACCTACACGCTCTGCACGAAGGTCAGCAGCGATAACTCCTGCCTCGGCGTCATTTCCGGCTCGAAGGAAGCGGGCGCGGATGTGATCGAGTGGAGCTGCGACGGTACGGATTCGCAGAAATGGATCGTGGATATCAGCCTCGACCCGATCAACGGCACGCTGATCCGCGACCTGACGATTCTCGATTCCAAATACTATTCCTCCTATGCAATTGACGACAGTCTCGCAGTCGGCGATCTGCTCTTCGGTGACCGCGAGGTGACCTATCAGGAGGTTCCGGAGGCGCTGCTCGGCGCGGAGACGATCGTGACGCCCTGTGATGCGAAGAATCAGAGCGGAGAGCTCGCGGAATTCACCGCCGGCGCGGATATTTCCGTGTATGTGCTGCTCGATCAGCGCGTTGTCGATGTGCAGCAGGCAAAGCCCGCATGGCTCTCCGGCTGGACGCAGACCGATATGACCGTGAAAAACGACAAGGATGTCGTGTTCTATGTCTATCAGAAGGATGTATCTGCCGGCGAAACCGTGTCGCTCGGCGATAACGGTACCGCGACCAGCGTGGTGCATTATACGGTTCTGGCACTGCCGCAGAAGGCAGCGGAGACGACCACAGACCCGGGCGATAACCTGCTCGTTCTGGGTGATGCGGACTGCAACGGCTCCGTCGATGTGCTGGATGCGGTTATGCTCGCGCGTGTGACATCAGAGGATACCGGCACCGGCATTACCGCACAGGGCAAGCTCAACGCGGACTGCGATCAGAACGGCTCGATTCAGGCTGCTGACCTGAGTCTGCTGCTCAGCTATCTTGCCGGAAACACCAATCAGCTTGAAATCAGATCATAAAAACAGAACCCCGTCCACGGCCTGTGGGCGGGGCTCCTTGCGTCATACAAAGAAAAACTGCTCCGGGTCTCAAGCTCCGGAGCAGTCGGTTTTCAGCGGATTATTCCTTTTTGTCGTCGTCCTTCTTACCGAAAAGGCCGCCGATTTTATCGGTGACTTTGCCGAGAACGCCGCTTCCGAGCGCCTTCTTGACAGCATCCACGATCTTTTTCACGGTGTCATTGTCTGCCTTGTCACCGACGAGGCCGCGGACAGTACCCTCCGGATCCTTCGAGAACTTGTCCTTCAGCGCGTCATCCTTCGTGATCTTACCGACGAGCTTTTCGATTTCTGCCTTGATATCCATTGAAAAAACCTCCTGATGTTAAATATATAAGAAGCAGTGCGGGATTTTATGAAGCAGGGAGAGGCCTTATGCCTCCTGCACAACGATCTCGGAGTCTGCGTTCTTTTTGACGGATTCGATGCCGTTCATGCAGCCGCTCAGTGCCTTGTAGCCCTCGCTGACCGCGATGATCTGGCCATTTGTCGCCTTCAGGCGGAAGCGGAACTCGCCGGCCTTATCGTTGTAAATCTCGAATTTCGGGTGCTTTTCGGTCTGGAAGCCCTCGGCGGTCTGATTCTCGACTGCTGCGATCGGCGCGTTCTTCTGCACACTGGCAATGCCGGCACGGCAGGCACGTTCTGTCGTGTAAACCTCAGAGGTTGCGATTACTTCACCGTTTCCTGCCTTCAGATCGAATTTGATGCCGGTTTTTGTGCGCTTCATTAAATACTTACCCATGGTGCAAATCCTCCTGTTTTTCACTTGATTCTGTTTCAAATCAGGGCAATTTGAATGCCCGCAGTATTATTATAACGGAAAATATACAAAAAGTCAAGATGAATCAGCAAATTTTTAGAAAATATCGGGTGGATCACAAAAGAATGCGATTTCCCATTGACAAAGCGGAGGAAATCAGGTATAATAACCTTAGCCTTATCATGAGCGGTGGAGGAACGGGTCCTGTGAAGCCGCGGCAACCGCATCTCCCTCTTTGAGATGAATGGTGCCAAGTCCTGCGGCGGGATATCGCCGGAAGATGAGGAACGTTTGCAGTGATGAATCAAAGCGGCATGCGTTTCTGCGTGCCGCTTTTTGTAAGCGTCATGATGCGGCATTTGAATGAACGGAGGTAGTATAATGAAACGCTTTTTTACATCGGAATCCGTAGCAGAGGGGCATCCGGACAAGATCTGCGACCAGATCTCCGACGCGGTGCTGGACGCAATTCTTGAGCAGGATCCCAGCGGCAGAGTTGCCTGTGAGACCTGTACGACGACCGGCATGGTGCTGATCATGGGCGAAATCTCCACGACGGCAGATGTGGACATTCCTGCGATTGCCCGCAAGGTGATCGTGGATATCGGCTATGACCGCGCAAAATACGGCTTTGACGGCCACACCTGCGCGATTCTGACCTCGATCGACCAGCAGTCCGGCGATATCGCACAGGGCGTCGATGCTGCGGCGGATTATGCGGAGGATGCGGCTGCCGAGCAGCTCGGTGCCGGCGATCAGGGCATGATGTTTGGGTATGCCTGCAATGAAACGCCGGAAAAAATGCCGCTGCCGATCTCGCTGGCACACAAGCTCGCGCTGCGCCTGACTGCGGTTCGCAAGGACGGCACGCTGCATTACCTCAGACCGGACGGCAAAACACAGGTCACGGTCGAGTATGAGAATGACAAGCCCGTCAGAGTGGACACGATCGTCATTTCGACACAGCACGCGGCATCGGTTGACCCCGAGCAGATCCGGGAGGATCTGGTCGATCTGGTCATCAGACCGACGGTTCCGGCTGAGCTGCTCGATCAGAATACGAAAATCTTTATCAATCCGACCGGGCGCTTTGTCATCGGCGGCCCGCAGGGTGACAGCGGCCTGACCGGCAGAAAGATCATCGTCGATACCTACGGCGGCTATTCCCGTCACGGCGGCGGCGCCTTCTCCGGAAAGGACCCCTCGAAGGTTGACCGCTCCGCGGCCTATATGGCGCGCTATATTGCGAAGAATATTGTCGCGGCTGAGCTCGCCGACCGCTGCGAGGTGCAGCTTGCCTACGCAATCGGCGTTGCCGAGCCGGTCTCCGTGTTCGTCGAGACCTTCGGCACCGGAAAGGTTGACGAGGAAATTCTCGCAAATGCCGTCAGAACGTGCTTTGATCTGCGCCCGCTCGGCATCATCGAGACGCTGGAGCTCAGAAAGCCGCAGTATTCCAAGCTCGCGGCCTACGGCCACATGGGCAGAGAGGACTTGCAGACTGCATGGGAGCGCACCGACCGTGCGGATGCACTCCGCGCTGCGGTACAGATTTAACAGTGTTGCCCCGGTACACCTTTGAAGGCGTACCGGGGCTTTGCTGTAGGGCTGAGGCATTCTTTGTGCAGATTACCAATTTATCCTTCGATTCTGCGGGCATTTTCGCTGATATGCCGACTTGCAATTTTTGTCGAATTCCGATATAATAAAGATAAGATATCTCCGGAATTCAGACCTTTGAGCAATGCCTTCAACTGTCTGATTTTTTATTTTCCGGACGCAAAAGGAGTGCGCTTTATGAAGGCTCTGGAAGACAGAATCCGCGAGGAGGGCAAGATCCTGCCCGGTCCGGTTCTGAAGGTCTCCTCCTTTCTGAATCACCAGATGGATGCGGATTTCATCATGCAGCTCGGTGCTGCGATTGCGGAGCAGTACAAAGGCTTTCGCGTGACGAAGATTCTGACGATCGAATCCTCCGGCATCGCCATTGCGGTTGCGGCAGGCGCGGCGCTGCATGTGCCGGTGCTCTTTGCGAAGAAGCACCTGACCAGCAATGTTTCCGGCGACCTCTATCAGACCGTCGTGCATTCCTATACGCACGGAACCGATTATACGGTCGTGGTTGAGCGGGAGTATCTCAAAGCCGATGACAAGGTGCTGATCGTCGATGATTTCCTCGCGAACGGCAAGGCGATCGAGGGGCTGCTCGATCTGATCCGTCAGGCGGGCGCAGAGGCAGCCGGCGCCGGCATCGCGATCGAAAAGGGCTTTCAGGAGGGCGGACAGAAGCTCAGAGAGAGCGGGCTGCCCGTGTATTCCCTTGCGATCGTTGACCGCATGGACGAAAACGGAATCGTATTCCGCGGCGAAAACAGCTTGTAATATGCAGCATTCCGCTGTGTATACAACATACTTGGAATGGAAAAGGAGTTTGCTATGAAAAGAAAGTTTTTCCGGATGACCGCACTGGCACTGACAGGTGCAATGGGACTCGGCTTTTCTGCATGCGGCGGGGACAGCGGTGCAGGCAAGGACGGGCTCAGCAAGGACAACATCAAGATCGGTCTGATCTGTCTGCATGACGACAACTCGACCTACGATGCAAACTTCATCAAGGCAATGGATGAAGCGAAGAAGAACCTCGGGCTGAAGGACAGCCAGGTGATCGTCAAGACGAATGTGCCGGAGACCAGCGAGTGCAAGGAGGCTGCCGTCGATCTTGCCGATCAGGGCTGCAACATCATCTTTGCCGATTCGTTCGGCCATGAGTCCTATATGCTGGAGGCTGCCGAGCAGTTCCCGGATGTGCAGTTCTGTCACGCGACCGGAACCCTTGCACACACCGAGAAAAAGTCGAACTTCCACGATGCATTTGCTTCGATCTATCAGGGACGCTACCTCGCCGGCATCGCAGCCGGACTGAAGCTCAATGAGATGATCGACGCCGGTACGATCACTGCGGACAAGGCACAGATGGGCTATGTCGGCGCATTTACCTATGCAGAGGTGATCTCCGGTTATACCTCGTTCTATCTCGGCGCAAAGTCCGTATGCCCGAGCGTGACGATGCAGGTGCAGTTCACCGGCTCGTGGTACGATGAAACCGCTGAAAAGGAAGCCGCTACCACGCTCATTAACAAGGGCTGCGTCCTGATCTCCCAGCACGCGGACTCGATGGGCGCACCGACTGCCTGCGAGAATGCGAATGTTCCGAACATCTCCTATAACGGCTCCACGAAGGATGCCTGCCCGAATACCTTTATCGTTTCCTCCAGAATCAACTGGGCACCGTACTATGAGTACGCCGTGAACTGCGTGCTGGAGGGCAAGGATATCGGCTATGACTGGACCGGCGACCTCTCGACCGGCTCTGTTGTGCTGACGGAGGTCAATGAGCAGGCTGCTGCACCCGGTACACAGGAGGCGATCAACGAGGCAATGGAGAAGCTGAAGAACGGCTCTGTCCATGTGTTTGATACCGCAAACTTCACCATCGCCGGTGCTCAGCTCACCACCTATATGGCGGATGTTGATACCGATGCAAACTATGAGGGCGATACCGAGGCAATCAAGGACGGCTATTTCCATGAGTCCGAATCCCGTTCCGCACCGTATTTTGATCTGCGGATCGACGGCATCACACTGTTGAATGACATGTATTGATCGAATTCAGGCGGGGCACAAACGACTGCGCCCCGCCTGCTTCATTATAAGCAGAGGAGGACGGGTATGAGCGAACCCACAGTTACGGAAAAACCGGAGAAGCCGGAGATTCCTGCCATCCGGCTGGAGCATATTACCAAGCGGTTCGGAGAGGTCGTTGCAAATGATGACGTGAATCTGACAGTGTATCACGGGCAGATTCTCTCGATTCTCGGCGAAAACGGCAGCGGAAAAACCACGCTGATGAACATGATCTCCGGCATTTATTTCCCCGATCACGGAAAAATCTATGTGGACGGGCAGGAGGTTGTCATCCGTTCTCCGAAGGATGCGTTTCAGTGCAAAATCGGCATGATTCACCAGCATTTCAAGCTGGTTGATATCTTCACGGCGACGGAAAATATCGTGCTCGGCCTGAATGAAAAGGGGCGCTTCAGCCTCAGGCGCGCTGCCGAGCGTGTCCGCGAGATCAGTGCGAAATACGGCTTCGAGCTCGACCCGAACAAGAAAATCTATGAGATGTCGGTCTCGGAGAAGCAGACCGTCGAGATCATCAAGGTGCTCTACCGCGGCGCCGATATTCTGATTCTCGACGAGCCGACCGCGGTTCTGACGCCGCAGGAGACGCAGAAGCTCTTCGCCGTTCTGCGGAATATGCGGGACAGCGGCAAGGCCATCATCATCATCACGCACAAGCTGCATGAGGTGCTCTCGCTGTCCGATCAGGTCACGGTTCTGTGCAAGGGCAAAAACGCCGGTACCGTGCAGACTGCGGAAACCAATGAGGAACAGCTCACTGAGATGATGGTCGGGCGCAAGGTGACACTGAACATCGACCGCTCTGAGCCGGTGAATCCGGTTGACCGGCTGATGGTTCAGGGGATTTCCTGTAAAAACCGTGAGGGAACGGAGCTGCTGCATGATATCAGCTTTACGGCGCGCTCCGGTGAGATTCTCGGCATTGCCGGCATCGCCGGAAGCGGGCAGCGCGAGCTGCTGGAGGCAATCGCCGGCTTGCAGCATGTAGACGGCCAAATCCTCTATCACAATCCCAAAACCGATCAGATCGACGATCTGCGCGACAAAACGCCGGTGCAGATTCGCGAGCTGGGCGTGCGGCTGTCGTTTGTGCCGGAGGATCGCCTTGGCATGGGGCTTGTCGGCAATATGGATATTGTGGACAATGTGATGCTGCGGAGCTACCGGAAGGGCAAATCCATTTTTCTGGAGCGCAAGGCGCCGAAATCGCTCGCGGAAAAGATCATCCGCGATCTGGAGGTCGTGACGCCGAGCGCTGCGACGCCGGTGCGCAGGCTCTCCGGCGGCAATGTGCAGAAGGTGCTGGTCGGGCGTGAGATTGCTGCGAGCCCGACTGTGCTGATGGCGGCGTATCCGGTCCGCGGGCTGGATATCAATGCCTCGTTTACGATCTATCATTTGCTGAATGAGCAGAAGGAGCACGGAACCGCCGTGATCTTCGTCGGCGAGGATCTGGATGTGCTGCTCGAGCTGAGCGACCGGATCATGGTCATCAGCTCCGGCCGCATCGCGGGCATCGTCGATGCGAGAACCGCGACAAAGGAGCAGATCGGTCTGATGATGACAAAGAATACCAAAGTGCAGACACAGGAGGGAGGTGCCGCGGATGCCGGCTGATGCAAAGCAGGCGCGAACTGCAAAGGAACCGCTGTTTCATATCGCAAAGCGCGACCATATCGCGTGGTGGAAGGCATGGCTCATCCGCGTCTCTGCGATTGTGCTCGCACTCGTTTTCAGCGGGATTATCTCGTATCTGCTGACAAAAGAGAATCCGCTCAGCATTTATGCGACGATGTTTGACGGCGCATTCGGCACCGAGCGCCGCATCTGGAATCTGAGCCAGAGCCTTGCGATGCTGCTCTGCGTGTCCGTTGCGGTTACGCCCGCATTCAAAATGCGCTTCTGGAATATCGGCGCTGAGGGGCAGGTTCTGGTCGGCGGACTGGCAACGGCCGCCTGCATGATTCTGATTGGTGATAAGCTGCCTTCATGGCTGCTGCTGCTTGTAATGGTGATCGCGAGCATTGCAGCGGGCGCACTCTGGGCAGTGATCCCGGCATTTTTCCGTGCAAACTGGCAGACCAATGAAACGCTGTTCACGCTGATGATGAACTATATCGCGATTCAGCTCGTTTCGTTTTTCGTATACAAATGGTCAGTGCCGAAGGGCTCGGGGCAGGTCGGGCTCATCAACCGCTCGACGAAGGTCGGCTGGCTGCCGAAAATCGGCGATCAGGAATATCTGCTGAACATCCTGATTGTCCTCGCCATTACGCTGATTATGTTCATTTACCTGAAATATTCCAAGCACGGCTATGAGATTTCGGTTGTCGGCGAGAGCGAAAACACGGCACGGTATATCGGCATCCCGGTGAAAAAGGTTATCATCCGCACGATGCTGATTTCCGGCGCAGTCTGCGGCATTGCCGGCTTCCTGCTGGTCTCCGGAACCGATCACACGATCTCCCGCGATACGGCCGGCGGCAGGGGATTCACCGCGATTATGGTGTCATGGCTTGCAAAATTCAACCCGATCTTCATGGTTCTGACCTCGTTCCTGCTGGTATTTCTCGATAAGGGCGCCTCGCAGGTCTCAACCAAATTCGGCCTGAACAAATCCTTTTCGGATATCATCACGGGCATAATCATCTTCTTTATCATCGGATGCGAATTCTTTATTCAGTATCGGGTGCAGTTCCGTGAAAAGGAGGGCAAAACGAAATGATGCTTGTCAGCTTTTTGCAGCGCGCGATCATGCAGGGCATTCCGCTGCTGTACGGCTCGACCGGTGAGATCGTGACCGAAAAATCCGGCAATCTGAACCTCGGCATTCCCGGTATCATGTATGTCGGCGGAATCGGCGGTGTCATCGGCGCATTTCTCTACGAGCAGCATACGGATTCGCTGAATCCGGTGCTTGCGGTACTGATTCCGCTCTTTTGCTCGATGCTCGGCTCGTTCCTCATGGGACTGATTTACAGCTTCCTGACCGTAACGCTGCGGGCGAATCAGAATGTGACGGGACTTGCGCTGACGACCTTCGGCGTCGGCATCGGCAATTTCTTCGGCGGCTCCCTCGCAAAGCTCGCCGGCAGCGACATCCCCTCGATCAATCTGACCAAAACGAGCAAATACTTCCGGACGAGCTTTTCCGGCGCGAAGGATCTCGGCTGGTTCGGTCAGATTTTCCTCTCGCACAGCTTTCTTGCCTATGCGGCGATTCTGATTGCGATTATCACATCGTTTGTGCTGTCGCATACCAGAGTCGGCCTTCAGCTCCGCGCAGTCGGTGAGAATCCGGCAACGGCGGATGCAGCGGGCATCCGCGTCGGCAGGTACAAGTATTTCGCAACCTGCATCGGCAGCGTGATCGCAGGTCTCGGCGGGCTGTACTATGTCATGGACTATGCGAACGGCGTCTGGTCAAACGACGGCTTCGGCGACCGCGGCTGGCTCGCGATTGCACTCGTCATCTTCGCAGTCTGGCGGCCGAATATCAGCATTTTCGGCTCGATTCTGTTCGGCGGACTGTATATCGTACACATGTATATTCAGAATCTCGATGTTTCCGGGCAGGAGCTTTTCAAGATGCTGCCCTATGTCGTGACGATTCTGTTCCTCATTGTCATCAGCATGCGCAGAAAAAAGGAAGCACAGCCGCCCGCACATCTCGGACTGCCGTACTTCCGCGAAGAACGGTAACAAGGCCGGCCGGTTCCGATTCGGAGCCGGCCTTGCTGCTTATTGCTCATCGAAATAGGAATCCGCTTCGCCTGCGACCCTTGCAAAGCACATGAAAGCAACGCCGATCACGCCGCCGGTCATGCATCCGACAATAAATCCGATCATCCAAAATCCTCCCTTTCCGCTGAAATGATTATTTCTCCTTCGGCCGGAACATCACGGATGCCAGCAGCCCGAACAGCATAGCCGCCGTGATGCCGCCCGCGGCAGAGGTCAGTCCGCCGGTCAGGATGCCGAGCGCACCGTGCTCTGCGATATCCTTCCGGATGCCCTGTGCCAGCAGATTGCCAAAGCCCGACAGCGGTACGCTCGCGCCCGCGCCGGCAAGCTCGACCAGCGCCGGATAAATGCCGAGCGCACCGAGGATCACACCGGAAACCACATACCCGACCAGAATCCGTGCCGGGGTCAGCTTGGTGTAATCCAGAATCAACTGACCGATCATGCAAAGCAGCCCGCCGATCAGAAATGCCCAGAGATACGTCATATTTCCCGCTCCCTTCCGAAAGTATGCGACAGATGCACGACATGACAGATGCCCGGAATGCTCTCGCCCTGCTGACAGAGCATCGGGGAGAGCAGCGCGCCCGTCGCCGCATAGAGCACATTCTGATATTCCCCGCTTTGCAGCCGCGGCAGGAAGTATCCGCAGATGATGCTGGCAGAGCATCCGCAGCCGGAGCCGCCCGCATGTGTATCCTGCGCTTTGTTGTCAAACATCATGATGCCGCAGTCGCGGTGAACCGGGCGCAGATCGTAGCCGTTGTGCTCCATGAGCTGCATCAGCAGGCGGCTCCCGACAATGCCGAGATCGCCGGTCACGATCGCATCGTAGTCAGCGGGTCTGGTGCGGGTCGCCGAGAGGTACCGCGCAATGGTATCCGCAGCTGCGGGCGCCATAGCCGCGCCCATGTTTCCCGCGTCGGTGATCCCGGCATCGCGCACTCTCCCTGCACAGACCCCGCGGATATAGGGCGGCTGATCGCATGGCGTCAGCATGGCCGCGCCCGCTGCGGTGCAGGTCCACTGCGCATTCGGGGTGTCTCGATACCCTCGATTTGATGTCAAGGGGCACGATTTTTCGGTTTATATGTTCTCGGAAAAAGGTCAACGGCGTTTCTGCGTTCTTGGAAATAGGTCGGATACCGATTCGGTAGATTCCAAAGTGCAAAATTTGCACTTTGAATTTGCACTTTGAGATTGTCACACGCTGCTGACTATAGTATAGCATCTGTGCCTCGGTCTGCACTCGATGTGCAAGGGCGCGGAGTTGCAGTATTTCAACGGGCACACCAATATCCGCGGTGCACAGCAGATGGGATACGAAACGATTGACGCATGGCGCAGCCTTGTTCGCAGACAGATTCCAAACATCGCAAAGCAGATGAAAATTGACATGAACAATCTGCGCTGGTATGCGGCGTTTCATGATAAAGAAACGAATCCACATGTACATATCGTGGTGTACTCTGCTGATCCGAAGGAGGGCTTCTTGACTGAGCGCGGGATTGAGAAAATCCGCAGCGGCTTTGCGAATGATGTGTACGCAGACGAGCTGCACCATCTCTACGAACAGCAGACCGATGTACGTGATCTTCTCAAACAAAGCACCACCGAACAAATGCGGGAGCTGGTGAAACACATTTCCGAATCCGGTTACGGTGATGACGAACTGAACGCATTGCTCATGAAACTAAAGCAGCAGCTTGCAAATGCAAAGGGCAAAAAGGTGTATGGCTATCTGAAACAGGACACGAAGCGCACAGTCGATGCAATTTTTGCGTTGCTTGCAAATCCGGATATCCGGAAAATGTATGCGCTTTGGTGTGAGATGGAACAGCGCAAGCACGATGTGTATTCGTCCGCAAAGGTGACATTCCCTCCGATCACGGAGAACCCGCAGTTTCGGTCGGTGAAGAATATGATCGTGCGTGCGGTCAATGAAATGCAAATTGCGTCGCCGCTTGATTCGGAGGAATTGCAGCCGCATGATTTTGTCTGGGACGACAATGCGGAAATGGTTTGCGAGGAGGTACCGGAACGTGCTGCATCGCAGTCCGGGCAAATTCCGGATGGCGAAATGGCAGCGACGATGCTTGGTCTTTTTGCGAGTCTCAGCCGCGTGATTGCGGATGACTATACGCATCAGGAACGGCAGTTTCGTTCCCGCATTGATCGTAAGCTGCGGAGGATGATTCGGAGGCAGAAGGAGGCGATTGGACTGAAACAGGAAGATCATCGGTATTGAGTCTTCAACGTATGAATGCCGCTTGAGTATCATTCATAGCGGCTCCGTGTGATTGATCTATATTCATACATTTTTAGATCTCGAATCATATCAGATTCTGTATCGCATCATAAATGCGGTGCGCGATATATGGATGATTCATCGTATAAAGATGAATTCCGTCAACACCTTCTGCGATCAAATCTGTAATCTGATCGACTGCATATGCAATTCCGGCGTCTAGCAGAGCAGTATCATTGTCTCCGTAACGATCAAGTATGCGAATAAATTTCGTTGGCAGTGAAGCACCGCAAAGCTTTACCATTCGTTCGATCTGCCGTTTGTTTGTCACAGGCATAATCCCCGCCTCTATAGGTACACTGATTCCTGCAAGCTGTGTCCTTTCACGAAATTCATAAAAATATTTGTTGTCAAGAAACAGCTGTGTTATCAAATGATTCACACCGCAGTCAACCTTGCTTTTCAGGTGCATGATATCTTCTACCGCATTTTTGCTCTCAGGATGTACTTCAGGGTAGCAAGCGGCGATGATATTACAGTCATAATGTTCGCGAATAAAGGTGACAAGTTCACTCGCATACTTAAAATCACCGGTCATCACGCCGCTGTCTGGAATATCTCCGCGCAGGGCAAGCACATTTTCAATCCCGTTTGCCATCATGCTGTCAAGTATCTGTGCTACCTGTACTTTTGTTAGATTGATACAAGGCAGATGTGCCACGCCGGGAGTATGATACTTTGTAATGATGTCAGAGGTAATCTGAATTGTTCGGCATCCGTTGTTTCCGCCGCCCGCTCCGTAAGTCACACTGATAAAGTCGGGATGAATATCTGACAGTTGATTGAGTGTATCGTAAATCACACGTTCATCGGCATCGGGCTTAGGCGGGAAAACTTCCAGAGAAAATACTGTTTTCTGTTTGAAAAGGTCAGCTGTTTTCATTTCTGACCTCTTTCGCCGCAGCAACAAGATTTTTCAGGCTCGGAACGGTCTCCGCATTTCCTCTTGTTTTCAATCCGCAGTCCGGATTCACCCACAGCTTTGCAGCCGGGATACGCGCAAGCATTTGCGCAAGTGCCGCCTTGATCTCCTCCTTTGAGGGGATTCGCGGCGAGTGGATGTCATAGACACCCGGACCGACCTCTGTGCGGAAATGGTTCTCCTTCAGCACATCGAGAATCGTCAGATCGGAGCGCGACGCTTCAAAGGTAATGACATCCGCATCCATATTGTCGATATCCGTGATGATGTCGGCAAATTCACTGTAGCACATATGCGTGTGGATCTGCGTCTCCGGTCTGACGCCACTGTGGACAAACCGAAATGCAGGGATCGCCCAATCAAGATAATCTGTTCTCCAGTCGGATTTGCGAAGCGGCAGCTTTTCGCGCAGCGCGGCTTCGTCCACCTGAATGATGCGGATACCGTTTGCCTCCAGATCAAGCACCTCTTCCCGAATTGCAAGCGCGATCTGGAATGCACTCTCTTTCAGAGAAATGTCCTCACGGGGGAACGACCAGTTCAGAATCGTGACCGGTCCTGTCAGCATTCCCTTCATCGGCTTGTCGGTCAGGCTCTGCGCGTAGCTTGACCACCGCACCGTCATAGGCTTTGCTCTTGCAATATCACCCCAGATGATCGGCGGCTTGACGCAGCGCGTGCCATAGGACTGCACCCATGCCTTTTCTGTGAAGAGGTAACCGTCCAGGCATTCTCCGAAATACTCGACCATGTCGTTGCGTTCAAATTCGCCGTGAACAAGCACATCGAGCCCGATTTCCTCCTGCAGTGCAACGCATTCTGCGATTTTTCTTTCGATGAGCTGTTCGTAATCGGCGGCAGAAAGTTCACCCTTGCGCAGTGCAGTACGGGCTGCTTTAACATCAGCTGTCTGCGGGAATGAGCCGATCGTGGTTGTCGGGAGCAGCGGCAGGGCAAAGCGCGCCTTCTGAATCTTCTCGCGCTCTGAGAAGGCGGGAAGCCGCAAAAAATCGCGGTCGGTCAGTGCTGCAACCTTTGCGCGCACATCCGCATTGACGCCCGCCCGCGGCGCACTGTGCAGTGCCGCATTCTGTCTGTACGCCGATGTATCAGTCGGCTGTGCCGATTGGAAAATGGCTTTCAGCTCCGCAAGCTCTGTCAGCTTTTCCTTTGCAAATGCAAAATGCTGTTTGCAGTCCGCGCTGAGTTTGGTCTCATTCGCAAGCGTACACGGAACATGCAACAGGGAGCAGGAGGTATTCAGCACGGTCTGCGCCGCATATTTCTGCAATTCCTGTACGATGGACAGGGTATGGGCATAATTGTTGTGCCAGATGTTCTTTCCGTTTACCACGCCCGCAAACAGCGTTTTGTCTTTCGGAAAGCCGTTCGCACGGACAAGTGCAAGAGACTGCTTCCCTTCTGCAAAATCCAGCCCGATGCCGTCAAAATCCAGTGTGCAAAGCTGATTGTAGCAATCACGCACATCTCCGAAATATGTCTGCACCAGCACCTGCACACCGTGCTTGTTTGCGAGGATCTTCTCATAGATTGACACAAACAGCGCGGTCTCCGCTTCGGTCATATCTTTGACCAGAGACGGCTCGTCCAGCTGCACCCATGCTGCACCGAGTTCGCCGAACCGGCACAGCAGCTCGGAATATGCAGCAGCGATCGCATCTGCAAAGTCAGCGGCGGTCTTGGTGCCTGTGTACCGAGCCAGCTTCAAAAATGTATACGCCCCGAGGACGACTGGCTTTGTCTGCACCCCCTGATCGAGCGCCTCGCGGAACAAATCAAAGGGCTTTGTGCCCACCAGCTTCAGTTCTGCTGCATCGCTGATCTCCGGCACCATGTAGTGGTAGTTGGTGTTGTACCACTTTTTCATGGCGAGTGCCTTCACGTCGCCTTTTTCGCCCTGATAGCCTCTTGCGGCGGCAAAATAGGTATCGAGCGCGGAAAGACCGAGCGCGGTGTACCGCTCGGGAACGGCGTTCAGCAGAAACGCCGTGTCCAGCACGCCGTCATAGAACGAAAAGTCGTTTGACGGGATGAAATCCAGACCGCTGTTTTTCTGCAGATTCAGATTGTACAGCCGGATCGCTTTTGCAGTCTGCTCTAACTCGGCGGCAGTGATTTCGCCTCTGAAATACTGCTCGCTTGCGAATTTCAATTCACGCAGATTGCCGATTCTCGGGTAGCCGATGATGGATGTTTTCATTTGCCTATTCCTCCAGTATGATTCGTCGGTGATGTCATTATACCACAGATCGGGGCAATACGGAAATATCAAAATTTCATGCAGTGCCATAGCCAAAAGCTATGACGTGGCATTCGGTTTTCAGAGTTGCAACATTTCGGAAAATGTGGTAGAATAGAGACGAGGTGGTCTCATCATGAACCTGAATCAGCTGAAATACATTATCACAATTGCAGAATGCGGCTCAATTACAACCGCTGCACAGAAGCTCTTTCTTGCACAGCCAAGCCTGTCAAAATCCGTTGCAGAACTGGAAAAGGAAATGGGCATCGTGATCTTTCACCGCAGCAGCCGCGGCGTGTATCTTTCAGAGGACGGCACAAAGTTTTTGTCATATGCCCGACAGATCGTGGAGCAGACAGAGCTGCTGGAGCGCGAATATAAGGCAGCGCCGCCGCCGCGCAGAGCCTTTGCAATTTCATCTCAGCATTACGCCTTTGTGGTGAATGCCTTTGTGGAACTGGTGCGGGAATGCGGAAAGGAGAAATATGAATTCACCCTGCGGGAACTGCGCACCGGCGAGATCATTGAGGATATCCGCACACACCGCAGCGACATCGGTGTGCTGTATCTCTCCCGGTTCAACCGAGAGGTCATGCAGCACATCCTGCAAACGGAGGAAATGCAGTTTACAACGCTGTTTTCTGCCAAGCCGCACATATTTGTCAGCCGTCAGAATCCATTGGCGGGGCGCAGCTCTGTGACCTTGGAGGAATTAAAGGATTATCCTCGTCTGACCTACGATCAGGGCGTCAAAAATTCCTTTTATTTTGCAGAGGAACTGCATATCACGGCAGACAGCCCCAAGAATCTTGTCGTATCCGACCGGGCAACTCTGTTCAATCTGCTGATCGGGCTGGACGGTTACACCATTTCCTCTGGGATCCTCAGCACGGATCTGAACGGAGACAATATTGTCTCCATTCCGCTGGAAAGCGATGAGCAGATGGACATCGGCTATGTCACAAAATCGGACAGACCGATGAATGCGATCACGGTTCGCTATGTAGAGCTGCTGAGATGTTATATCCGGCAATTTACAGGGAATACTGAAAAGATAAGCGAGGAACACGAACATGAATATTTTGCACATGAAATATGCGGTTAAGGTGTCGGAAATCGGCTCGCTGAATAAGGCGGCCGAGCAGCTTCTCATTGCACAACCCAATCTGAGCCGGTGCATCAAGGAGTTGGAGGCGGCACTTGGCATCACGATTTTTGTGCGCAGTACAAAAGGAATGAGCCTGACACCGGAGGGCGAGGAATTTATCGCATATGCCAAGCAGGTACTTCGACAGATTGATGATATTGAAAAAATGTATCAGCAAGGGATTCCGAAAAAACAGAAATTTTCGATTTCCGTGCCGCGTGCCAGTTATATATCTGAAGCATTTGCAGTGTTTTCCCGCTGCATTGCACCTGATTCCGCCGAGATTTTTTACAAGGAAACCAATTCCTCACGCGCGATTCACAATATTTTATCCTCGGACTACCGCCTCGGAATTATACGGTATGCGGCAAGTTATGATAAATATTTCAAGCAAATGCTCGATGAGAAAGAATTGTGTTATGAGGTTGTATCGGAATTTCAGTATATGATCGTGGCAAGCAAAAACAGCTGTCTGATGCAGTTGCCGGAAATTCGTCTTTCCGATCTGGATTCACTGATTGAAATTGCGCACGCCGATCCGTATGTTCCCTCATTGCCGATGTCGGCGGTCAAAAAAGAGGAACTGTCCGAGCATATCAACAGGCGTATTTTTGTTTTTGAGCGCGCAAGTCAGTTTGATCTGCTCGCTATGAATCCGGAAACCTTTATGTGGGTCTCTCCGCTCCCGAACCAACTATTGGCACGCTATCAGCTTGAGCAGCGGCAATGTCCCGATAACAAGCGCATTTATAAGGACGTCCTGATTCACAGAAAGGACTATCAGTTAACGCCGCTAGATCAGCAGTTCATCACAGAGTTATGCCGCGCAAAACGTGCGTATATTCATGAATAAGAGCCATATACAGCAGTTCCTTCTGAGAAAAAAAGGAACTGCTGTTTTGTATTCCGTATCAGTTATATCGATAGCAATATGACCGATATGCTTTTTTGGTTCTTCTCAAAGCGATTTCTGTCTGTTATAATATAAGCGGTCGGAGGTGATGATGTGAAACGACCGATTTGTTCAAAAGCAACGCTCGGCAGGCTTCCTTTATATCTGACATATTTGCGCACGGCAGAAATCGGCGAAACAGTTTCTGCATCGCATATCTCCAAGTCTCTGAGTCTGGGAGAGGTGTTGGTTCGTAAGGATTTGAATGCTGTCTGCGGCAACGGCAAACCCAAAATCGGCTATCATACCGATGCGCTCTTGAAAAAACTGGAATCCATTCTGGGTGAGCATCATACTTTGCCGGCGGTCATTGTCGGAGCCGGAAAGTTGGGTTCAGCACTTTTGGGCTTCGAGGGCTTTGATGCTTACGGTCTGAAAATCATTGCCGCTTTTGACAGCCGAATCGAGCAGCGTGACAGCGCGGTCTATCCGATGGAGCAATTCACACACTTCTGCATGATGCAGGATGTTCACATCGGCATCATCACCGTGCCGGTCAATTCGGCGCAGGAAATATGTGATCTCATGGTGCGAAGCGGGATCACGGCAATCTGGAATTTTGCACCGTGCGTATTACAGGTTCCGAAATCGGTGATCGTGCAGCAGGAGAACCTTGCGTTATCTCTGGCACATCTTACCCTATCGGTCCGAGGGGCAACAATCAATCAGGAGGAATAAATCATGGATCAGAAAGCCTATGAGATCGTAGACAGCGTAGAAAAACTGGAGGCGGCACTTGCGCGTGTGAGAGCCGCACAGCAGAAATTCGCTGTTTACACACAAGAACAGGTAGATCAAATCTTCCTTGCAGCAGCAACCGCAGCGAATCAGGCGCGCATCCCGCTTGCAAAGCTTGCTGTGGAAGAAACAGGAATGGGGATTGCTGAGGACAAGGTCATCAAGAACCATTATGCAAGCGAATACATCTATAATGCCTATCGCAACGCGAAGACCTGCGGCGTGATTGAGGAAGATGCGGCATTCGGCACGAAAAAGATTGCAGAGCCGATTGGCGTAATCGGTGCTGTCATTCCGACAACAAACCCGACATCCACGGCGATCTTTAAAACACTGATTGCACTGAAAACCCGAAACGGTATT
Organism: Oscillospiraceae bacterium; assembly: GCA_017460835.1. Lineage (GTDB taxonomy): Bacteria > Bacillota > Clostridia > Oscillospirales > Ruminococcaceae > Firm-04. The sequence goes on from JAFUAD010000039.1 coordinate 38,819, forward strand.
GTAATCAGCCCACACCCTCGCGCAAAAGGATGCACCATTGCAGCCGCAAAGGTTGTGTTGGAGGCAGCGGTGAAGGCAGGCGCGCCGGAGGATATCGTTGCGTGGATTGATGTGCCGAGCCTTGAGATGACAAATCTGCTGATGAAGGAATCGGATATCATTCTTGCGACCGGTGGACCGGGAATGGTTCGTGCCGCATATTCCAGCGGAAAGCCTGCACTCGGCGTCGGCGCCGGCAATACGCCTGCTATTATTGATGACACTGCGGACATTTTTCTTGCGGTGAATTCCATTATTCATTCTAAAACATTTGATAACGGCATGATCTGCGCATCCGAGCAGTCCGTGATTGTACTTGATCGGGTCTATGATGCCGTCAAGCAGGAATTTGCCGCGCGCGGCTGCTATTTCCTGAACCCGGAGGAAACCGAAAAGGTCAGAAAGACGATCATCATCAACGGCGCACTGAACGCAAAAATCGTCGGACAGCGTGCCGCAAAGATCGCACAGCTCGCAGGAGTCACTGTGCCGGACGGCACAAAAATTCTGATCGGAGAAGTGGAATCCGTTGATATCTCTGAAGAATTTGCACATGAAAAGCTCTCTCCGGTTCTCGCTATGTACCGTGCGAAGGACATTCACGATGCGTTTGATAAGGCAGAGCATCTGATCGCGGACGGCGGCTACGGACACACATCCTCCATCTATCTGAATCCTGCCACGGAGCAGGCAAAACTCGACGAATTCTCCGCACGCATGAAAACCTGCCGTATTCTTGTCAATACACCGTCCTCGCAGGGCGGCATCGGCGACCTGTACAATTTCAAACTGACACCCTCTTTGACGCTGGGCTGCGGTTCATGGGGCGGCAATTCTGTCAGCGAGAATGTTGGGATCAAGCACCTGTTGAACATCAAAACAGTCGCTGAGAGGAGAGAGAATATGCTGTGGTTCCGTGCGCCGGAAAAGATCTACCTGAAGAAGGGCTGTCTGCCTGTTGCGTTGGATGAATTGAAAACGGTAATGGGTAAGAAAAAAGCATTCATTGTCACAGACAGCTTCCTCTATCAGAACAATTATACCAAGCCGATCACTGATAAACTCGATGAGATCGGGGTTCAGCACACAACATTTTTCGATGTTGCACCGGACCCGACACTTGCCTGCGCCAAAGAGGGCGCTACACAAATGTCGGCATTCCAGCCGGATGTCATTATTGCGCTGGGCGGCGGTTCGGCAATGGATGCGGCAAAAATCATGTGGGTGCTGTATGAGCATCCGGATGTTGACTTTATGGATATGGCAATGCGCTTTTCCGATATCCGCAAGCGGATCTATACTTTCCCGAAAATGGGCGAAAAGGCTTATTTTATTGCCATTCCGACCTCTGCCGGAACCGGCTCGGAGGTGACGCCGTTTGCCGTTATCACGGATGAACAATCCGGCATCAAATATCCGCTTGCGGATTATGAACTTCTGCCGAATATGGCGATTGTGGACGCCGATTTCCACATGACGGCACCGAAGGGACTGACCGCGGCATCTGGCATTGATGCGGTCACACACGCGCTGGAGGCGTATGCTTCCATGCTTGCGACCGATTACACCGACGGGCTTGCACTGCGTGCATTGAAAACAATCTTTGAATATCTGCCGCGTGCGTATGAAAACGGTCAGAACGATCCCGAAGCTCGTGAGAAAATGGCGAACGCAGCAACAATGGCAGGTATGGCGTTTGCAAACGCATTTCTCGGCGTTTGCCATTCGATGGCGCATAAACTCGGCGCATTCCACCATCTGCCGCACGGCGTTGCCAACGCATTGATGATTGATGAGGTACTGCGCTTCAATGCCGCAGAGGTGCCTGCGAAGATGGGAACATTCCCACAGTACGATCATCCGCATACACTTGCGCGTTATGCAGAAATTGCGGACTACCTCGGCTGCGGCGGCAATACGGACGAGGAAAAACTCGAAAACCTCATCCGCAAGATTGACACGCTGAAAAACAGGATCGGCATTAAACCGACAATCCGTGGCTATGTTGCAGATGAAGCAGATTTTCTTGCACGGCTCGATGATATGACGGAGCAGGCATTTGACGACCAATGCACCGGCGCGAATCCGCGGTATCCGCTGTTCAGTGAGATCAGGCAAATGTATCTGAATGCCTACTATGGGGAACACACCTTTACGGAGGAAGCAAAGCCGGATGAAAGTCAGCTTACGGCGGCATCCGATGCAAAGGATGTCAAGCAGGCATTTAACCGTGCAAAGCGCGGCATTCACAAGAATCTGTAAGGAGGGAACAACATGAATTTGGATCGAGTCATCGCAGTTCGTAACACGAAAACCGTCTACCGTGACGGCGACCGCTGCATCAAGGTATTCAATGCCGAATACTCAAAAGCAGATGTCCTGAACGAGGCATTGAATCAGGCACGAATCGAAGAAACCGGACTGTATGTGCCGAAGCTGATTGAGGTTCTGATGATTGACGGAAAATGGGCAATCGTTTCGGAATTTATCAAGGGAAAGACGCTTGCGCAGCTCATGGAGGAGCATCCCGAAAATCGTGCGCAGTATCTGGAGCTGCTTGTTGACATTCAGCTTGAGATTCAGTCCAAAACCTGTCGGCTGCTCAGTAAGCTGAAAGACAAAATGAACGACAAGATCAGTCAGGCGGATCTGAATGCGACAACGCGCTATGATCTGCATACCCGTCTGGAGGGTATGCCAAAGCATAACAAGGTGTGCCACGGAGATTTGAACCCGTCAAATGTAATCATTACAGAGGACGGAACGCCGTACATCATTGACTGGGCGCACGCAACACAGGGCAATGCATCCGCAGATGCTGCCAGAACATATCTGCTGTTCTGGCTGAACGGCGATATCGAGGGGGCAAAACAATATCTCACGGTCTTCTGTCAAAAGAGCAATACTGCAATGCAGTATGTTCAGAAATGGATGCCGATTGTTGCCGCTTCACAGTCCGTAAAAGGAAACACCAAAGAACGAGAATTCCTACTCTCGTGGGTCGATGTTGTGGACTATATGTAAGGAGGGGTTTTGATGAAAGTTACAGTGTGTATTGGCTCATCCTGCCATCTGAAAGGCTCCCGTCAGGTTGTTGAACAGCTTCAGTATCTGATCGCCGAGGAAAACTTAGGCGATGCAGTCAGTCTTGGCGGAACATTCTGCATGGGCAAATGTCAGCAGGGGGTCTGCGTTACGGTTGACGATATGTTTTACTCGGTGACGCCGGATACCGTCAGGGATTTCTTTGAAACGCAGATCAAGGCAAAGGTTTCATGACATGATGATTGTTGAAATCTGTGTCGGCTCTTCCTGCCATTTGAAAGGTGCAGAGGATATCGTCACATTATTCCAATCCGCAATTGCCGAACATCATCTGGATGAGGATATTACACTTGTCGGGAGCTTTTGCACCGGCAAGTGTAATCGTATCGGTGTGACAGTCACAATTGATGACGAGATTTATCCCGGCATTACAAAGGAGCATTTCCAGGAGTTTTTTGCCATGCATATCCTACAGCACTTTTCGGCTGAAAGCAGGTGAACAGAGTGAAAAGCTGTTTGACATTAAAAAAGTCGAATTGTAAGAACTGTTATAAATGTATTCGGCATTGTCCGGTGAAATCCATTCGGTTCTCCGGCAATCAGGCTCATATTATCGAGCAGGATTGTATCCTGTGCGGACAGTGCTTTGTTGTATGTCCGCAGGATGCAAAACAGATCGTTGATGAAACGGAAAAGGTGCGCGTATTGCTGCAAAGCGGCGCACCGGTCGTAGTCAGTCTGGCACCGTCATTTATTGCAAATTACGACGGTGTTGGAATTGAATCCATGCGGAATGCACTGAAACAACTTGGTTTTTACGATGTTGAGGAAACTGCAATCGGTGCAACCTTTGTAAAGCGAGAATACGAACGGCTGCTTCGTGATGAAAAAAGAGACATCGTGATCTCCTCATGCTGCCATACTGTAAATCTGCTGATTCAAAAATATTTCCAGAAAGCACTGCCGTACTTGGCAAATGTGCTTTCCCCGATGCAGGCGCACTGCATGGATATCAAAGCACGCATTCCAAATGCGAAAACGGTTTTTATCGGTCCATGCGTTTCAAAAAAGGATGAAGCGGAATACTATGGCGACACGGTGGATGCCGTTTTAACCTTTGATGAACTGTCCGCTTGGCTGAAAAAAGAACATATTTCTTTGGAACAGTCTGATGCGCCCAAGACCGAGGGGCGTGCCAGATTTTTCCCGACAGCAGGCGGCATCCTGAAAACAATGGAGCAGAATCAGCCCGGGTATACATATCTGGCAGTTGACGGTGTGGAAAACTGCATCCGCGTTTTGCATGAAATTGAAAACGGCACACTCCGTCAATGTTTCATTGAAATGTCATCCTGCGCCGGAAGCTGCATCGGCGGTCCTGCTATGGAACGGCATCCGCGCAGTCCTGTGCGTGATTATATCGCAGTATCCCAATATGCGGGGACGGCGGATTTTGCAGTGCATCAGCCGAATTATGCCGCATTGCAAAAGCAGTTTTCCTATATTGAACGCAGTGCGGCATTGCCGTCCGAGATTGAGATCAGACAAATTCTCGAACAGATGGGGAAGTTCAAACCGGAACAGGAGCTGAACTGCGGTTCCTGCGGATATGACTCCTGTCGGGAAAAGGCGATTGCGATTTATCAGGGAAAAGCCGATATGTCCATGTGCCTCCCTTATTTGAAGGAAAAAGCGGAAAGTTTTTCGGATACGATCGTAAAAAACACACCGAACGGTCTGATTGTATTGAATCAATCGCTTGAGGTGCAGCAGATCAATGCGGCAGCAATGCAAATCATGAACATCCGCTATGCAGGTGATGTGCTGGGCGATCAGGTCGTGCGGATTCTGGAACCGAAAATCTTTCTCGATGTCCTGAAAACAGGGCGCGGTGTCTACAATGAACGTATTTATCTTGCAGAATACAGCCGCTTTGTGGAGCGTACCATTGTGCAGGACAGAGAGAGTAAAATGCTCATATGCATCATGCGTGATGTGACAAATGAGGAAAACGAGCGAAAGAAAAAAGAGACAATCAGTCGAAACACGGTTGAGGTTGCGGATAAAGTGATCGACAAGCAGATGCGGATTGTGCAGGAAATTGCATCTCTGCTCGGGGAAACAGCGGCGGAAACCAAAATTGCGCTGTCAAAGCTCAAGGAGTCGATGGAAGATGAATGATCTTTGTGCAGATATCGGATATAAAAGTGTCAATCACGTCGGGGAGCAGCTCTGCGGAGATCATATCGACATCGTGGAGCAGAATGAAAACTCGTCTGTCATTGTTCTGGCAGACGGGCTCGGCAGCGGTGTGAAGGCGAGCATTCTATCCACATTGACATCGAAAATCATTTCTACAATGCTTGCCGCAGGATTGCCGCTTGAGGAGTGCGTCTCAACCATTGCCGCGACCCTGCCGGTGTGTTCGGTGCGCGGTGTCGCATATTCGACATTTACCATTGTGCATCTGATCGACAATGAAATTGCAGAGTTGATTCAATATGACAATCCGCTTGTGATTTTGATTCGGGATGAAAAAGTGATCGACTATCCGCGGACGGAAATGAATATCGGCGGAAAAACAATATTTCGCTCGGAAATTCGGTTACAGGAAAACGATATTTTTATTATGATGAGCGACGGATGTCCGCACGCAGGAATCGGACTGGCATTTAATTTCGGCTGGAAGCGAGAGGATATTGCTGACTTTATGGAGGGGCTTGCACCGGTCGGGTATACGGCAAAAACACTCTCCACGATCTTGGTGGACGAATGCGACAAGCTATACGGTCATAAGCCCGGTGACGATGCAACGGCGTGTGTCATCCGCATACGGAAGCGTGTGCCGATGAATATTTTATTCGGACCGCCGTCCAATCGGGATGACTGTGACCGTATGATGAGTTTGTTTTTCTCCAAGGAAGGCAAGCACATTATCTGCGGCGGCACTACATCCACCATTGCCGCAAATTGGCTCAAAAAACCGTTGCAGGCAAGTCTTCATTTTGAACGCGGCGATGTACCGCCGATTGCCAGCATTGAGGGAGTTGATCTGGTGACAGAGGGGGTCATCACGGTCAATAAAGTGCTGGAATATGCGAAGGATCATCTTGACCAAAATGCGCTCTATGAGCATTGGAGTCTGAAACGGGACGGCGCTTCCCTGATCAGCCGTATGCTGTTTGAGGAAGCGACAGACATCAATTTCTATGTCGGGCGTGCGATCAATCCGGCACATCAAAATCCTGATCTGCCGATCAATTTTAGCATAAAAATGAATCTGGTACAAGAGCTTTCCGCCGCGCTCAGGCAGATGGGCAAACGCATCAAGGTCAGTTATTTCTGAGGGAAGGAACGGGATCCGCCATGCGGAAATTTGATACAAAAGTACAATATTTAAAATACAAGGTGCTGCGTGAGGTAGCGCGGCTGGCATGGCAGGGCACACTCTGGGAAAACGTTCTGAACATTCCGAAAATGATTGTACCCGGAAAAACGCCGACCATGCGGTGCTGTGTCTATAAAGAACGTGCAATTCTAGCCGAGCGTGTGAAAATCGCGATCGGGGGCAATCCGGAAAATCCGAATGTAATAGAGGTCATTGATATTGCCTGCGATGAATGTCCTGCCGCTGGTTATGAGGTAACCGACTCCTGCCGCGGCTGTCTTGCACATCGCTGTGAGGATGCCTGCCGTCGCGGTGCCATTTCATTCGACCAAAATCATACGGCACATATTGATAAATCAAAGTGTGTTGAATGTGGGCAGTGTGCGAAGGTCTGTCCGTATTCTGCGATTGCAAACCGAAAACGTCCGTGTCAGAATGCCTGTAAAATCAAGGCAATCTCAATCAATGGTGAGAATGCCGCAGCCATTGACAATGAAAAATGTATTGCCTGCGGTGCTTGCGTATATCAATGTCCGTTCGGCGCCATTATGGATAAATCCTTTATGTTGGACGTGGTTGACTTAATCAAGCAAAGTGAAGCCGGGCAGAATTATCGGCTTTATGCAGTGGTCGCACCGTCTATTGCGAGCCAGTTTACCTATGCAAAGCTCGGTCAGGTTGTGACGGGACTGAAAAAGCTGGGGTTTCATACTGTGATCGAGGCGGCACTCGGCGCGGATATGGTCGCATATGAAGAATCGAAGGAGCTTGCAGAAAAGGGCTTTTTGACAAGTTCCTGCTGTCCGGCATTCGTGCGCTATGTGCAGACAGCCTATCCGGAACTGGCAGAGCATATTTCGCACAATTTGTCACCAATGGCAATGATCGCAAAGTATATCAAGGATACAACTGAAAACGCAAAAATCATCTTCATCGGACCGTGTACTGCGAAAAAAATGGAGGTGCAGCTTGCGTCTGTCAAACCGTATGTAGATACTGCATTGACCTTTGAAGAATTGCAGGCACTGTTTGACAGCAGAGATATTGAGCTTTCCGAATTAGAGGAGGATGTGCTGGACAATGCCTCTTTCTACGGCCGAATCTTTGCAAGAAGCGGCGGCGTTTCCGAGGCAGTCGCACAGGCCGCGAAAGAGCATCAGATTACAGACTTTGCGGTCAAGGCGTGCCCCTGCGATGGCATTGAGGCATGCAAAGCTGCGCTCATGCGCAAAAAGCGCAACACACTGGATGCGAACTTTATCGAAGGAATGGCATGTGAGGGCGGCTGCATCGGGGGTGCCGGCTGCCTGACACACGGTGACCGAAACAAAGCACAGGTCGATGCCTACGGAAAACAGGCGCTTGAAAAAACAATTACAGATGCAGTTTCCATGCTGCATTCCGTGCAATGAATGATGCGGCTCTGTTTAGGCAGAGTCGCTGTTCATATTTGCACTTTTGATCAAACTCCGCATGAACCCCCTCGCTGCAATGCTCGAAATATCCCCGTTCCGACTGAGAAGGCAGATAGAAAACTGTGGCAACACCTCTGACAGTGTGAGCGCATATACACCGGAGGAATCCTGTAAAAACGGTGCCGGGACAAACCCGATTCCGAGATTGTGCCGTACAAGCGGAAGAATCTGATTTGCTGCTGCCGTTTCTGTTTCCGGCGCAAACCGCAGTCCGTGCCGCAAAAACCAGTCCGAATACACTGCGTGCGTCTGTGTATGTACACCGAGAGATACAAGCGGAAATTGGAGGCTTCTGGCATGAGTGTGGGTAAAAATCGACCTGTCAGCCACACATCAAAGCTGTTCTTAGATTCCGAACCAGAGGCAAAGCCAGCCACCGCCGTAAGGCGGCTTGCCTTTGACAGGTTCTGAAAGAAATGCTACAATGGCTGACCAACGGTGAACCTACAAAGCTGTTCTTGAGTTCGTCACCGTCGGTACCGACTTCATAGCATTTCTTTCAGGTTCTGTCAAGGGTGGCGGTCGCCTTGCAGGAACTATCCTGATGTTGTAAGATGTTAGAGTACACACTCTGCATTTACCGCACCAGAGGTGCTCCTGAATATGGAATCTGCCAAGTTTCTCTGCAAGAAGCTTTTGAATTTCAAGAACACAGTTATCACTGACTGCGAGTTCTATACGGATACCGATAATATCAACCACATTCGCATTCAGGCACGTCCGAGTAAACGGTATCGAGCAAGGGCAGCGTGCCAGTCATCAATCCGATTACAGCACTATCTTCACTATCCGGATACAGCCCCTTCACATGGTCAAATATCCGCTGCCACGATTCCGCAGGCTCCTCACTGTAAGCACTCGTCATAAGATCATACCCCCAGATCGTTTCCGGCGGGAACATTACAGAAACACTCATTCCGTATTCTGCGCCTTTCTTGTTTTTGCGTCGCTGAAAGTCTGTGATTACGAGATATAGCTGCATTTGCAGCCCAGTGATGATGCCGGGATAGTTTTTTAGTCCACCCTTGCCGAAACCGAATAATTTTTTCAGTTCTGTTGAGAGAATCACATCCTGATTCCAGAGTATATCACCATCGCTATCTTCACTGATATACTTGCCTCTGTTGCAAAATATACGAATGTATATTTTGCAGGTTGCGAAGCAGCCAAAAGGTCGCTGTGCGACCTTTTACAGAGGCTGTATCACGGAGCGCTAGCGGCGCTGTGCGCCGCCCGCCGTCAAAGACGGCGGTTGCAAAATAGATATTTTGCAATAGCGCGTAGTATATAATAATCCATGATGACCTTCTCTCGGTAAGTTGCTAGTCCGTCCTCATAGCGTGAATCAAAATCATAGCCGTTACGCCTATAATTTGCAAAGTACGGCAGCCACTTCTTGCTGATAAAGCCTGCCTTCTTGTCAAAGAACTTCCCGTATGCAACCTGATGACTTGCGGCGATGATCTCCCGCCACTCCCATGGATCCTGCTCCCTGTTACCAGTCCACCAGTAATTCGAGGAGACATGCTCTTCTGCCGAAAAGCCTGTGATGTCATTTGCGAACAGCGGCAGGAAGCCGATCTCGTTTACCCAGCTTACAAGCTCCTGCCATGTGCGTATCCTATATGGATCATCCCAAGACAAGCCCCGCATGATCCACTCTCCGTTTTCTACTGCCATATAGTTCTGCCGCCATCCTCTCTTATCATTCTCCACGATCTGCTCCGCACACTTGCCGCACTTGCCGAAGTGCAGTTCACCTCCAAGAAAACAGCTTACACTAAATGAATAGAGCCGATTCTCACTACCACCTCAAGCTGAAGTTTGCTCTTTGATCCGTTATCAAACTGAACTTCTATCACATGGATATCATCTCTTATGGTTTCAAGTCCGACAATAATCCCTTCGCCATAAGTAGCATGTTTTATCCGTGTGTTGACGGTATACGGCGCAAGGTCTGAATCAGCCTGAATGGGTTTCGTTTCCATTTTCGGTTCTTTAATTTGAACATCAGGATGACGGATGACCGGCTCTCTTGCTGTTCTGTCGGGTGGAGCAACCGAATTCACAAATTCAGATGCGCATTCGCTGACATAGAACAAATGCAGTTCGTTCTTTGCACGTGTGATCCCCACATAGAATAAGCGTCTCTCTTCCTCATAAGTATCGACACGCTCCTGCTCCGGTGCATCTTCCCGGCACGAATGTGGGAGACATCCATCATAAACATCTACGATATAGACTGTATCAAATTCAAGCCCTTTGGCGGAATGAATAGTTGAGAGTATGACAGGGTTCTCCTCTGTGCATTTGTAGCTCTCAATCAACTGCGGCAACTGCTCCAGTCGTGCAAGAAATCCTTTTATGGTCTCCTCATGAACGGCCAAGGCATATAGAATGTCCACCTTTCCTATGTCAAGTTCCTTTTCCTTGGCATAGGCATAGTACCAGAAACGGCAAATCAAGTCAATTGCATCATGTGGCTTTGAGGCTGCGATTTTCTTGAACTTATTCCGGAAATCCTCCGCTTTACGCATCAATGTTGGCCATTGAGACATCTGGTTTATCAGTTCATCGGCTATTGTGATTCGCTTCTGCGTAGCTTTTCTACAGCTCCAATATGCTGCATTCTTTTTGAATCCATATCCGCACTTATAATACACCTGATTAAATGCTTCGGCATCATTCAGATTGATAGCGAATCTCAGGAAATAAACAATGTCTTGAACGACCTTGCTTGTAAAAAAGTTCTCTCCAGCTTCTTTCAGACGAACAAATGGGATACTCTCACGAAGGAACAAGTCCATCAAAGGAATAGCACTGCCGTTGTTGCGATAAAGTACTGCCATCTGACCGTGCTCTTTCTTGGATATCTCAGCAATTGCAGAATACTGCTGATGCTTTTTTCTGACCGTTATTCTCTCAATCGGCTTTCCATCGCCTCGGCTGGCAACCATGTGCTTTTCAGAATGACGATTGATATTCTGGCTTATGAACCGTTGTGCTGCAGAGACGATGGGCTTAGTAGAGCGATAATTCGTCTCAAGAAACAGGATGTACGGGTTGGTATATGTGTCAGTGAAGTCAAGGAGCGCACGAGGGTAAGCCGCACGGAAGCGATAAATACTCTGGTCTTCGTCTCCAACCATGAAGATATTGTTATGCTTCGATGCAAGTATTCTTATGATTTCATGCTGAATTTTTGATGTGTCCTGCGCTTCATCCACACAGATATATTGATATTGAGCTTGAAACCATGCTAATACATCTGCGTAAATAATCAGGATACTCCTTGCATAGATCAACTGGTCATCAAAATCCATGCGTTGTTGCGATTTGAGCGTGTTGACATATTTATTGAAGAACTCCTCATAGAAAGGCTCATCATGCAAATACTCAGCCCTCTGTTCAGCCGTTGTCATCATCATATTTTTGATGTAGCTGATAACTGTCTGAGCTGCAATTAAATCTGCTTCGTGCGGAAATTGGTCACCAGTAAGCGCAATGTAGATTGACTTAATGATGTTGGCTTGCTCATTCGCTTTCAGCATTGTAAATCGTGTACGCTGATGTATCTGAACATATTTATTGATTACCTGTTCACACAGGGAATTGATAGTGCGAACGTTTAGACGTTTTGCTATCTCGGGATCGAATTTCTCTGCAAAACGCCGTTTGATGTCATTAGTCGCACTGACTGTATATGTGATCGCAAGGATATTCTCCGGAGCGATTTTCTTACAGTAGATCATGTAGCCCATTCTAGCAACCATGACTGTGGTCTTACCGCTGCCGGGGACAGCAATCATCAGATTAGCACCACTGACTGCCTGTACTGCACGCTGCTGCTGTGGGTTCAATCTGATTTTGTACTTTTCAGAAAACGTCCGGAATACCTCATCTATTTGCATATCCAGATGTAGCGGCAGAGGGCAAACACCATTAATCAGACCGACATACTCTAAAAATGCATCCTTCGTATACTTACATTTGATAAGGAATCCATCGTTGGTAAAAGCCTGAATATGAAGGATGCATTCTCCCTCATCAGCAATCTGGAAAAACAAGTCGATTTCACCGGCACGCAGGTTATACTTCCGAAATGTTGAACGCGGCTTGCTCCATGCGAATTGGTTCACAGCTGATTCTGTGATTAATTCCTGCTCATAATCCTCTCGCATATCGTACAGCCATACAACCTTATACCCGATATTTCCATGATAGAACACGTTTCTGTCATTAAACTTTCCGGAAGAAAGCGGGCTGTGCTGAAACTCCACAACTGTTCTGTCAGTCAGAACATCTGCTCTGTGGCGTATATCATCGCACTGAACAACTACTTCCTGATTCTCAGGCGGAAACTGGTTCTGCCACCCGTAATGCCAGTCGGACATATCATACTGCCCGTTCCAGCTATCATTGCATTCGCAATTCGGATAATGAGAAAAATGACGTGCTCGTTCAGTACCTGACTTCACAAACATCTTTTCAAGACAAACAGGGCAGAAGAATGTATCGCCCTGAACCGCATCACTAATTGAAATGCGTTTTTGTTCTTTATCTAAGGCAATATACATTTTCTGCCCTCCTTTGACTATTCACTTATTTATGCTTATTACGATAATCCTGCACCATCTCGCGTGTAATCGGATATGGATCACCAAGCATCCACTTGCAATCGTAAAATTTCCAAATTCTCTCCAATTCCTCTTCCGAATCGATTCCAAGCTGATACATCTTTACCTGAACCAAAGTCAATTCATACCATTTGCAATCATAGTGCAGACACAAGGCATCTAATTCATCTCCGCTTTCAATACCAAGTTCCATCATATATATATCTATTTCATCAGGTGCATTTCTGTCTTCCTGTTCACACATAATAGCCATTTCAAAGCACTTCTGAAGAAGATAGCCAAACGGAATCGACAGTTTTTCAGACAACTCGGAAATAAGGCAGCAGGTAGAAGTATCAAATCCAAGTTCATCCGTAGCGTGGATAAAGTCCTCAAAATAGCGCCAGTCCGATGAGCTCATATATTTTTGGGAGTCCATCTTATCGAATATTGCGTCGAGTCTGCTGCTTGATGCAAGGAGGCTATCCAGCACTTCACGATTGTCCGGGATTTCCGGCTTTTCTCTTCGCAGTTCCGAGGGAGTTTTCCCATACTCTTTGGTCACAGCCCTCGTAAAAGCCGACTGATCAGAATACCCGTATTCCAGCGCAATCTCAGCCAGCGGCTTCTCAGGATGGTTGATCAGGTCACCTACAGCAAAGAAGAGCTTACGCTTTCGGATGTAGTCACGCAGCGTGAATGCTCCAGACGAGACAACAGCAAGATATTTGTTGTAATCCTGGTCGCAGTAACCGGTCTCGGCGTAAACCTTCCTTACGATCTCGCTGTGCTTGAGGCGGATGTCCCGATCAATGATAGTTAACGCAGTGTCAAGAACTTTACTCATAGTGTTGAGTACCTCCTTTATTTGATGTCTCTATTATATCAGAAAGGAAACATAAAGTCTTGACATTCAAGCAGCATTAGAAGTCAACGAGGTAGTCAGCTTCTCACACTCCCAGATGCTTCTCAAAAATCCTCATAATCTCCTCGGCACGTTTTTCTCCGATACCCCTGATGGCTTTTATATCTTTCTCAATCTCTCGAAGATCCAAAATCTTGCTGTCATCAGTACCATCAACATCTTCATCAACGATCACCCCTGCCTCAGCCAGACCTTTCTTCCGTCCGCGTTCAAAGATATCGTTTAATAGCCCTTCGAGCGTGACTCTATCCATGCGCTTAACTGCCTTGTAGAGGTTTCGGTCGAGGAGAGGGGCTGTGTCCTCTGTGGTCGTATTCATATCGTCTGTGGACATCCATAGACTCCTTTCTTACTATGTTGTCGGATACTACAGCATGGTGTGTTCAAAACTCTGTTGAAAAGCTGTTGGTAAATGTGGAAAAGTCGTATTAGGATAAAGCCATCTGCTTAATCGCCCTCTCCACACTATCAATAAGCATCGGTCTCCGCATCTCACCGACCATCTTATCAAAATCGTCTCCGCTCGGTTCACCGTACATGAGATTATCGCCATCGGTGGTGCGGAGCCATGAGAGAGCCTTCTCCAGAGACTCAGGAGAATTCGTATCAAAGCTTTTAGATTGTAGGAATGCTAAGTTTGCATCGTGTTGTGTGGGCATGGCGGTTTACTCCTTTTTACATTTTGTAGTTACGTCTTATTCCCGCTCTCCATAAATCCCGGCTTATCATTAGCAATTGCGTCTATTAGCAGTTCTAATCTGTATTGTAGGCGGTCGCCGATTGTGGTTATCAACGGAATGCCGGGACTATGCAGCCTTTCATAATAACGTCCGTCCTTCAGATCGGCTATCTCGTTATTAATGCCGTTCAGTTCAAAGCAGTACTTTACCTTGATATCCTCCGGCAGTGAGGACAGCAGTTGTTCAAAGTAATGTGTACACTCGGATAGCGGCGGCGATGATTCCGTTGGCTCATTATAGTATTCAAGGGATTCTTTGACGTTGCCTTTCGCAAGCAGAGCAGCGATTTTCATGAGAGCTTCAAAGGTGTTCATTATCGCGCCTCACTTCAGCACGCTTTCAAGCGGCTGCCAGTTATCGCCGACCATTGAATCGGTATACTCCGTATTACAAATAAATAGATCACCATCATTATCTCGTACAAAGCCCCACTTTACACCATATCTTTTAGCATAGTCCTTGAATGCCTCAAACTTGTTCTCGACCTGCATATCAATATTCTTTGAATAGCCGGCACTCATTCCGCCCTTTGTTTCGATGATCCAAACCTCGCCGTTTGTGAGCTTCACAATGTAGTCGGGATAGAACAGCCACTGCTTGCCGGAGAAACCATCCAGATATACAACAGAGAAATACTGCTGTCCGGCATCACCGTTCTTGTATACCCATTCGACCGCATCGCATCTCTCGCAGAATTTCTCAAAGAGGCGTTCCGAATCGCTTTTTCGAGTTTCACTGGTAATAAATTCCGTAGTATAGCCTGCATAGACGTTTTTCGTCATCGGCTTGATTTGCTTGACAAAGCTGAATTTATACAGCTCCGATTCAGGAATTGTGAACGTTGCAGTTTTTGCCTGCCCGGACATAGCGAGTTGGAGCTGCTTGCCGCTTTCCTTCGCCATGATCTCGCGGAATTCTTGCTTGAGCATTTTGATATTGTTGATGATGAATGCATAGAAATCGCTTGTATTCAATGCAATTAGTTTGAACTTTGTCTTTTTCCCTTTTAGGAAAAGTCGGTTCAGAATCTTTCTGGCTCTCTGCGCCGGAATGGATGTGATTGTCTTGATATCCTCAACAGCGCGCATGAGGTAGATACCATGTGTATGAGTGTTGATTTTCGTCTTGATCTCTACCTTTTTCGATGAGCCGGCATTCGCCAGATCGGATGCGGTTCTGAATTCACCGCGGAGAACCTGACTGTCAATCTCGTGTGAGAAGCTGTATCCCGCTGATTCGAGAGCGAGCTGGTTATCTGTTGTCCTGGAACCGAGGTGATACTTCTCCTTGAAATGCTCATATACCTTGCGCATCATCTCACGTTCACCGATATCACTATCAACATCGTGGTTACGCATTTCTTTGGTAAGGGAGAAATCCCGCACTTCCGGTTTCAGGAACAGCTTTCTGACCTGATATGCTTTATCGAGTGCAGTCAACAGGTCGTTCTTGTACTCGGTGTCAAGGGTATAGATGAAACATAGATCGAGAACGCCGGGAAAAAGATAGTGCTTACGCTCCGGCATACGGCGGATTCTGCCGATGGTCTGGATCTGGAAACGCTCACTGCCGCCCTCACGCAGCTTGACGAGAATCTTGGCGCGGGGGCAGTCCCAGCCGGTAGCAACCGCTTGCTTCATGAGCAGGAACGCAGGCGCACCGTTGGGTGCGGTGAGGTCTTCACTGATAACCTTCTGATCGCTCATCCAGATGTTGACCATGCCGTTATCGTAGGTGTAGCCCATTGATGCGAGTTTATCCTCAACAGCCTTGATGGTTTCAGGCTGCCCCACAGGGAACTGAATCAGCACCAGCGGACGGATATCGACATCGATAGAGTCATATGCTCCGAGTATCTCCTGACGCTTCATATCCGCTAATTTGAGTAGAATGTCATAATCATCGGAAATACGCTCCGAGTCCTCCACGCCCTCATTGACATAGATAGCCCGTGTGATAAGCCCTGCATCGATGACCTCTTCCTCCGGAATTTCGTAGAATTCCTGATGCGGCACCTTGATTGGCGTAGCGGATACACGGATGATATGCACGGGCTTGAACGCCTCGATTATGTCATTAGCTTTTGAGGTGTTGTTCTCATGCTCTTCATCAATGATGACAATGAAGCGGATTCCGTCGTTGTGCGCTTCTTCGATCTTCTCAAAGAGGTTCTTTCTTTCGCCGTCCTTGAGGGCATTATTCTTCTTGCGGGTGACAAGCTCCCAGTTGATGAAGGTGACGCTCCTGCCCTCGAAACCGCAGAGCATGGAGTACGGGAGCGAACGGGTGTCGATGTGCGGTGCAAGCGAGTCCATGCGATCCTTGCTCTGCTCCTCCAGATTGCCCTTTCCGGGGCAGAGCCAGACGAACGCAGTCTTGCCGTCTGTGTTCTTCAGATATGCATCAACATACTTCACCAGAATGACGGTTTTGCCTGCTCCGGTCGGTGCTTTGACCGTAACGATCTGCTTTGTTCCGGAGGCGGTTGTTTTATTGTAAAGGAAATCGACACAGTTTTCCTGAAATTCGTAGTTTTCGATGCCGTTTACCATATCTCGCCCGCCTCCCTCAGTTCAAAATCAAAGTAGTAATCCGGAATGATGTAGGAGTCGATCTTTTCAAGCAGCGCCTCCTGCGAAGAAGAGAGGAACACATCCTGATTGATGAACACTGCACAGAGATCGGGGTAGTTCCCGATATTCTGCTCGAAAGCATCCATCTCCTCATCGGTCATGATGATGACATACTTCTGGTCATCGATCTTGACACCATGCTCAAGCTGTATCATTTCACGGATATGTTCTAAGAGGTTTTCGGACAGTTCCTCCGACTCTTTCTCTACAAAATCCGTGCGGAAGTACATGAGGTTTGCAGGGATGCCTTCAGAGTATTCGCTGCCATCCTGACGCTTTCCGGTGATGACGGTTTTTATGCGCTGATAGGTTACTCCCTCGCAAATATTGTTTTCGTTATTTGTGCAGAGGATGAACTTGCGCTTTCCGCCGTCTTCGGCATTTTGAGCTAATACTGCATGAGCCGTTGTACCTGAACCCGCAAAGAAGTCAAGAACGATAGAGTTAGGATTTGACGCTATATGTATAATACGCTTTATCAATTCTGTAGGCTTTGGAGTGTCAAACGGTGCCTTACCGCCAAATATATCCTTCAGTTCAGCCGTCGCTTGACGAGTAGTTCCTGCCACACCTCCAACCCAAATGTTTTCTGGAACCTTTCCATCTAAGTCAGAGAGGTAGAGTTTGTGTATGATATTCGTTTGATCAGCATTAAAGATTATTTCACCAGAATCTATTTTTGATTGCATAGTTTCTTTACTCCATCTCCAACCTTTTTCTGGAGGAGCAATGATATTTCCGTTAGGCGCAATGACTTCATATACCAAATTTGGTCTGTACAATCCGTTTACACAATATCCAGCTCTCCACGGTCCTCTCGGATCATTGTCTGGATTTCTATACATCTTATTGTCTTTATCAGTCCTCGGTAGATTTTTCAAAATGAACTGTGGTTTTGCGTATACTAAAGTATGATTAAACTGAGAAACAAATTTTCCACCATATCCATTTGCTTGTAAACTATGTTGCCATATAACATCAGCTAAAAAGCAAGACTCACCAAACAATTCATCACAAAGCAATTTAAGATTAGCCTGTTCTCTATCATCTATACTGATGAAAATAGCACCTGCATTACTAAGAAGTTTCCATGCCATTTGCAGACGGCTTCTCATAAAGGAAATCCACTTGCTATGTTTATAAGTATCATCATCGCCAATCATTGTATCATCATAAATGAATTCCTTGTTCCCTGTATTGTAAGGCGGATCAATATAAATTAAATCGATTCTACCAGAATGTGTTTTTTCAAGCAGGCGTAGGGAGTGCAGGTTGTCACCCTCAAGCAGGAAGTTATACTGCTCACTATTGGGATCACCGTTGATCTCCATGCTCTCATCTGCCGTGAACACAGGGATATGTGTCCGCATCATTACATCGACAGCTTCCTCGTGCTCTTCCCACACAAGACCATATTTCTTTGCCTTCAGCTCCTTTTCAATCTCGCCGAGCGCAATCAGGGAATCATCGTCCGTGTGTTGCGATTTCAGCATTTCGAGAAAGGCGAGCATCCTCTCTCGCTTCTGTTGTGACAGGTTTGCCATGTGTGTCCTCCTATTTATCTATTCTTCTTGCGTCTTTTATGAGTTGAAGTTGCTCTTCAGTGATTGGATAACGAGAATATATCCACTCTTTAGCGCATTGAGCTATACTCCACTGAACCTCTCGTATAAATTCATCGGGTAAATCCATAAGAACATTGCGTTTTCTGCGTGTTTCTTCACTGTTTGGTATCATGTACAACACCATAGTTGGTGAGAGCGGAAAGATGACTTTTTCTGGTCGATCCATACTAAAATCAATCGTATCCCGTTCACTATGGAAAAGGAAAATCGGCCGGTCCGCTGTGAAGAAAACAGGTTCTTTGGAACGCCCAATAATAAACGCCATATCCTCAAACCAGTTTGCAATCCGCCAGAAGATGCTGTTTCTCTCAACATCAAACTTCCCATCAATAAAAGCATCTAAGCAGTTCCATACAGCAACATTTCTAGCCTCATTTGCTTTTAATTGATCGGGAAACATTTCATTGAGTAGGTCTTCGGCACTGGATAATACAAATGGATATCGTAAGATTTGCAATGTCATAAATGCCATTAATAGTGCTTTTTCTTTGGAGGATAGAAAGCATCTCGTGTGAAGATTCTTATCATTCTCGGCATTCCTCAATACTTGACCGATAGTGTTTGAAAACTCTATTTCATAACGAGACAGAGTATTTTCTACGCTGTTCCTATAAATGAAGTTGCTTTCTTCATCCTTAAATTCGTAAAGGTGTTTCTCAAAGCAGATACTTTCAATACGAATTTGATCAGGAAGCTGCTTCATTTCAGTCAGATTATATGCCCATATTAGGTCTTTAAACTTTCCTTTATTTAGCTTTCTCTCAGAAAAGCGACGCAGATGCATTCTTGGTACAAAGTGTTCATCTGTTGTTGGTTTTTTATCATTGGCCATATAGTCACCATTAAGTGTATTTTCGTTGTTCCGTCTTACTCAAGCACAAGTGTCCGAGCCGACACTTGGAGCAGTTCTCCTTGCTGCACCGCCTCGGCAGATTGTTCCGCCGGATGCTGTCAGCCGCCTGTTTGATTTCCGTTTCTACGCCTGCTATCGTTGCATCCGTGACCGGCTCTCTGGCGGTATTCTCGGAATCGAGATGATAGATCTCCATGAAGTCTGCCGTTGCACCTGTCAGCCGCTGATAGCCGAGCGCATATATTTTGAGCTGCTGGCTGTTGATCGCCTCCAGCACCCGCTTGTTTGCTGTTTTGAAGTCAACGATCACCGTTTTCGGCTGACCATCAATGCTTTCCTCACGCACCATGTCGATGCGTCCATTCACGGTAACGCCGTCACCGAGATCAATCTCGATCTGCGACTCGGCAAGGCGTATCTCGCTGAATCGGTCTGCATTATGCTCAACATACTTCTTGATGCTGCGCTTTGCACTTTCAAGCATTCTCTCAAACTGTACCTGCTTTGCATACGGCAGATAGAACACCTGATCGAACGTCTGCTTGATGAAGTCATCCGTGATCGGCGTGCCGTTGATCGCTGCAAGATTGATGTTCCGCACAATATCATG
Source organism: Oscillospiraceae bacterium (assembly GCA_017460835.1). Classification (GTDB taxonomy): domain Bacteria; phylum Bacillota; class Clostridia; order Oscillospirales; family Ruminococcaceae; genus Firm-04. Next base: position 58,768 of record JAFUAD010000039.1, read on the forward strand.
TAGCGCATTACCGTATCCCATCAGCTCCGAGAACGGCTGCTGAAAGCCGTAGAACATGGACAGCTTGAAACGATAGGGGCATTCAAAGTAGTCCTGCAGGAGCGAGAAGTTCAGCGTGAGGGGCATCTTGCTTTGCCGCAGCTCCGGCAGATGCTTCGGATCATAGACGGCCGATCTGTCATACGGAAGCATACACGGCGAGCCCTGCGCCTCTACGAAAAATGTCGAGATGGTTTTATCGCGGGTATCTTTCGCCCTGGATATGAACAGATACTTCTTCGCTCTGGTGACGGCAACATAGAACAGCTTGCGCTCGTCCTCCAAATCGCCATCAAAGCGGCTCGACCCCGTGATCCAGTTGCGCTGAATAACGTGCCACACGCCCTTGCCACCGACACGCTGCGCCGGAAAGTAGTTCTTATTCAGTCCGGGGATGAACACCGCCGCATACTCCAGACCTTTCGACTGGTGAACAGTCATGATGGAAACAGCATCCGGCTTTGTATAGGAATTGTCAAGATAGCCCTCCGGATAATAATCCCCGGCGGTATATTTCAGGAACGCACAGAAGCCGTATATTTTCGATTTCGGCTTCAGCGTGAAATTGATGACCTCATAGTCACCGATGACCTGACTGAATTTGCCGAGGTTATAGAGGATGATCTCCGTTTCCGGTCTGCCGTCCTCCACAAGCGATATACCCTTTAGAAAATCATGGTATATCTGCTGAAGATTCAGTTCTGTGTAAAACTTCATCTTTGCAACATCGGTCGTCATGAGCAGTTGCAGGCTGTCAGCGACTTCTTTCTTGTTGAAGGGGTAGTCTACGGCAAGCCAGCGCTTGAACAGCTCCGTTGAGTCAATATCACCATTCAGATACTCAAAGATGCCCTTTGCCGCTTTGCATTCCGGCGTAAAAAGCAGTTCATTGACACCTTCTATAATAAAAGGAATGTCATGCTCGGAGAGTGTTTCGGCAATGTCGGGACCAATCTTCCGCTTGCGGAGAAGGATTGCCATTTCCGAATACGGCACGCCGATGTCATGCAGCTTTACGATATTTTCTGCAATGAATTCGTATTCATCTTCCGACAGCATGGTTTCCTTGAAAACAATATCGCCGTCATCATATACAGTGCTGCAGCCGGAATCCATTTTCTTTGGAAGGCGATGGGAGTTGTTCAGGATGACATTTTGAGCAACACTGACAATGCCTTTTGTGCTGCGATAGTCCGTATCCAGTACAATATATTTCTGGATGTTGTACCGCTGCATGAACGTCAGAATATTATTGGAATCGCTGCCGCGAAATTGATAAATCGTCTGATCGTCATCACCCACCACGCAGATATTTGCACCGAGGTCTTTGAGCAGACGCACGAGCTTCTCCTGCACTGGATTGGTATCCTGATACTCGTCCACAGTGAGGTATTTTACCTTTTCAGCAATGATACCTTGAAAAACGAGGTTGCTTTCAAGCTGTTGCACCATTTCACGCAGAATCAGCGAGTAGTCAAAATACTTCTCGGCATACAGCTTTTTCTTATATTTCTCAAATGCAGTCTGAACTTCCTTACTCCATTTATCAGAGTCGTACCAGTTTTCATTGAGCATACTCATGACACGCACGAACAGATCCGTTTCGATATATTTTTGCAGTTCCAGATCCGTCATGCCGATCTCTTCATAGTATCGCTCAACGAACAGTTTTGTATGTATTTCATCCAAAACGGAGAATGACTGAAATTCCGGCAGAAATTCCTGCAGCATTTGCAGGCAGAAGCCGTGGATCGTGCCAATATACATATTTGCAAAGCCTTGCGTATTTCCCAGAACAGCTTGTCCCATAGAATAGATACGGCTTTTCAGCTCCTCGGCGGCTTTCTTTGTGAATGTGAAAGCTACGATGTTTTCTGGATGTACTTCGGGCTTGCTTTTCAGGATGTTAATGATGCGGCGTGTTACAACACCGGTCTTTCCCGCACCAGCGCACGCTATGATTTCGACATCTTCATCGATAGCGTTTACGGCTTCAATTTGCTTATCAGATAGCTTATGAGTCAGGATATTGTCTTGCATAGCGGCCTCCTTTGCGTATAATTATACATCTTCCATTATACCACAATCCCCCTCAATTTTCAATCCCCGTACAGCACTTTTTCAATAGAAATTCCGCCGACAATATCGCAGAAGCGCTCCCACAAAATTTTTTTCCGTACCCCTTGACAAACCTTTCCTCCTGTGCTATAATACATATAACCCAATGCGGTTCTATAAAAACCACAATACGGTACTAACTTGAAGGAGGAAGAACTATGGAAAACAAAAATCTATCTGATGATAGCATCGATCTCAGTGGCTTCAGTACAGTTCACCTTGACTGCGCTAATAGTGTGTTGCAAGAGAGGCGGCTTGTTTTGGAGCTGACGCAGAAGCAAATTGCTGAAAGAGCTGGAATCCCGTTATCTACATACAAAAAATTTGAGTCCGGTGAGCGAAATATCCGCACAGCAGCATTTGAAGTGACTTGCCGTGTGCTGAATGCTTTGGAACTTGATATTGAAGGCTTCTACCACGGAATCTATGCTATCGGCGAGGAGGTATATATTGACGAGGAGGGGCAGAAGTATGTCCGCACAGGTAGACTGACCTCCGAGGAGATTGATGATGACGAGGCAATCAATGTCGTGCGTGTACATATAGTTGATCGTTCTCTTATCATTCCGCTGAAGCTGCTCCGAATCATCAATAACCCGGATAAGATTCATCTGATGTATCACAAGGACGACAGGCGTTTTGGTATCCGTGTGTTAAAGGAGTCCACTGACGGCGCTATCTATATCCCGCAGGAAGTTTACAGCGGAAAATGGCGCGGCATTCGTATTGAGAACGATGTGTTCATTGACCTTATCTATTCTATTATACAGAGAGACACAGGGAGATACTTTGTAGAGCCGCACTTTAATGAATACGGATTTATCGTGCATTTAGATGAAACCGTGAAATCTGACTATAAGACGAAGCCAGATAAGTATTATCTGCTTAATCTGGAGTAACAGGAAGAAACAGAATATGAGAAGCGATAAGAAAGCGTATGTCAGCCCACATAATCCTGATGTTATGGTGCTTCCGGCTGATCCGAAAGCAGTTCAGGAAGCGCATGAACAGGATGCAAGCCGAATGTCAGTGAAAAGCGAACTGCTCGACCTATACCGCAAATTGAGCGCAGCACGCATTAAACTCGAAGAGGACGACCGCATTATCGATCTTATTTTGCAGCAGCGGAACCAGATCGCAGCCGAGATTGCAGATATGGAACAGCGTGTTCAGGAGCTGGAGGAAAGGAAGATATAACACAATGCCTGAAAACACAACACTCACAATCAAAGGCCGCCTGCTCTTTTTGGAGCATTACTTGCAGACCTATACGGACGATCAGCATTCTGTCTCGACTGATGAGCTTATCGAAATCTACACAGCTAACGGTTTCAAGGCGAACCGCAACACGATCCGTGATGATATGGCGATCCTGTCCTCCTCCGGCGTAGATGTCATTCAGTCCTACAAGGGCAAACAGCGTGCTTACCATATCGGCAATCGACTCTTCGATCTTGCCGAAGTAAAGACACTGGTCGATGCGGTGTGTAGTTCGCACTTTATAGCGGCCAAGAAAAGCGAGGAGCTGATAGAGAAGCTCACACAGCTCACAAGTATCCATTACAGAGACACGCTTGCTCACAGTGCTTTTGCCGCCGGGCGCATCAAGGTCGAGACACCCAATATCTTCATAACCATCGACAAGATCAACGATGCCATAAGCAGCGGGAAGAAGATCAGCTTTCAGTATATTGACTATAAGCCGGATAAGACCGAGGTGCTGCGGCATGACGGCAAGAAATACATCGTTTCCCCGCAGACGTTCCTTTGGAACGATGACAGATACTATGTGCCGTCCTATTCTGAAGAGAAGGGCTGTATTATTCCGTTCCGTGTGGACAGAATGCGGAATGTGGAGATATTGGAAGCAGAGCGTTTCGTTGACAGTTCCTTCGATTCCTCCGAATACACCCGCAAGGTTCTGAAGATGTATGACGGTGATCTGCCGGAGCAGGAAGTGACGCTGATAGTCGACAACAAGCATATGCTGAGTATCATTGACCGCTTCGGCGAGGACATCGAGACTGAAGTATTGGATGACGAGCATTTCAAGGCTGTGGTCACAGTATGCCCAAGCGTCACCTTCTTTGCGTGGGTGTTCCAGTTCGCTGGAAGTATTCGGATCGCGGGGCCGGAAGATGTGAAGGAAAAGTACAAGGAACTGCTCACACAGATTCTGACGGAGCAGGAAGAGACTGCCATGAGTGAATAATCCACGTTTAGTGTACAAATTAGCCGCATTCAGCACTATAAACACAAAATTAAATATTCTGTTGATATATTTCTGCCTCTTGAAATCCTGTTGCACGTTTATTTGTGCAGCAGACTTCAAGAGGCATTTTTCCTCTTTACAAACGTTCCAAGATGTGCTATAATAGATTTAAGGGTACAGTCTGTTACCTAAAATCAAGGAATTTCGCCGAAAACACGTTGTTGAGGTTCTCAAAACTGTCCCTGCAAGGTCGCTCTGGCGGGCGATTTTGTCTCCGGACGGTAGGAAAAAGAGACCTACAGGACTCCGCAGCATGATGAAAGGGTGTTATAGTATGGCAATGCGGCAAGCTACGAAGGACAAGTTGGAACGGATGAAGGAATTCATCGACAACTATGCCTTAGAGAATATGGGACAGCCGCCAAGCACCAGAGAGATCGGTGCCGAATTCGGCATGGCAAATGTCAGTGCCTATCGCTTTCTGCAAAAGATGGCGGAGCTTGGCATGATCGAATATGAGAACGGTGAGATCCGCACGGATGTGATCGATAGAATCACATGCAGGATGGAGATGCTGGGCACGTTAGATTCTGAAGTACCTGCCGGTACTCCGGATATGGTCGATGATGCACACGTTGAGAGGTATTTTCCGATACCATCGGCGCTTGTCAACGACATGACCGGTAAATTCTATATGATGAAAGTCAAGGGTGAATCGATGGTTGATGCAGGCATCGATGACGGAGATTATGTCATTTTCCGTGAGGATAATCTGCCGCATGTGAACGATATCGTTGTTGCGTTTGTTATGAATGAAGGCAATACGCTGAAACGCTTTTGCAAGGATAAGCGTGGTCCGTATCTGTGGGCTGAGAATGAAAGCTGGACAAGAAAAGAACGTTACTTCGGTCGAAAGTTCAAGGTTATGGGCATTGTTCTCAAGATTATTAAGGATGCGTAAGAACAACATAAAGCTATATATAGATGTAAGTGCAAGACATAGAAAAGCAAAGCACAAGATATAGGGCAAGGCAAGGATGCAATAGAACTACTATCATTTTCACAGAGGGGTTGATGTCAATGATTGAGGCAAACAAGACACAGGAGTATGCTATTCCGTGTCCGAAATGCGGTAAGGAACACTGTTTCATGCCGAACTATAACTACAGCGTGCTTGATTCGACTGTAAGCTGCGAGTGCGGCTATGACTTCTATGTGTTCGCATCCGGCGGTTTTCGCATTATCATGCCAAAGTGCGAAGCTGAATCAGAAAGAATCGTTCGTGCCATGCGTAAATTCGTTGTAGCAACAGGCAGATGCCCGGATATTTCGCCTGAATTGTATGAGGACATCGCAGAGATGACAGTAAACGATACACCGGTGGAGCAGTTTGACATTGAAGACCTGATAGTTTACGCTCTTGAACAGTATCAGACTGATGCATATGGCGATTATTTCTTCACACTGGAAACGCTTGATGATATGTTTGAGTTGCTGACACGGGACAGGGACGTACTGCTTACAAGGAAGAAGAACGAAGTCGAGGTCAAGGAGCAGAGGCCAAAGAATCGTGGGAAATTCGGATTTCACGCTGATGAGAGCAATCTAACGCACTTCTGCAAGTATCGACTCAAAAGAAAGGCCAGAAAGACAGGAAGTACAAGCAAAGCTGGTGGTACGGGCGGGACTGATACAATCAAGACTGCCGAAGATATTACCGAAACAGAAAGCACCATCCATATTACGATAGGACAAGGCCTTCTGCACACTACCCCGCCAATCAAGGCGGATAGCATACCAAGTTGATGGTGTTAATGGTATTGGAGACACCGGATAAACCTTTACAATTGAATAAAAAGCCATGAATGATATGGCAGACGATATTTATCGTAAAAAACCGTGCAGCAAGTGGGTTGTACGAAGAGTCAGTGGGACTGAAGTATATCGCTAAATATCAACTGCCTGTCAGAGATGGGGCTGAGTGTAACCTTATATTGATAAGGGAGCAGCTCCGGGCTACGAGCAGCAGAATGGCTGTGTGATGAACACGGATTCTGTTTTGTTGCTGTACCCTCTGACAGGCAAGATGTTGATATAGCGTGTATTTCAGTCCCTTTTTTATCCTAATCGCAGAGAACAGTTGTTCTTAGAATTATACTAAAGTATAAGAGATATCGGCAGAAAGGAGGGAAAGCGTGTGGCTGAGTTTAACGCAGAACTTGCTGAAATAGGCGCAAGAATCGTGGAGCGCAGAGAGGAACTTGGAATGACAGCATCTACGCTGGCTATTCAGGTCGGGATCACTGCCGCATCGCTTTCCTATATCGAATCAGGGCAGAAAGCTGCAAAATCCACCACACTTGCGGCAATCGCAGATGCTCTGAAAGTCCCTCTTAACAGTCTCCAACCGAAAAAGCTGGACAAGTATTCAGATATTCCGAAAGAACTGGAAGCCCTGCTCCCGAAATTAAAGGAGAAACCTCCTGCCGAGCAGCAGATGCTCATCAGAATGTTCAGCGCCATGATAGATTCAATGTAACCGTCCTTAATTGAAAGGGCGGTTATTTTTTTGCCTAAATGCGGCTACGAAGATGGCCTATAATGCCGTAATCTTATGTTATAACACATTTCTCCGAAAAAGAATTATACTAAAGTATAAAATTTCGCTCGAATCTTATAGTTTACTATAATTCTTTTGCGGCGGAATCTGGTACAATATAATCACAGTCAAGGACACGGACTCCCCTCCCAAGACTGAAAACAACACCCTTCGCCGGATGCATACGGCAGCGGATGTTCATACAAGCTACTACATCTTGTAGATATAGGCTCGAACTATACCCACAAGCACAAGATGTAGCTGTATGTTCTCCCTCCGTATGCATCCGGCTTTTTTTGTATCCACATTCATCAACCGATTTTCAGAAAGGAAAGATTATCATGAAAGACCAGAAGCGCGTTTACATCTGCAGCCCCCTCCGCCCTATCAGCACAGATCCCATCCTCCGTGCCAACGAGCTGATTGACAATCTGAAGCTCACAAAGGATGCATGCACCTTCGCAGCACTCCGCGGCTGTGAGCCGATTGCACCTCACCTCTACTACCCGCAGTTCCTCGATGACAACGATCCGACCGAGCGTGCGCTTGGCATGGAGCTGGGACTGAAGGCTCTGCGCTCCTGCGATGAGCTGTGGATCATCTCTTCCCGCATCAGCAGCGGAATGTCTGCGGAGATCAAAGAAGCACAGAAGTGCGGCATTCCGGTGCTTGTGTTCACCGTCGCAGGATTCCGAGAGCATAAGGGAGCCGGTGATATGGCCGATAACTGCTACGCTGATACCGCCGACGGCGTGATCGACTAACTACAACTGATAATTTGAAAGGAAGGTACATGATTATGAGAACCACGAGAACCACAGGAACCACAGGAAACAAGAACAACCGCAGTGCAAGAGCGATCAAGGCGACAGCACCCAAGAAGCCGATCACACCATCCTCATTCAACGACAAGCTGACGCTCCGTGAGCTGCTGACGATGATCTCATCGACTGCCGGTGTGTCCATCCCGACCGCAAAGGGACTGAGAACTTCCGGTGATCCCATCGCTATGTATGCCGTTCCTAACTTCAGCATCTCGGTTTACCCGTCCGGCTTTGCGCTGGCTGTGTCTTATAAGAGAACCACTGTTGTGAGAGTCGATGAATGCACGGACTACAGCTACGATACGCTCCACGAGGCTCTGGCGAACTGCAAAAAGAGCGCAACGCCGTCACATATCGGCTTTGAAGTGTTCCTTGATGCCGCATGGCCGGTTAGAGTTACGATGACGGCGGAGGATCAGCTTGAGCGCAACAATAACGGCGCAGCTTGGTCGAGGATCTGCCTGCACCCGGATGTTGCCGCCGATGTGAAGGAGTACAACAGAAGCGTCCACGGGCAGTCTATCGAGGATATGGCGTTTGCGAAAATGGAAAAGGAGGAGATGCTGGAAAGACTGACGGACAAGCAGAGAGAAGCGTATGCCCTCTACTACGATGAGGGGTACACAATGGAAGAGATCGGAGGGATGCTGGGGATTTCAAGAGATGCCGTGAAGGACAGACTGCATAGTGCTGTTCAGAAGACTCGTAAATATATAGCTGAAAATCAGTAATCATGTAACTCAGCTACAAAACAGAAGAAACCAACTTCACATTTGTTAGTCAGGGCGCGCACTGGCGGACAGATGCTCATAGAGGAATACAGAGACATTCAACACAGAGATATGACCTGTGTTGCTAATGGGATAGCTGTATCCTTTTGACATCTGCTGCCAAAGTGCGCCCTTTTTGTGGGTGCGGAGCGTAGTGTCAGGGCATCTGCCGCCTGTTGTGTTCCTTGCGGAAAGGACACAATTATGGAAAATATTAATGTTCAGGCTGTCAATATCCCCCACACCACAGAATTGCCGAAAATCACTGCCGAAACCACGCTTGGTGAACTGATGACATTTCTTGGAATGGAGCTGGGACAGAAGAGAGAAGAGAAAACGCCTAAGAGAGCTACGCTCCTTGCTGAGGGCGGCGAGCCTATTGCCGACATCTGCGGCATCAGAGTTTTTCAGAAAGGCTTTGCCCTTTATGAGAACGGACTTGGAAAGTATTCTGTCATTTGGCTTCCGTACTGCACAAGATTTACTTATTATTTCAATAAACTGCGTGATGCCGAGAAGGATTATCTGAGTGAAACGAAGGAACTGCCGAGCGACAAGATTGTTTCTTGGGCATGGACGGTTGTTGTTGCCCTGTTTGGTGAAGAACGCATTACGCAGAAACTGAATCGTGGTTTCGGCAATGCTGACATATCGGTAGAGGGTGATGTTAACGAGGATGAATATGATCCTGAGCCGGAAGCCGTGGATTTGGAGGGCGATTTTGTATGGGACGATGAAACCCTCGGTGTTGATCCGCTTGACGCTGTGATTCGAAGAGAAACCCGTGAGGAAATGTTGGCAGCTATGACTGAAAAGCAGCGTGAAGTATTTGTACTGTATCACAAGTATGGGTGGACACAGGAGAAAATTGCCGCAAAAATAGGAATATCTCAGCAGGCTGTAACAAAGCTTCTTGCAAAGGCAAATCTGAAGGCAAGAAAAACATTTTAGAAAATTTCAAAAAGGGGGTTGTAAAACACCCCTCTGAAATGGTATATAGTAGAGGCTCTTGCAATGGCCTCCCCCACAAGAAAACGGCTGCGGTGTACTCCGTGGCCGTTCCGCTTTGTACATTGGTCTTTGACCACACAGAAAGGAAATGCTTATGGAAAACAGAATCCCGAAGAACCGCTACAACGGCAGCGACATCAACACCGAGGACCGCAAGGCGCAGCAGACCGCAGGCAAGGCTGACCGCAAGCCCGATGACACTCTGAAGAAGATCGAGGCGGAGATGGACAAGCGTGCTGCAGACATTGCGATCACCGTCAGCGATATGTTCAAGTTCATGGCGATGACGGCTGCGATGCTCCCGAATATGGAGCTGGACACCGGTCTCTTCCGCCTGAAGGTCGATGATGACGGCATCTTCTTCGAGATCAGCCACTCGTTCCGCAAGCGCAAGGAGCGCAATGTCTGCGAAGATTGCGAAGACTGCGATGGCTGTGACGGCGGCGGTGAGGAGCCGGATGACTTCGGCGATAAGTTTGACTATGACGATGATGAGGAGGGACTGCTCTATGACGGAGACTGAGAAGAAACACACACTGCCGGAGCCGATTCCGGTGGATGCCAAGAAGCTGATCGATGGTCTCGGCACGATCTTCGGCGGCGTTATCCAGCTTCTTGCAGCAATGGAGCCGGGCATGGCAAAGGAACTGGCAGACATGGCAATCAATGGTGTTCCCAAGGAGAAAGCACCGGAGAGCTTCGATCCGAACGATTTTGAGGAGATCATCGCCGCTGACGATCTGCCGTGGGATACAGAACCTGCTGAAACGAAGGAGCAGGATACTGCACCTGCACCGGAGCCTGCTCCGCCGAAGAAGAAGGCTGCCGCAAAGAAAAAGCAGGAGCAGACGGAGCTGTCTCCCGACGATCTCATCCGTGTGGTGACACAGAAAATCAAGAAAGATCGCAGCAACAAGGAGAAGGTTCTCGCTCTGCTGAAATCCTACGGAGCAGCTAAGGTCAGCGACATCCCGCCGGAGAAGTACGAGGCGTTCCTCACGGATGTGTCGCAGCTCTGATCGGAGGTGGCACTATGCCTGACGTTCACGCGCTTTTGAGCGCATCGAGTTCCAAGCAGTGGCTTCACTGTCCGCCGTCAGTCAGATTACAGGAGGGTTTCCCCAATGAGAGTTCGGTCTATGCAGCAGAGGGCACGTTTGCCCACGAGGTTTGTGAGTACAAGGTGCGGAAGTACCTACATGAGCGAGTAAAACGCCCGCAGTCCGAGGAATATGACACAGAGGAGATCGAGCAGATCACCGATGTGTATGCCGAGTTCGTCATCTCCATCATCGAGCAGATGAAGGAGAACGGATGTGAGCCGCTTGCTTTTGTGGAGGAGCGTGTAGACTATAGTCACATTGCCCCTTCCGGCTTTGGCACAGCGGATATGCTTATCATCGGTAAAGACGAGCACGGCAGAGGGCTGCTCCATGTTTGTGATTTCAAGACGGGTGCCGGAGTCTTTGTTGATGCTGACCACAACAGTCAGATGATGCTCTACGCACTCGGAGGTTTAGCCGCCTATGGCTTTTTGTATGATGTCGAGATTGTTCGTATGAGTATCATCCAGCCCCGTCTTGATAATATCAGCACCTGCGAGATGCCGGTGTCGGAGCTGAATGCATGGGCGGAGAGTATTAAACCTATCGCTGTCATGGCTTTCGAGGGCAAAGGTGAACAGCATCCCGGCGACTGGTGCCGCTTCTGCCGTGCAAAGCCTGTCTGCAAAGCGTGCGCCGATGAAGCATTGGCACTGTGCCGTGAAGACTTCCTCGACCTTGATGCCGGAGCATTTGACGATACCGCAGAGGAGAGCGATATGACAGCACCCTACGAGGCAGACACACAGACTGCTGTTTTCAAGCAGCCCGGATTGATACCAATTGCGGAGCTGGCAGAGATACTGCCCACGCTGAACAGGATTTCTTCTTGGATCGATGCCGTTTTCGCATTCGTATCCTCCGAGGCGATCAATCACGGCGTGCCGATTCCCGGCTATAAGGTGGTCGAAGGCCGCAGCAAGCGTGTGTTCACAGACACAAAGGCTGTGGTGGACACGGCGGTCGCTAACGGCTACACCGATCTCTACAAGCAGACGCTTATCACGCTGACCGAATTTGAGAAGATGATGGGCAAGAAGAAGTTCAACGAACTGCTCGGAGAGTATGTGGCGAAACCGCCCGGAAAGCTGGCACTTGTGCCGGAGAGCGATCCGAGAGAGCCTGTCGATCTCATAGCTACACCTGATCAGGAATTCACAGCCCTGCCTGATGAGGAATAAATACACTGGGGCTACATTAGGAGGTATTCTATGGCAAACAATAACGCACCCGCAACCAAAGTTGTCGTTCCCTGCCGCATCTGCTATGCGAACATCTGGGAGCCGAAGAGCATCAACGGCAGCGAGGAGAAGTATTCCGTTTCCTGCCTGATCCCCAAGAGCGACAAGGCTGCCCTCGCCAAGATCAAGAAGGCGATCGAGGCGGCGAAGGAGACGGCAAAGTCGAAGAAGTGGGGCGGCAAGATCCCCCCGAACCTCAAGCAGCCGCTTCGTGACGGCGATATCGAGCGCCCCGACGATGAGGCATATGCCGGTCACTACTACTTCAACGCCACCTCGAAGGATGCGCCGCAGATCGTTGACCGTCAGGTGCAGCCCATTCTCGATCCGATGGAATGCGGCAGCGGCGACTACTGCAATGTGTCTGTCAACTTCTATGGTTTTGCGGCATCCGGCAACAAGGGCATTGCAGCAGGTCTTCAGAACATCCAGCTTGTCCGTCACGGCGAGCGTCTGTCCGGCAAGCCCACGGCGGCATCCGATTTCGAGACCATCGAGGGCGATGAGGAGCTTGGCGAGGTCGATGACGATATGGATTTCCTGAACTGACGATACAAGGGAGGCGCGTCCTCCCTGTACATATTCCCACGAAACAAAGGACGGTGATAACTTGGCACAGAGACGAATTCTGAGCATCGACCTTGAGACGTATTCAGATGTTGACCTCGTGACCTGCGGTGTGTACCGTTACGTTGAAGGCGACTTCCATATTCTGCTTTTCGCCTATGCTTTCGATGATGACGATGTCCGCTGTGTGGACATGGCTTGCGGGGAGCAGCTACCGCAGGAGGTCATCGATGCTATACACGACAGCAACATCATCAAAGCTGCATGGAACGCCCAGTTCGAGCGTATCTGCCTGTCGAAATACTTTGACACACAGCTTTCGCCGGATGACTGGCAGTGTTCAATGGTTTGGGCAGCAAGCCTGTCGCTCCCGCTGAAGCTGAAAAATGCGGCAGAGGTGCTGAAAACCGGCGAGCAGAAGGACGATGTCGGTGAACGGCTTATCAGATATTTCTCTATCCCGTGTAAGCCTACCAAAAGCAACGGCGGCCGCACACGCAATCTGCCGGAACACGCTCCCGATGACTGGAAGTTGTTCAAAAGCTACTGTATTCAGGATGTACGCACGGAACGAGATATCCGGTATCGTCTTGAAAAGTTCCCTCTGAAGCAGCAGGAATGGGATTATTACCACATGGATCAGCGCATCAATGACAGAGGTGTCATGATCGACAAGGAGCTTGTGCAGCAGGCTATAATCTGCGATATGGCACTGTCTGAGGCAATGACAAAGAAAGCGTATGCTCTCACAGGATTAGAGAATCCCAATTCCGTATCACAGCTCAAGGCGTGGCTCGATGAACGCGGCATAGAGGTCGAATCCCTCGGCAAAAAGGATGTATCTGCTCTGATCGCAGATCTCGATAAGCACAGCATCGATACCGAGGCTCTTGACATGATGAAGCTGAGATTGCAGATGGCGAAATCCTCTGTGAAAAAATATCAAGCGGCGGAGAGATACATCTGCACGGACGGCAGAGCGCACGGACTGTTTCAATTCTCCGGTGCAAACCGCACGCAGCGATGGGCAGGGCGCGGTATTCAATTGCAGAATCTCCCTCAGAACCATATAGCAACACTCGATGAAGCAAGAGATCTGGTAAAGATGGGTTGCTTCGACATGATCGAAGCACTCTACGGCAATACACCGGATATCCTGTCGCAGCTTATCCGCACCATGCTGATCGCCAAGCCGGGACACATCTTCATTATTGCGGACTTCAGTGCCATTGAAGCCCGTGTGCTCGCATGGCTCGCCGGAGAACAGTGGAGGCTTGATGCTTTTAAGCGCGGGGAGGATATTTACTGCGCATCGGCATCACAGATGTTTGGTGTACCGGTTGTCAAGCACGGCATCAACGGTGCATTGCGGCAGAAGGGCAAAGTTGCAGAGCTTGCCTGCGGTTATGGCGGCGGCTCCGGCGCTCTCATTTCTATGGGCGCACTGGATATGGGCTTGAAAGAAGATGAACTGCCGGATATTATCTCCTCTTGGAGAGAAGCCAATCCGGAGATCGTCAAGTTCTGGTATGCTGTGGAGAAAGCGGCGGTCGATACCATCAAGGACCACAATGAGCGTTCAGTCGACAGGATCGGCTTTCAGTTTTCAGCGAATACGCTCTGGATCGTTCTGCCATCGGGACGGCGATTGGCGTATATCAAGCCCAAGCTCCAGCCGAACCGATTCGGGCGCATGGCAGTCACCTACGAAGGACTCGGTGCGAACAATAAGTGGATTCGTATGGAAACCTACAGCGGAAAGCTGACCGAGAACATCACACAGGCAACGGCGCGGGATCTGCTTGCTGAAGCAATGTGGCGCATGGAGCGTGCAGGGCTTGACATTGTCGGTCATGTGCATGATGAGGTTATTCTGGAAGTGCCGGAGGGCAGCATCACAGTGGACGGGGTTTGCAGTATCATGAACCTAAATCCTGTATGGGCAGATGGCTTGCCCTTGTCCAGTTCAGGTTATTCAGGGTTTCACTATTTCAAGGACTGAGGAGGATTTTTCTATGAAACAAGGCAGAACATTACCGGAAGTGCTGACGGAGCTTCAGCGACAGAGCGCAGCAAAACAGGACTATATCAGTCCGGCACAGGCGTTTCACCTTGCTGATGACGGCAGCACCTTTGAGATGACGCATCTGAACACCGGCGCACAGGAGGTCTTTGGTACGACTGACCTCTTCCACAGACAGATCGGCAGTGCGCTGAATATCCCAGCGAAGTACTATGACCTGATGCGGAAGGAAAAGCCGGAGCTTCTGGCTCAGAACGTCAACGCATGGTTTGGCAGCCGTGAGCAGTCCTACATGGTGCGCTCTATGGACTACGGCAGCGGCAGAGTTGCCCGTGCGCTGCTCTCCGACCGCTACCGTCGCATCGACAATCTGGAGGTCGCATCTGCCGTCCTGCCGCTTTTCGCCGGCAAGGAGGAGATGGAGGTTGTTAGCTGTAATGTTGGCGAGCGTCTTTTCATTAAGATCGTGAACCACAAGCTCGAAATGCAGGTCGTTCCGGGCGATTATGTGCAGGCAGGTGTTGTCATTTCCAACTCTGAGGTTGGTCTCGGTGCTGTGTCCGTGCAGCCGCTTGTATACCGTCTTGTCTGCTCGAATGGCTTATGCGTGAATGACTTCGGTGAGCGTAAAACACATGTCGGCAGAGCTGCCAAGGCGTTTGAGGACAGTTTCAATTTGTATACTGACGAAACGCTTGAA
>JAFUAD010000040.1 GCA_017460835.1 Oscillospiraceae bacterium
GCTGCTGGGGTGCTCTGCGCGGGCGTGCAGCGGGCTCTGCGACCTCCTGTACTTCATACTGCCGCTCACTGCGGCGGCGCGGCTCTCTCTGATTGTTTCCCTCGTTCATCTTATTCCTCTCCGTTTCTGTATCATTCTGTCCGTTACAGTGCGATTTGCAGCTCGACCGGGCAGTGATCGCTGCCCATGACATCCGCATGAATCACAACATCCTCGATTTTGTCCCGCAGCCGCTCCGAGAGCAGCCAGTAGTCGATGCGCCAGCCGATATTTTTTTCCCGTGCTCTGCCCATGTACGACCACCATGTATAGGCGTCGGTGCGGTCGGGATATTTGAACCGGAAGGCATCGGCAAAGCCCGCAGCCAGCAGCTCCGTCATTTTCCCGCGCTCCTCGGCCGTATAGCCGGCATTGCCCTCGTTCGATTTTGCATTTTTCAGGTCGATCGGCTGATGCGCGACATTGAGATCGCCGCAGTAAATCACCGGCTTTTTCTGATCGAGCGCCGAAAGATGCGCACGCAGTGCGTCCTCCCACTCCATCCGGAGCGGAATGCGGACAAGGTCGCGGCGGACATTCGGCACATAGGCATTGACCAGATAAAACTCCGGGTATTCCAGCGTCAGCACGCGCCCCTCGTCTGAGACGCCGCCGGTCGGGAGCTCCTTTGTCACGGAGAGCGGCGCCTGCTTTGCAAAAACCGCCGTGCCGGAGTAGCCCTTCTTCACGGCACTGTTCCAGAAGGCGTGGTATCCCTCCGCCTGAAATTGCAGCGCAGAGAGCTGATCCTCCTGCATTTTCGTCTCCTGAATGCAGAAGAAATCCGCATCCGCAGACGCGAAAAACTCCGCAAAGCATTTCTTTTCACAGGCTCTCAGCCCGTTGACATTCCATGTTACTGCACGCATACTGCTTGCAATCCTTTCCTTTACTTCAGATAATCCTTCAGGAACTGTCCCGTGTACGATTCCGGCACCGCCGCGACCTGCTCCGGCGTACCCTCGGCGATGACCGTGCCGCCGCCGCTGCCGCCCTCCGGGCCTAAGTCGATGATGTGATCGGCGACCTTGATGACGTCCATGTTGTGCTCAATCACGATCAGCGTATTGCCCGCATCGGCGAGCTGCTGCAAAACCGTAATCAGCCGGTGAACATCGGCGTTGTGCAGGCCGGTCGTCGGCTCGTCGAGAATATAGATCGTCTTGCCGGTCGAGCGCTTTTGCAGCTCGGTCGAGAGCTTGACGCGCTGCGCCTCGCCGCCCGAAAGGGTCGTTGCCGGCTGCCCGATCTTGATATACCCGAGCCCGACATCCCGCAGGGTATTGAGCTTTTTTGCGATTTTCGGAATCGCGGAGAAGAACTCACAGCCCTCCTCGACGGTCATTTCCAGTACATCGTGAATGGACTTGTCCTTGTATTTGACCTCCAGCGTTTCGTGATTGTACCGCGCACCCTTGCAAACCTCGCAGGGCACATACACATCCGGCAAAAAGTGCATCTCGATCTTCACGATGCCGTCGCCCTCGCAGGCCTCGCAGCGCCCGCCGCGGACATTGAACGAGAACCGCCCGGGGCCGTAGCCGCGGGTCTTGGCATCCTGCGTCTGTGCAAAAAGATCGCGGATATCGCTGAATACGCCGGTATAGGTCGCGGGATTGGAACGCGGCGTTCTGCCGATCGGCGACTGGTCGATGCAGATGACCTTGTCGAGATGCTCCAGCCCCTCGATCGAATCAAAGCCGGACGACCGGATCTTCGCGCGGTTGAGATTCGCCGCGAGATATTTATACAGAATTTCATTGACCAGCGAGGATTTTCCGGAGCCGGAAACGCCGGTCACGCAGATGAATTTGCCGAGCGGAAAGCGCACATCAATATTCCGCAGATTGTTGACTGCCGCGCCGTTTACCGTCAGATACTCGCCGCTGCCGGGACGCCGCTTTGCAGGAACCGGCACCTTTTTTCTGCCGCTGAGATATGCGCCGGTCTCAGACTGCTGACATGCCAGAATGTCATCGAGCGTGCCCGCGCAGACAATTTCTCCGCCGTGTACGCCGGCGCCGGGGCCGATATCGACAATATAATCCGCGGCGCGCATCGTGTCATCATCGTGCTCAACGACAATCAGCGTATTGCCGCAGTCGCGCAGGCGCTTCAGCGTCGCGATCAGCTTTTCGTTGTCGCGCTGATGCAGCCCGATGCTCGGTTCATCGAGAATATACAAAACACCCATCAGCGAGGAGCCGATCTGCGTCGCAAGACGAATGCGCTGGCTCTCGCCGCCCGAAAGCGACCCTGCCGCGCGCGCAAGCGTCAGATAGCCGAGCCCGACGCTCTGCAAAAAGCTCAGTCTTGCGCGGATTTCCTTGATAATCAGCCTTGCGATCAGGATTTCTCGCTCCGTGAGCTGAATTTCGGAGAAAAAGCGTACCAGCTCATCAACGCTCTTTTTGCAGAGCGTGTCGATGTCGATGCCGCCGACCGTGACGCCGAGCGAGACCGGCTTGAGGCGTCTGCCGGCACAGGCAGGACAGAGCTGCTCGCTCATATATTCCTCAAGCTCCTCCTTTGCGCGCTGGCTGCCCATCTGATAGCGCCGCTTGAGATTCGGGACAAGCCCCTCAAACGGGTGGATGAAGGTCGCCCCGCCGTATTCCGGCGCCTGATGCAGCTCCAGCTCGGTATCGCCCGTGCCGAACAGGAACAGGTCGCGCTCCTTCTTCGTCAGCTTTTTCAGCGGCTTGTCGAGGTCTACGCCGAACGCCTCCGAGATCGCATTTGCGTACATATTCGCGACGGATTTCGGGTCCTTGTAATTCCAGCCGAGCACCTTGAAGCCGCCCTCATGAACGGATAAATCCATATTCGGCATCAGGAGCTCCGGGTCAAATTCCCGGAACACGCCGAGCCCGGTACAGGTCTCGCAGGCGCCGAAGGGGTTGTTGAACGAGAACATCCGCGGGTTGAGCTCCTCGACGGAGATGCCGTGCTCCGGGCAGGCATAGGACAGCGAAAACAGACGCTCCTCCCCGCCGACCGTATCGAGCAGCACCAGTCCGTCCGAAAGGCGCGTTGTTGTTTCGAGGCTGTCCGAGAGGCGGGAGCGGATGCCCTCCTTCACGACAAGGCGATCCACCACAATCTCGATATTGTGCTTCTGGTTCTTGTTCATCTTGATCTTTTCGGAAAGATCGTAGTCGATGCCGTCCACGCGGACACGGACAAAGCCGGATTTCCGCGCATTTTCGAGCTCCTTCGAGTATTCGCCCTTTCGCCCGCGGACGATCGGCGCCAGCAGCCGGAGCTTTGTGCCCTCCGGCATTTCCAGAATGCTGTCCGCGATCTGATCGACGGTCTGCTGCAAAATTTCCCTGCCGCAGACCGGGCAGTGCGGTATGCCGATCCGCGCATACAAAAGGCGCAGATAATCGTAAATTTCCGTCACCGTGCCGACTGTCGAGCGCGGATTCTTCGAGGTCGTTTTCTGGTCGATCGAAATTGCCGGGGAAAGCCCGTCGATGCTGTCCACATCGGGCTTCTCCATCTGCCCCAGAAACATTCTCGCATAGGATGACAGCGATTCCATATAGCGCCGCTGCCCGTCGGCATAGATCGTATCGAATGCCAGCGAGGATTTTCCGGAGCCGGAA
The DNA here is from genome assembly GCA_017460835.1 of Oscillospiraceae bacterium. Lineage (GTDB taxonomy): Bacteria > Bacillota > Clostridia > Oscillospirales > Ruminococcaceae > Firm-04. The sequence goes on from JAFUAD010000040.1 coordinate 3,651, forward strand.
AGTCCCGTGAACACGACCAGCCTGTCCCGCGGGATCTCCAGATTGACATTTTTGAGATTGTGCTCCCGCGCGCCGCGGATGATGATTTTATCCAGCATAAAAAAGCGAATTCTTCCTTTCTGAGATTGCAGCGGCGGCTGTGTATGCCGTTGCAAATGCAATTTGCAGATTGTATCCTCCCGTAAAGCCGTCCGTATCGAGCAGCTCGCCCGCAAAATACAGCCCCGGCATCAGCTTCGACTCCATCGTATTCGGGTTGACCTCGCGCACGCTCACGCCGCCGCGCGTCACAATCGCTTCGGCGATCGGGCGCATCGCGGAGACATGATAGCAAAGGCTCTTGACCGTCTCACCGAGGGTGCGGCGCTGCTCCCTTGTCACGCTGTTGACCTTTTCGGAGCCGGAAAGCCCCGCGCGCGCAAGAATCACCGGAATCATCGAAGCGGGCAGCAGCGATTTCAGCACATTGCTGAGCGCACGGTTCGGCACCTCGGCAAAATCCCGCAGAAGGCGCTGATCGAGCTGCTCCGGCGTCAGCGCAGGCTTTAAGTCGATGCGGAGCTCATACGCATTCAGCTTGTCCGAATCCATCAGGCAGCTCGCAGACAGCACCAGCGGCCCGGAGATGCCGAAATGCGTAAACAGCATCTCGCCCTGCTCGGAAAACAGCGTTTTTTTGCCGTTTTTCACGGTAAGCGTCACATTCCGCAGCGAGAGCCCCTGCATTTGTGCAGCATCCTGCTCCGCCGTTTCGAGCGGAATCAGCGAGGGCTGCGGCGGCTTCACGGTATGCCCCGCCTGCTCTGCAAGCCGGTAGCCGTCCCCGCGCGAGCCCGTCCGCGGATAGCTCATGCCGCCGGTCGCCAGCAGCACCGCATCTGCGCGGAACTCCGCCCCGCCGGCAGCCTGCACGCCGACACAGCGCCCGTTTTCGGTCAGCAGACGCTTTACGGGCGTGCGCAGGCGAATCTCAGCCCCGTGTGCTTTCATCTGCCCAAGCAGCGCCGCGACAATATCCTTTGCCTGATCGCTGACCGGAAACACTCTCCTGCCGCGCTCAATTTTCAGCGGCACGCCGCATTGCTCAAAATAATCCATGACATCCTGCGGCGCACAGCGCGAAAATGCCGAATACAGAAACCGCGGATTCCGCAGAATATTCCGCATCAGCGTCTCCGGGTCGCAGGCGTTTGTCAGATTGCATCTGCCCTTTCCGGTAATCGAGAGCTTGTGCATCAGGCGGTCGTTGCCATCCAGCACCAGCACGCGGAGCCCCTCCGCCGCAGCATGTGCCGCAGCAAAGCAGCCCGCTGCGCCCCCGCCGGCGATAATCAGATCATATTCCATGCTCAGAATTCTTCCCTTTGCAGCAGCTCCTGCATTTTCACCTGCGCAGCAGCACGGCGGCGGTCGGTTTCCGCGCGGTCGATGACATACTGCCCGTCGGCCTTGCGGAGCACATCGCCCTCCTCTGTCTCCTCCGGCAGCCAGCTCAGCGGAATATTCTTATACAGCAGCTCTCCGGTTTCCGTCTGAATCTCCAGAACGGCGAAATCTGCTTCAAATCGGTCTACTGTCATCAGCATATCCGTAAATCCTCCGTTTTATCAGTCGGTTCAGCGTTTCTTCTGCGGTTTTCTGCCCTTTCCGGGCTGTGCAGCGGGACGTCCGCCGCGCTTGGGCGGTCTGCCGGTGGTTCGCGGAGTGCTCCCGCCGGGCTCTGCCGGAACAAGGCAGTGCGGGCCGCTGCCGATCAGGTCGGGTCTGCCCGCCTTGCGCAGCGCAGCGCGGATGACCGCGTAATTCTCCGGCTTGAAATATTGCAGCAGGGCACGCTGCTCCGCCTTTTCCTTTGCGGTGCGCGGAACATAGACCGGCTGCATCGTATAGGGGTCGAGCCCGGTATAGAACATGCAGGTCGAGATCGTGCCGGGGGTCGGGTAGAAATCCTGCACCTGCTCCGGGTGGATGCCCTCCTCCTTCAGGAAGCAGGCGAGCCGGATCGCATCCCGGATCGTGCTGCCCGGATGACTGCTCATCAGGTACGGCACGAGATACTGCTCCAGATTCATGCTCTTGGTCAGCTCATAAAAGCGCTTCTGAAACGCCTTGTATGCCTCGATATGCGGCTTGCCCATCTTATCCAGCACCGCATTGGAGCAGTGCTCCGGCGCAACCTTGAGCTGGCCGGAGACATGATAGCGCACCAGCTCGCGGAAGAAGGTGTCGTCCTTGTCCGCGAGCAGATAGTCATAGCGGATGCCCGAGCGGATGAAAACCCGCTTGATCTTCGGCAGTGCGCGCAGCTTCCGCAGAAGATGCAGATACGCCGAATGGTCAACCTCCAGATTCTTGCAGGGCTCCGGCGCAAGGCACTTTTTGCCCTTGCAGAGCCCGTACTGGAGCTGCTTCTGGCACGAAGGCTGCCGGAAATTTGCGGTCGGGCCGCCGACATCGTGCAGATAGCCCTTGAAATCGGGCAGGGTCGTCAGGTATTTCGCTTCCTCGATGACCGATTCCTCGGAGCGCACGGTCATGCGTCTGCCCTGATGCAGCGCGATCGAGCAGAAATTGCAGAAGCCGAAGCAGCCGCGGTTGTGCGTGATCGAAAAGCGCACCTCCTTGATCGCGGGTACGCCGCCCTCCGCCTCATACATCGGATGATAGGTACGCATATAGGGCAGGCGGTACACGGCGTCGAGCTCCTCCTGCGTCAGCGAGAGCGCCGGCGGATTCTGCACGAGCATCCGGTTTCCGTGCCGCTGGATGATGCGCTTGCCGTAAACCTCGTCCTGCTGGTCATACTGAATGCGGCAGGCCTTTGCATAGGCTTCCTTTTTGTCGCGGCACTGCTCAAAGCCCGGACATTCCGCAGAACCGAGCGGAGTCTTGTCCGGCGCCGTGAGATAGCAGGTGCCGCGCACCTCGGTGATCTCCGGGACCGGCACGCCGTCACGCAGGAGATCGGCAATTTCGATCATGCTGTGCTCGCCCATGCCGAACATCAGCAGATCGGCGCCGCTCTCTATCAAAATGGAAGGATGCACACTGTCATCCCAGTAATCGTAATGCGCAAACCGCCTCAGCGATGCCTCCAGCCCGCCGATCAGGATCGGAACCTGATCGCCGTAGAGCTTCCGCAGCTTCTGACAGTAGACGGTCACAGCGCGGTCGGGGCGCTTCCCTGCCCGGTTGCCGGGGGAATAGGCGTCATCCGAGCGCCGCTTCTTTGCAGAGGTATAGTGCGCGACCATGCTGTCGATATTGCCGGAGGAAACCAGAAATGCGAGCTTCGGCGCCCCGAAGCGCAGAAAATCCGTGTCCGTTTTCCAGTCCGGCTGCGCGAGCATCGCGACCGAATAGCCGTTTGCCTCCAGAATGCGCGTGATGATCGCCGCGCCGAAGCTCGGGTGATCGACATAGGCATCGCCGCAGACATAGACAAAATCCGGCTGTGCAATGCCGCGTTCACGCAGCTCCTCCGGGGTTACCGGGATAAAACCCGACATTCCGGCACCTCCTCTCAGTATTATTCGACCTTTCCGCCCTTTGCGGCAAGGCGGCATTTCCATTCTGTCAGCTCCTGCGGGGTCATCAGCACCTTGCGGGGCTTCGCACCCTCGGAGGGGCCGACGATGCCGCGGGATTCCAGCTCGTCCACAATGCGCGCAGCCTTTGCATAGCCGAGCTTCAGCCGGCGCTGCAATGCCGTTGTCGAGAGCTGTCCCATATCGACCGCGAGCTCTGCCGCCTTTACGATCAGCGCCTCCTCGCCGGTCAGCTCGCCGGGATCGTCGTCTGCGGCGGGCTTTTCACCCTTGTCCGCAGGCGTATTCTGCTCGACGGCGTTCATGATCTCCGCATCGTATTCCACGGTGCCGCCCGATTTCAGGAACGACGCAACCGCCTCGACCTCGGAATCCGAGCAGAAGCAGCCCTGCACGCGCTTTGGCTCATGAAACCCGTTCGGATAGAACAGCAGGTCGCCGTTTCCGAGCAGCGTCTCCGCGCCGGTGCAGTCGAGAATATTGATCGAATCGCGCGACGATTTCACGCTCATGCCGATGCGGCTCGGGACATTCGATTTGATCAGACCGGTGATGACGTCCACCGTCGGGCGCTGCGTCGCAATGACAAGGTGAATGCCGGCGGCACGCGCCTTCTGCGCAATGCGGATGACGGCCGTCTCGACCTCCTTGCCGCTGGTCATCATCAGGTCGGCAAACTCGTCGATGATAATGAGAATCTGCGGCAGCGGCTTCAATTCCGGCGTTTTCTCCGCGACGGCATTATAGCCCTTGAGATCACGGACGCCGTACTGTGCGCAGAGCATGTATCTGCGTTCCATTTCGATCACGGCCCAGTTCAGCGCACCGGCTGCCTTCTGCGGATTCGTCACGACCGGAATCAGCAGATGCGGGATGCCGTCATAGGGCTGGAACTCGACGACCTTCGGGTCGATCAGCACCAGCCGCACCTCATCGGGCGAGGCGTGAAACAGAATACTCATGATGATCGAATTCGTACAGACCGACTTGCCGGAGCCGGTCGTGCCGGCGATAATCATATGCGGCATCTTCGCGATATCGCCGAGAATCACATGGCCGTCGATATCCTTGCCGACTGCAAAGGTCAGGCGGCTCTCGGAATCCTGAAACTCCTTCGATTCAAGGATTTCACGCAGGGAAACGGTATCCTTCGTATTATTCGGCACCTCGACGCCGAGCGCCGGCTTGCCCTCGACCTGCGAAATACGGACGGACAAGCCGCCGAGGTTCAGGCCGATATCATCCGCAAGCGATGTGATCTTCGAGATTTTCACGCCGGCCGCCGGCTGAATCTCATAGCGCGTGACCGCAGGGCCTCTGCGGATGCCGGTGATCCGGACAGACACGCCGAAGCTCGCGAGCGTATCGACCAGCAGCGCACCCTTTTCGCGCAGCTCCGCGGATTTATCCGCATCGTTGGCATTGTTGTCCGCACGGCGGAGCAGGGAGAGCGACGGCGCGGTATACGGAATCTCCGGCTCGTCCTCATAGATGCTGCTGTCGGCGGTTTCGCCCTCGTCCTCCAGCCACGGCAGGCGGTTGCGCTCCGCCTCGGATTCCTGTGCGGCATGCTCGACCAGCGCCTGAAAATGCGCTTCCTCCTCCTTCGACATCTTGAAGCCGTTGACGCCCTCGTCCTCGCTGCCGGTGAGCTTGTTCACCTCATCGGGCTGAACGGTTGCGCCGCTGTCGTAGATCGGGATATCAAGGTCAATATTGCGCAATGCGGTGCGCTTCGGCGGTGCAGCGCCCTTCGCGAGCATCCGCTCGACCTCGCGCAGATGGGCAGCATCGTCGTCGCGCTCTCTGCGGGAGGGGCGGCGGGGCTCCGGCTGCGGGGCAGGCTCCGGCTCGGGCTGCTTTCTGCGGCTCCCGCGGACATAGACCGGCGCGGGCTCCTCGATCACCGGCAGTGGCTCATCCTCAAGCTCCTCGTCCTCGTCATCCTCATCGTCGTAGAAATCCTCGCGGAAGCCCTCGATGCCGCGCGTTGCGGCATTTGTGATCCCGTGCCAGATCCAGACAAACGGCTTCGCGATCAGCCGGAGCATCTCGGTAAAGCCGCGGTTCGTCAGCAGCATGAACAGCATGATGACCAGCAGCGTCACGATGATCTTCGCGCCGGTGACGTCAAACAGCATAATCAGCGGAATGACAATCACGCCGGAGATCAGGCCGCCGCCGATCATGTCCTTGCCGTTGTCATAGAGCAGCTTCACCGATTCACGGAAAATCATCTTGTTTCCGGTATCGGGATTGACCGCCATCGGAGTATCGCCGATGAAAAGCTGCACAAAGCAGCTCACGAGCAGCGTCAGCAGCAGCCCCCAGACCGCTCTGCCGGACGCCTGCTTGGAGCGGTCCTGCGTAATCAGCCATGCGGTATAGATCAGGATGATCGGCACAAAAATCACGCCGACACCGAAAAAGCCGCGCAGCATATTGTGCAGCGAGCGCCAGACCTTGCTGCCCTCGATCATCGCAAGGCACGCAATCAGCACCGCCGCCATGACCATAATCACGGAGCGTGTCTGGTTATTCGGCGGCTTCTGCAAGGTCTGCGTCTTCTGCTTTACCGTCGTTTTGACCGGCGCAGGAGCGGTATTTGCCTTCCGCGCCGTCGATTTTTTTGCAGCAGTATTTTTCTTTGCTGCCGTGCCGGATTTCCCGGCAGTCTTTTTTGTTGCCATGCCGTCTGCCTTTCTTGTTCAGGAATTGCGTTTTATGTTTGTTTTGGGTCTGCAAATTGCAGCCCGCGCGGCATTATGCCGCCTTCAGGGAATAAATCCAACAGCAAAATGTCAGAATACTGACACCGAGCGTATAAACGGAGAACAGTGTGAACCGGTCGGAGCGGAGCAGTGCCCGCACGAACCGGATCGCGAAGATGCCGGCTGCTGCCGAGACGAGAAATCCGATTCCGGCTGCCGGCAGATTGACCGCAACCTCGCCCCTCGCTGCAGACAAAAGCTCCGCAGCACAGCCGCCGAGAATCGCGGGAATGCCCAGCACAAAGGAATACTGCACCGCCGTTTCCTTTTCGAGCCCCGCAAACAGCCCGCCGCTGATCGTCGAGCCGGAGCGCGAGATCCCCGGAAACAGCGCCGCGCACTGAAACAGCCCGATCAGCACCGCATCCCGCACGCGCATATCGCCCGCGGTTTTCGTGTTATCGCGGAATCTCCCCGCAAAAAACAGCTCAATAGATGTGAACAGAAAGCATACCCCCAGTACGGGGAGCGTCACCTGCTCAAACACATCCTTGATCAGATAAAACGGAACCAGAAGCGCCGTCGAGATGCAGAGCATCAGCAGCATTCTGCGCTGCGGGGTCATGGGCTGACGACGGAGCGTGCCGGTCAGCAGCCCGCGCAGCATTGCCCATGCCTCAGCACAGAGCTCCCGCAGAATGCCGCGAAACGCCATGCATACCGCGGCAAGCGTGCCGAGATGCAGAATCACCAGTAAAAATGTCCCTTCCGCGACGGTCTGCCCCGTCATCGCCTGATACAGCTTCAGATGGCCGGAGCTGGATACCGGCAAAAACTCTGTAAGCCCTTGTATAACTGCCTGAATGACCGCATCCCAAAGGGTCATGCGATGCCTCCCTCAAATACTTGATTTCGCATAGTTATACTTCTATATCATACCACATTTTCCCGCCGCTGTCAATATTCCCCCTGCCCTTTCGATTATCAGTATCGCACAGGAAGTGTTCATAAAATTGAGCGCGGCTGATCCGTACCGATTTGCAGCCTTCCCTCTTGTGCTATGATATCTGCGAGGCACAGATAATGAGGTTCAGGGTGATTAAACAGGGGGATTTTGTGCATACTACCTTTAATTTCAACAAAAGGAGCGAATGCAGATGGCATACCAGAAGGTCGTGATTGCGGGGCTTGACACCGCAAAGCTGACCGTTCTTACGGAACGTGAAAAGATAGATTTGCTGCGGGAAATGCAGGAAACCGGCAGTGAGCAAGCGCGTGAAAAGCTGATTCTGGGCAATCTCCGGCTAGTTCTCAGTGTCATACAGCGCTTCACCGGCAGGGGCGAGGATGCCGACGATCTGTTTCAGATCGGGGTCATCGGGCTGATGAAGGCGATCAACAACTTCGATCTGTCGAAGGATGTACGCTTTTCGACCTACTGCGTGCCGATGATCGCAGGTGAGCTGCGGCGGCATCTGCGGGACAGCCACGCGGTTCGGGTGAGCCGGTCGCTGCGCGATCTGGCATACCGCGCCATGCAGGCAAAGGAAAAGCTGACCGCATCGCTCGGCAAGGAGCCGACCGCACAGCAGATCGCCGACGAAATCGGCACGGAGCGCGCTGAAGTCGTGCTGGCGCTGGAGAGCATCTCCGACCCGGTCTCGCTCTATGAGCCGATCTATTCCGATTCCGGCGATCCGCTCTATCTGATCGACCAGATCGGCGACCCGGACAGCACCGACAGCAGCTGGATGTCCGAGCTTGCCCTGCGCGATGCACTCGCATCCCTCTCGGACAGAGAAAAAAACATCCTCCGCCGGCGTTTCTGGCAGGGAAAAACGCAGGTAGAGGTTGCTCAGGAAATCGGAATCTCGCAGGCGCAGGTCTCCCGGCTCGAAAAAGCCGCGATCGCGCGCATCAAGGAGCAATTGTAATCCGCCGCCGCATCACGGGAAGCTGACGAAATGCGTTTCGAGCTGCTCCGGTATCAGCCTGCCGCTGAAGGCTTCGGTAAGGCGGTGCTCCAGCGCGGGCAGCAATGCCGCCTTGATATCGAACAGCAGCGTCACCTTTTCGCCGAAATCGCTGCCGGCATCGGCCGTCTCAAACTCCGGCAAAAGGCTGTTGATTTTGCCGTAATCGGCGTAATCGACGGTACAGCGGAGCCGCACGGCCTCGGAGAAATGCAGCATTTCCGCACACTGCACGGCCTGTGCCGCCGCCGCGGAATAGGCACGGGTCAGGCCGCTCGCGCCGAGCAGCACCCCGCCGAAATAGCGCGTCACCACGCAGCAGACATCGGTGATGCCGGCCTTTTCGAGCACGCTCAGCACCGGAATCCCGCCGGTGCCCTGCGGCTCGCCGTCGTCGCTGTACCGCGAGAGCGCACCCTCACGGATGCGGTATGCCCAGACATTGTGCCGCGCCTTGTGATGCTTCGCTTTGACGGCATCCACGGCAGCGAGCGCTTCCTCCGCGCTCTTTGCCGGGAAAAGCTGCGCGATGAACTCCGAGCGCTTTTCGGTCACAGAAGCCTCACAGTATGCTGCAACAGTCGTAAATTCGATCATATTTTCCTAAATTTCCTTCGGTTTTGTTATTTTGCCATGCCGATCATGGCCTTGTAGTCCGCATCCGCCGGACTGATCGCGCGCTGCGCCAGACCGTAGATCGAGGTTGCCTTCGCCTCGAGCTCCGAGCACGCTTTGCATTTGTCGTTCAGCTCGGCGAGCTTTGCGAGCGAGGTTGCATAGGGCAGCGTCGTGCCCGCCTGCTTTGCTGCGGTCAGGATATCCCTGCCGCGCTCATTCAGTGCGAGGATTCTGCCGTAGGGCGGCGGGTTTTTCGTATCATTCGGCGTAATGCCGATCAGCAGATTCAGCAGAATTCTGCGGAGCCGCGCCATCGGATAGCGCTTGCTCTTGATATTCAGCAGCAGCGATTCCAGAGAGGTCTCGTTCCGCGCCGAAAGAATCTTGTTTTCGAGCCCCTGCCCGACCTCCGGCAGTCCGGCGATCTCCTCTGCCGAGGAGGTCCGCAGCTTATAGAGCAGCACCCGCTCCAGATTCTCAAAGCGCGCGGTCATGCCCGTCGCGGCGCATGCGCTGATCGCATCCGCAGAGGTATCGGGAACCAGATCGTCAAAGTCGCCGCTCTGGCTCTCCATGAGCTGCCGGATCAGCGAGGCGCTCGCGATCTTCCCGGAGGGCACCATCGCGTCATGTGCGCTGTTCCGCTTGACCGTATACGGCTGGATTTTCAGATTGACCGCGACCATTGCCTTGAGGTATTCGATCGCGAGGACATTGTTCGGGGAGCTGAACAGCAGCCCGATCTCATCGCCGTAGGTCTGGCGGATCAGGATTTGCAGCGCTTTCGGGTACGAATTGCCGAGCTTCATCAGATCCTCGAGCTCCGGGCGCTTCGCGCAGGCATAGGTCGCCTTCACCGCAGCGGACAGCAGCCCCAGATCGCCGCATTCGCTGCCGAAGGACAGCTCGTCGATGCACCCAAGCCCCTTCAGGATATACATGGCGCCCATTGCATAAGTCTCGGCGGCGCTCAGGCAGTATGCGACCGGCAGCTCGATGACCAGATCGACGCCGCAGCGCACCGCAGCCTTCGCGCGCTCAAATTTGCTGATGACCGCAACATCGCCGCGCTGCACGAAATTGCCGCTCATGATCGCAACAATATGCGTCGCACCGTGCTTTCTCGTCTGCTCGACATGATACAGGTGCCCGTTGTGGAACGGATTGTATTCGCAGATGATTCCGCTGATTTTCATTTTCTGCTGCCTCCCTTTTTTGCCGGTCCGTTATTTATCCCCCGTATGTACCGGAAATCCGTGATTCAAAAGAAAAAATCGAAAAACCCCTTGCAAGTTGCGGGAATATCGTGTATAATAAAGAGTGCCGCGGCTGACCGCAGAAGCGGGAAGCCGGTAGTACAATATATTGGAAAGGAAGCGTTTTTATGTTAATTCTGGTTGTAAACGCCGGAAGCTCCTCGCTGAAGTATCAGCTCATCAACATGGAGGATGAGAGCGTGCTCGCAAAGGGAAACTGTGACCGCATCGGAATCGACGGCCATGTTTCGCACAAGACCGCCGACGGCAGAACCGTCGATGCAGACTGCAATTTCCCGACCCACACCGAGGCGTTTGAAAAGCTCGTCGAGGTCCTGACGACCGGCGATGCCGCTGTCATCAAGTCGATGGACGAAATCTCCGCAGTCGGCCACCGCATCGTTCAGGGCGCCGAGGTCTTTGACCGTCCGTGCCTTGTCACCCCGGAGGTCATCGACAAGATCGACGAGCTCCGCGAGCTGGCTCCGGTTCACAACCATGCACACGCGCTGGCGCTCCGTGCCTGCACCGCAGTCATCCCGGAGACCACCCCGCAGGTCGTTGTGTTCGATACCGCATTCCACCAGACCATGCCCCCGAAGGCCTACATGTTCGCACTGCCCTACGAGGACTACGAGAAGTACCATGTCCGCAAGTACGGCTTCCACGGAACCTCTCACCGCTTTGTCTCCGCGGCGCTCGCTGAGGCAATGGGCAAGGACATCAAGGATCTGAAGATCGTCTCCTGCCACCTCGGCAACGGCTCCTCGATCACGGCGGTCAAGGGCGGCAAGTGCATCGACACCTCGATGGGCTTCACCCCGCTCGACGGCATCCTCATGGGCACCCGCTGCGGCGCGGTCGATCCCTCTGCGGTCACCTTCGTTGCGGACAAGCACCACTTCACACCGGACGAGATGAGCCAGTACATGAACAAGAAGTCCGGCTTCCTCGGCATCTCCGGCATCTCCTCCGACAACCGTGAGATCACGGCGGCGGCAGAAAAGGGCGACAAGCGCGCACTGCTCGCAAGTGAGATGCTCGCATACGAAATTCAGCGCTACATCGGCGCCTACACCGCTGCGATGAACGGCGTGGATGCCGTGCTCTTTACCGGCGGCATCGGCGAGAATTCGTGGGAGGTCCGCGAGCGCGTCTGCTCGAACATGACCTATTTCGGCATCGAAATCGACGAGGAGCTGAACAAAAACACCAGAGGCAAGCTGCAGAAGATCTCGAAGGAGGGCTCCAGGACTGAGGTCTGGGTTGTTCCGACCAACGAGGAGCTGCTGATCGCACGCGATACGCTTGCACTGATCTCCGAATAATATTTTCTGCAAATTCTGCTCTCTGTATATTATTATAGCACTTCGGGAGCGGAAACGCAAGCAGTTTCACATTGCTGTTTTGCACAAAAATACATTGATTTTTTTGGCACATGAACCGAGTGCCGATCTGAGAACAAAAGAAGGAGGCGGGTCAGCATGGCGAAGAAAATGACAGACCGGCTGAGAGGCTTTTTTGACCCGATCGAGGAAGAGGAGAACACGGAATTCCAGCTTCCGCTCGACGAAAGCGGCAAGCTGCACCGCTCTATGGGAACGGTCCGGAAGGTTCAGCACAATTTCAAGACCGTCCGGAACCGGACGATCGAGAGCACGCTGCCTGCCGTTCTGCCGCTGGATGCCGAATCGCGGGCACTGCTGGAGCTTGCGAAGGCGGTGCGCGACAAGGCCTACGCCAAGTATTCCGGCTTCACCGTCGGGGCGGCGCTGGTCGCGGCATCGGGGCAGGTCTATCTCGGCGTCAACATCGAAAATGCCGCATTTCCTGCGGGAATCTGTGCGGAGCGGGCTGCGTTCTGCTCGGCGATCACTGCGGGCGAGCGGAGCTTTTCGGCGCTTGCGATCTGCGGCGGGGACGAGCGCGTTCCCTGCTTCCCCTGCGGCATGTGCCGGCAGGTGCTCGCGGAATTCTGCCCGGCGGATTTCCCGGTCATTCTGGCGGACGGCGTTTACCCGCTCGCAGGGCTGCTGCCGCACGCATTTTCCATGTAACCGATCACACGGAACGGGGACGCCCGCCCTTGCGCGGGTCTCCCCGGCGCCGTGAACAATCAGCGGCATGCTTTTCTCTGTATTTGCCGGAAGCACTGCAAATACAGAGAAAAGCACACCGAAGCAATGACAGATCACAAAGGAGTTTTTCATGCAAAAGCTACGCACGCTTTCCCTCCTGACGGCACTGCTGACTCTGATGCTCTGCCTTTCGGGCTGCGGAAAAGGCGAGAATCCCAATGCCGGCGCCGGCCATTCCTTTTCCTATACGCTTGTCGGAAATCCGGATACGCTCGACCCGCAGCTTGCGCAGAATGCCTCGGCGAAAACGGTTCTTGCAAATCTCTTTGAGGGGCTGATGGTGCTCGCGCCGGACGGCAGCATTCAGAACGGCGTCGCGGATTCCTATACGGTTTCCGATGACGGGCTGCACTATGTTTTTCATCTGCGGGAGAACTGCTACTGGTACAACGCCTTCGACGACGGCAAGGGCTTCCGGGAGGAGGATCCGATCCCGGTCACTGCGGATGACTTCGTTTTCGCATTCCAGCGGCTGTTCGATCCGGTCTATGCATCGCCGATGCGCGAGGCGTTTTACTGCATCCAGTATGCAAAATATGCAGCGGACGGCTGGACCTCGCCGCGGAAGATCGGCGTTACCGCAAACAGCACCTATGAGCTCGAATTCACGCTCGATTACCCGAACGCCGGCTTCCTGCTCCTGCTGACGACGACCGCCGCACTCCCCTGCAATCAGGCATATTTCGAGAGCACAAAGGGGCGCTACGGGCTCGATGAACACTCGGTCATCGGAAACGGCAGCTTTTCCATGCAGCGCTGGCTCTATGACCCATACGGCAAATACAATGTCATCCAGCTTGTTCGGAATCCGCTGAACCATGCCGAGCACAGGGTCTATCCCGCAGACGTCAATCTCTATATCGAGGAAACCGACGCAGATGCGTCCAAAATCTTCACCGACGGCTCTGCGGACTGCTATGTCACCACACAGAATACTATCCTTCAGCGGGCGGATTATACCGCCGAGAGCGCATACAGCCTGACGCTTGGCCTGATCGTCAACCCGGAATCACAGTACGCCGAGACCAATATTCTCACGGCAATGGCACTGACCCTCGACCGCGATCTGCTGAATGTGACAGGCGACGACATCCGCACCGCCTCGGGCATCCTGCCGCCCGCGGTCACGCTGCTCAACAAAAGCTGCCGCGAGCTGATTGCAGACGCGGCATACCAGAAATTTGACCTTGAGGAAGCAGACCGGCTCTATCACAAGGGGCTGCGCAAGCTGAAAATTTCCGAGCCGGAGGAGGGCAGAATCCTCTGCTGCTCAGGCATGATGGATTACACGGTTCTGCGCGAGGCGCTTGACGAGTGGCATTCTGAGCTCGATCTGCATTTTGCGATCGAGGAGGTCTCGGAGCAGGAGTATGAAAGCCGGCTCGCCGCGAAGGACTATGATTTCGCGCTCTATGCCGTCACCGGCCCGAATCAGGATGCATCCTCCTTTTTCTCGGAGCTGCTGGCGGATGATAATTTCGTCTGCTCGCAGGATAACACCGTCCGGGAGCTGCTCGAACAGGCCGCAAGGGCTGAAAACCGCAATGACTGCGTGGAAATCTACCGGAAGGCGGAGGAGGCGATCCTCTCGGATCACTGCTTTATTCCGCTGTTCTATAAGCAGCGGTACCTGATCTGCAAAAAGGGCGTGACCGACATTGCATTCAACCCGTTCAGCGGGCAGGTGCGGTTCGCTGAGGCGAAATTCTTTGAGGAATCATAAAAATGAGCCACCCGTTTTTCGGGTGGCTCAGCTTGTTGATAAACGCGATACTATTTTGCATATTGCTCATTACGGAATCTCGGTCAGTGTGCCGATGAACACCGGCAGATTCGTCTCGGTATCGAGAATCATATACAGGAACGGGCGGTCGAGAATGACATATTTCGGCTCCTCCTCCGCCGGCGCGGCGCAGCTGTCCATTGCCACAGCCGTAACCGCTGCCGCCTTTGTGCCGTTGACATCGACCTGAATGTGTGTCTTGTGCAGCACCTCGCTGATATACAGATAACCGGTCTGCGTTTTGCCCATGCGGGAGAAATCCGCGCTGCTGTCAAATGCCTGCTGCATGCCCATCTCGGACAGCGCATCGGACAGCGTAGTATCGTAATCGTATGTGAACTCCGGCAGGCCGGCTCTCACATCGCCGTACTGCTGATTTTCCAGCGTATCGCGCAGGCTTTCCGGGGTCAGCCCGGCAATGTAATCCTGCACGGTCATGCCCTCCTCCGGCAGCAGTGCCGCAAAGGCGTATTTTCCGCCCGAATACGGCTTGACAAAGCCGGTCGCATGGCTGTCGCTCAGATAGCGGGTCTCGCTGGAATACATCATCTTTGCGGTCTGCACATCGCCGTTCTGCGCGGTGAAATCGCGGTCAAGGGGCTCATCCAGATAGGGGTCCGCCCACTGCGCATCAAATAAAACAGCGTTGATCAGGTACATCACGACCGTGTCGTCAATGCCGCTGAGCAGCTCCGGAATCATCTTATCAGTGTGGTCGCTGCACCACTGGTTGATCTTTTTGACCGTATTCTGATCGAACGGCTCCTTGAAGGCGCCCGCGCCGTAGTAGTTCATGTTCGTTTGCAGGAAATCCGGCTCGACGGTGATCGCATTGTCCTTGTCCTTGATCCAGAGCGAATTGGCATCGACGAGCTTGCAGTTCTTTTCGTTCGGCTGATTCATCCGCTGCGTATACAGATAGGAATTCAGCGTGTCGATCGGCAGGCCGCCGAGCGTCTGCTCCATCTGCTTTAGCGTTTCGCCGTCCGCGCCGTTCGCGGTCATCGCGAGCGCCTCCATGACGGAATACGGCGAGATCAGCACATTTCCGCTGTCGTCCTTCACCGCCTGCTGCATCAGCTTCAGCGCAAAGGCTGTCTGCCCGAGGCAGAAGGTGTCGTCGGCGTCGGTGCCGGAAACGGTCTGCGGCTTGATATCTGCCGTCAGATCGGCGGCCTGAACCGTCTGACCGTCCTTTTTGCCGCAGGATGCCAGCGGCATGCATACCACTGCCGCAAGCAGCAGTGCGATATGACGGATTTTATTTGTTTTCATGATTGTGTCCTCCTTTGTATCGTCTGGGTCTCAGCGGGTCAGCGCATCGAACAGCTCCTTTGCATATCCGCCGTCAATGACATTTTCGTCCGCGATATCACTCTCGATCAGGATATAGAGCCCGCCTGTTGTCAGCGGGCACCGATGCAGCACCGATTCCGGAACTGCCGAATAGTCCTCCGGGAAGCTGCGTCCCGAAATGGTGACAAAGAGCAGATTGCCGGTCTCATCCTCGCGGTACATCCATGTGTTTGCGTCGCCGATGACCGTGCCGGAGTTTTCATCCGGATAGGTCAGTCCATGCGGGAAGCCCGCTTTTGCGGTATCGGCCAGCAGGTAATCATGCGTTTTGTCATTGCCGTCTGCCGTCACCTCTGTGCCGCTGAGAGATTCCGGCAGTCCGCTGATCCCGTAGTATGAAAACAGCGCCTCATCCGGAACCGCACGGAACACGGCGGACGGATTATCGGCATGCGTATCGGGTTCTGCACTGCTCTCCTCCGCGCTGCTGTCCTGTGCTTCAGCCTCAGAGGACATCGCCGCTTCCGATGCCGCATCCTGAACCGGGTAGCCGTCCGACGGGGCTTCAGCCGCAGAATCCTCCGAAGCATATGACGCCTCATCCCGAACGGCGTAATCTTCCGCATAGTTCTCAGCAGATTTGCCGCTCCGCATGTCGGCTGCGTTCCCGCGGTGCAGATAAACAACGGTTCCGATGCCGACCGCGAGCATCAGGCAGAGCGTGCCGGCCGCTGCCGTCAGCCTTTGCTTCCGCTGCCGCCGGTAAGCGGTGCTGCGCATCATGACCTCCGCCATGAATTCTTCATTTGTCTTTCTCATTTGCTCCGCTCACCGTCCTCTCCGATGATGCTCCGAAGCGAATTCTTCGCACGGTACAGAAGATTGTCGATCTGCTTGACGCTTTTCTTCATGACCTTTGCAGTATCCGCATAGGAGCGATCCTCAAAATACACCAGATGCACTGCGACCTGCTGATCCGGCGGGAGCTGCGCGATCGCCTGATGCAGCATCCGCGCGCGCTCATCGCGCAGGATCTCGTCCTCCAGATCGTGCTCGTCCGTCAGCCACGCCTCTGCGTCCTCCAGCGGAACGGCATTCCGCCGCTTGACCTTGCGCAGGTAATCGAGCGAGCGGCTGCGTGCCAGAACGAACAGATAAGTACGAAATGAGGTGCCCTCCCGGTATCGGTGCCGGTGTACGACCAGATCCATGAACACATCTGCGGCGATGTCCTCTGCCGCGCACAGATCGTGAACATAGCGCTGGATAAAGAATGTGATCGGCCCGCGGTACTCCGAAATGATCTCGGAGAATGCCGATTCATCCCCTGCAAGGTAACGGCGGTAGCTCTCTGCACCATGCTCCATATCAGAACTCCATTCCTCTGCCTGAAAGCTGCTTTCACTATGATTACGCTCCGGCAGATGTAATTCCTTATCATTTTTGCGATTTCGTGATATTGTACAAAAGAATATACAGATTTTTATAATATGTATAGAATTTTCTGTGACTTTCTTGATTTTTCGGACAATATGTGATACAATACAAGAGAACTCGAAACACGGCCCCGGTAACCCCTCTCTTTCCGGGACCGATACCCTCTCTTTTGTGAAACCGTCCGGAATGTTGGGCGGTTTTTCTTTTTTTATCTTTATTATAATTATAGAATACTTTTCACGGAAATGCAACCCCTTTTCAAGAATTCTTTGTATGATGTCTTGACAGCGGGGCATGAATATGGTATAATAAAGCAGTATTGGAAAGGCAATCTGCATTCGGATCATCATTCTCTCGCCGCGGCTCTGTTCCTGCGCCGCTTGGTACGATGGCTTCGTGCAGAATGCTTTTTTCTGTTTTTCATGACATTTCTCATGCGGGTTCCGTGACGCAAAATACCGCCCGCATTGCCGAATCTGTATAAGGAATGGGTCAAACGAAAGCTATGGATCTGGAAAAGCAAAAGAGAGCGCCGGTCTATGAGGCGCTTGAACGGCTGCGGCGGCAGCGCGTCGTTCCCTTTGATGTCCCCGGCCACAAGCGCGGAAGGGGCAATCCGGAGCTGGTGCGGCTGCTCGGCGAGCAGTGCGTCGGCATTGATGTGAATTCCATGAAGCCGCTTGACAATCTCTGTCATCCGGTTTCTGTTATATTGGAGGCGGAAAACCTCGCGGCGGATGCCTTCGGTGCCGCGCATGCCTTCTTCATGGTCGGCGGCACGACCTCCGCTGTCCAGAGCATGATTCTCTCGGCCTGCAAGGCGGGACAGAAGCTCATTGTCCCCCGCAATGTCCACAAGAGCGTCATCAATGCGCTCGTGCTCTGCGGCGCGATCCCGGTCTATGTCAATCCCGACGTCGAGCCGCGCATCGGCATCTCGCTCGGCATGGAGCTTTCACAGGTCGAGCAGGCGATCCGCGAAAATCCCGATGCCGTCGCGGTTCTGGTCAATAATCCGACCTATTACGGCATCTGCTCGGATATCCGCGGCATCGTGAAGCTCGCGCACGAGCACGGCATGATGGTGCTCGCGGACGAGGCACACGGCACGCACTTCTATTTCAACAGCGACCTGCCCGTCTCCGCAATGGAGGCAGGCGCGGATATGGCGGCGGTCTCGATGCACAAATCGGGCGGAAGCCTAACGCAGAGCTCGCTGCTGCTGCTGAATCACGGCGTCAACGAGGGCTATGTCCGGCAGATCATCAACCTGACACAGACCACGAGCGCCTCCTATCTGCTGATCTCCAGTCTCGATATCTCCCGCCGGAACCTCGCACTGCGCGGCAGCGAATCCTTCGCAAAGGTCATGCGCATCGCGGAGTATGCCCGCAGCGAGATCAATGAGATCGGCGGCTATTACGCATACAGCTCGGAGCTCTGCAACGGCACAAGCTGCATGGGCTACGATGTGACCAAACTCTCGGTCTATACCCGCGATATCGGGCTCGCCGGCATTGAGGTCTACGACCTCCTGCGCGATGAATACGATATCCAGATCGAATTCGGCGATATCGGCAATATTCTCGCCTATATCTCGATCGGCGACCGGATGCAGGATATCGAGCGGCTCGTCGGCGCGCTCGCCGATATCAAGCGGCTGTATTCCTGCGACACGACCGGTATGCTCTCGCAGGAGTATATCGCGCCGAAGGTCGTTGCGACGCCGCAGGAGGCGTTCTATGCGGACAAGGAGATGCTCCCGCTCGAACAGACCAGCGGCAGAATCTGCTCGGAATTCGTCATGTGCTACCCGCCCGGCATCCCGATTTTAGCGCCCGGTGAGATCATCACCGACGACATCATCCAGTATATCCGCTATGCAAAGGAAAAGGGCTGCTCCATGCAGGGCACCGAGGATCCGGCGATCGAGCATCTCAATGTACTGAGATAAGGAGGAAGCGCATGATCGTCAACCGGTCAACCCTCACGGAACAAGACGTCGATTTTATTAACGCGCTGATCCGGAAGCAGCCGCGGATCATTGCGCTCCGGATCATCGCAGTCCTGCTCGGTCTGCTCTGGCTGTTCACTGCGGGGCTGACCGGCTATTTGCAGCTCCGGTATCACGACCGTTCCCTGTCAGACATGATGCTTGCGGCAGCCTGCCTGATTTTCGGCGTTCTGGTGCTGTACCGCACACTCTTTCTCCGTCAAACCTCGCGCCGCACCTCGATGAAATACAAATCGCTGTTTGCTCAGCGTACCTATACCTGCGGCGAAAACGGCATCACCGCATATCATGCCTATGACGGCGCGGAATTCAACAACCGCTTTTCCTATGAGAAAATCGTCTGCTTCTATGCACGGGAGCATTCGGTCGTCATCCGGCTCAGCGGCGAGAAAAAGCAGCAGATCTATATGTGCATGCAGGATGACGGCTACTCCGAGGGCAGCCGCGAGGAGCTGCTCTCACTGCTCCGGGAAAAGGGAATTGCACAACAATAAAGGAGGACGGATATGGAATTCTGGTTTTCTGAAATGCATACGGACAATGTCAAGGCGTCGATCCGGTGCGAGAAACAGCTTTACAGCGGACAGAGCGACTTTCAGCGGATTGATGTGTTCGATTCCGCGGAATTCGGACGCTTTCTGGTATCAAACGGCAGCGTGATCTTCTCCGAAAAGGATGAATTCATCTATGACGAGATGATCGTGCATGTGCCGATGGCGGTGCATCCGAATGTGAAGTCCGTGCTGGTCATCGGCGGCGGCGACGGCGGCGTCGCGAGAGAGCTCTCCCACTACGACGAGATCAAGACGATTGACGTCGTGGAGCCCGACGAGCTCTTTGTCGAGGTCTGCCGCGAATACTTCCCCGACAATGCAAAGGGGCTCGATGACCCCCGCGTGACGATTTACAATCAGGACGGCCTTCGCGCGCTGCGCACCCGCCACGGCGAATATGACCTCATCATCAACGACGCGACTGACCCCTTCGGGCATACAGCGGGGCTCTTCACAAAGGAATTCTACGGGCTCTGCTACAAGGCGCTCAAGGATGACGGCATCATGGTCTATCAGCACGGCAGCCCGTTCTATGACGAGGACGAGGGCGCGTGTCAGGCGATGCACAAAAAGGCATACCGCGTGTTCCCGATCTGCCGCGTCTATCAGGCGCATATCCCGACCTGTCCGGCGGGCTACTGGCTCTTCGGGTTCGCATCAAAGAAATATCACCCGCTGCGCGATTTCGATGCAAAGCGCTGGAAAAAGCGCGGCATCGAAACATGGTATTACACCACAAACCTGCACACCGGCGCATTCATGCTCCCGAAATATGTCGAGGATCTCATGGAGGATGCCGAGGAGCGGAAGAAATGAGCCGCACACGGCATCATACCTTTTCTGCCGAAACGGAGGTTGTTTTATGAGTACAAAAGATATTGCATACGGGATTCTGGATTCTCTGTCAGAGGAAAAGCTGGAAGCTTTTATTACGCTTTTTGCTGACGAAAGTACCATTGCGAAATTTGAAAGTGAAGCAATTGCAAAATCCCCGAATCCTAAGCTTTTTGATTCCTTTGAGGATTTCATGAAAGAGATGGATCAAAAAGATGGCGAAATATAAAATTGCGGCAACGGCGACTTTCGAGCGTCAGTATAAGAAAATGAAAAAACGCGGAAAAGATATGCTGCTGATGAAGGAAGTCGTTGATTGTCTTGCAGAAGGGAACCCATTGCCGGAAAAAAACAGAGATCATGCACTGACAGGGAACTGGAACGGATACCGGGAATGTCATATTCTGCCTGATTGGATCATGATTTATCAGATCATTGAGGAGCGTCTGATTCTTTCTCTGATCCGTACAGGCACACACAGCGATTTATTCAATAAATAGGAGGAAACCGATCATGAGCAGAGTGTTAATCATCGGCTGCGGCGGCGTTGCATCCGTCGCAATTCAGAAGTGCTGTCAGAACGACGCAGTTTTCACGGAAATCTGCATCGCGAGCCGTACCGTCAGCAAATGCGATGCGCTGAAGGCGAAAATTGAAGCAGAGGGCAAGACCAAAACCGTCATCACGACCGCGGCGCTTGATGCGGACAGCAAGGACGCCGTGCTCGCGCTGATTCAGGCGTACAAGCCGGTCGCCGTGCTGAACCTTGCACTGCCCTATCAGGATCTGACGATCATGCAGGCGTGCCTTGAGGGCGGCGTACACTACATCGACACTGCAAACTATGAGCCCGAGGACACCGATGACCCTGCATGGCGCGCGATCTATGAAAAGCGCTGCAAGGAGCTCGGCTTTACCGCATATTTCGATTATTCGTGGCAGTGGGCATATCAGGAGCAGTTTGAGAAGGCGGGACTGACTGCGCTCTGCGGCTCCGGCTTTGACCCCGGCGTCACGTCGGTCTTTACGGCATACGCCTTAAAGCACTATTTCGACGAGATTCACTATATCGACATCCTCGACTGCAACGGCGGCGACCACGGCTATCCGTTCGCGACGAACTTCAACCCGGAGATCAATCTCCGCGAGGTTTCCGCAAACGGCTCCTACTGGGAGAACGGCCACTGGGTCGAGACCGAGCCGATGGAGATCAAGCGCGTATACGATTTCCCGCAGGTCGGGCAGAAGGACATGTACCTGCTGCACCATGAGGAGATCGAATCGCTCGCGAAGAATATCCCGAATGTCAAGCGCATCCGCTTCTTCATGACCTTCGGGCAGAGCTATCTGACGCATATGAAGTGTCTCGAAAATGTCGGCATGCTCTCCACAACACCGATCAATTTCAACGGCACCGAGATCGTCCCGATCCAGTTCCTGAAGGCACTGCTGCCCGATCCGGCATCGCTGGGGCCGCGCACCGTCGGCAAAACGAACATCGGCTGCATCTTCACCGGCATCAAGGACGGCAAGGAGAAGACGATCTATATCTACAATGTCTGCGATCATCAGGAGTGCTACAGGGAGCTCGGCTCGCAGGCGATCTCCTACACCACCGGCGTTCCGGCGATGATCGGCGCGGCGCTGGTCGCGGACGGCACATGGCGCAATCCGGGCGCCCGCACGATCGAGGAGTTCGATCCGGATCCGTTCATGGACATGCTGAACAAATGGGGTCTGCCGTGGGTTGTCGATGAGAACCCGCAGACGGTGGAATGATGCGGCGGCAGGATCTGCCGACTCCGTGCTATATCGCAGATGAGGCAAAGCTCCGGAGCAATCTGGAGCTTTTGCATCAGGTGGAGACGGAGACCGGCGCGCATATTCTGCTCGCGCAGAAGGCGTTTTCGTGCTATGCGCTGTATCCGCTGATTTCCCGGTACATCAGCGGCACGACGGCAAGCGGGCTCTATGAGGCAAGGCTCGGGCACGAGGAATTCGGCGGCGAAACGCATGTGTTCGCGCCGGCATTTACCGATGACGAATTTACGGAGCTTTGCAGGCTGTGCGATCACATCAGCTTCAACTCCTTCCGGCAGATGGAGCATCACCGCCCCGTCTGGGAAAAGGCGGGCGTCAGCGTCGGCATCCGGGTCAATCCGGAATGCTCGACACAGGAGGATCATGCTATCTATGACCCCTGTGCGCCGGGCTCCCGGCTCGGTGTCACGCGGGCAAATTTCCGTCCGGAGCTGCTCCGGGGCATTGAGGGGCTGCATTTCCACACGCTCTGCGAGCAGAATGCCGATGATCTGATCACGACCTTTGCCGCATTCGAGGAGAAATTCGGCGAATTCATCCCACAGATGAAATGGCTGAATCTCGGCGGTGGGCATCATATCACAAGAGCGGATTATGACGTCAAAGCGCTGAAAAAGCTGATTCTCCGGATCCGGGAGCAGTACGGCGTCGAGGTCTATCTGGAGCCGGGCGAGGCGATCGCGCTGAACGCGGGCTGGCTCGATACGACCGTCATGGATATCGTGGAAAACGGCATCCGCATTCTGATTCTCGATGTCTCGGCGGCCTGTCATATGCCGGATGTGCTCGAAATGCCCTACCGTCCCCCGCTCAACGGCGCGGGCGAATGGGGCGAAAAGCCGTATGAATACCGGCTTGCCTCGCGCACCTGCCTTGCCGGGGATGTGATCGGGGATTACAGCTTTGACCGCGAAATCCAAATCGGCGACCGCCTGACCTTCGGCGACATGGCGATCTATTCCATGGTGAAAAACAACACCTTCAACGGCATGCCGCTTCCGGCGATCGCCGTGCAGCATGAGGACGGGAGCTGTGAAATCATCCGGCAGTTTGGCTATGAGGATTTCAAAATGCGGCTTTCCTGAACGATAACGGGAGATTGTGATGACCGAGAACAAAAACAGCGGATTTTCGATGCCGGCGGAGTTTTCTCCGCATCACGGCACCATACTGGTTTTCCCGGAGCGCCCCGGCTCATGGGGCACCGACCCCTCGGCGGCACAGGCCGCGTTCGCAGCGATCGCGGCACGACTCTCGCAGTGTGAGCAGGTCTATATGCTGGTCAGTGACCGCACGGCCGAAGCCGCCCGCAGACTGCTCCCGCCGAGTGTCAGGCTGCTGCACATCAATACCGATGACGCATGGGCGCGCGATATTGCGCCGACCTTCGTTCGCAATGCTGCGGGAGCGCTGCGCGGCATTTCTTGGCAGTTCAATGCGTGGGGCGGCGACTTTGACGGGCTGTATCCCGATTATGAGCAGGACGATGCCGCCGCGGATGCGGTCTGTGCGGCGCTCGGAATCCCCTGCTGTGATGCGCGGCCGTTCGTGCTGGAGGGCGGCGCGATTCACTGCGACGGCGAGGGTACGGTGCTCGTCACCGAAGCCTGTCTGCTCAGCGGCGGGCGCAATCCGCAGATGACGAAGGCGCAGATCACGGAGACGCTTTGCAATTATCTCGGCGCAGAAAAGGTCATCTGGATTCCGTTCGGCATTTACAATGATGAGACGAACGAGCACATCGACAATATCTGCGCATTCACGGCGCCGGGCGAGGTTGTGCTCGCGTGGTGTGAGAATCCCGACGACCCGCAGTATGCAATGTCTAAGGCGGATTTCGACGTATTATCACAGCAAACCGATGCAAAGGGGCGCAGACTGCGCATCACAAAGCTGCCGGTTCCGCATGTGCCGGTCTGCGTGACCGAAGCGGAATGCGAGGGCTATGAATTTGCGCCGGGCGAGGACACCCGCGAGCCGGGCGAGCGCCTTGCGGCTTCCTATGTCAATTTTTATTTCGGCAATGACTGTGTGCTGGTGCCGCAGTTCGGCGGAATTTATGCGGAGGACGATGCAAAAGCGTGTGAAATTCTGCGCGGCTGCATCCCCGGCAGGGAGATCGTCCCCGTCCCGGCAAGAGCCATTCTGCTCGGCGGCGGCAATATCCACTGTATCACCCAGCAGATTCCGCAGTATCGCAAAGATGTATCTCCGATGGATTGATAATGGGGCCTCCGCCCCAAACCCCGCTTAAGGGACATTGTCCCTTAAGAATCCCATTATATAAAGAAATATAAAAAGCACACACATACATATATATCACTTATAACAGGATTTCAACGGTTTGCAAAGCAAACTGCGCAGTTTCACGAAGTGGAACATGCCGATGCCTTCTTGACAGACTAAGGCAGATACCATATTTCCGGTATCTGCCTTTTTTTGTGTGCGACGGCGCCTTCTGTGCCATCGCCGAAAGAATCTTTGTCCTATGCTTCCCGGTCAGAGATCACGCAGCTTTGCGGCGATCTGGGCAAGGCGCGAGAGGCGGTGATGCACGCCGGAGCGTGACAGCGGCGGATTACACGCCGCGCCGAGGTCGCGGAGATTTGCTTCCGGGTTTTCGAGCCGCACCTGCGCGATTTCCTGCAGGGATTCGGGGAGGGAATCAAGGCCGCTGACCCGCTGAATCAGCAAAATATCCTCGACCTGCTGCTCCCCTGCCGCGACGGTCTTATCAATATTGGCAAGATCACAGTTTGTCCGGCGGTTCGTCTGGCTGCGAAAGCTCTTATAGATCTGCTGCTCCGCCAGAGAAAGCGAGGCATTCTGCGCGCCGAAATAGGTCAGTGCATCGCAGATCTGCTCGTTCTGCTTCAGATACAGCAGCGTATCCTGCTTCCGCACCGTCTGCCTGAACGCGATCGCAGGCTGCTCCTCCGCGATCCGCTCGCGCAGAACACCGGCAAAGGCCGCGTCCGGGAGCGCATATTCCAGATGATAGGCACGGGCGGGGTCGGTGATGCTTCCGCAGATGACAAAAGCCCCCGCGGCGAGCATACAGAGCGATTTCCCTGTGCTCTGCAAAAAGGCCGGAGAATCTGCGCGGTTTTCGGGATTGATCTGAAGCGCGGAAAGCAGCGCATCCGCATCGCCGCCGGAAAGCGTAAAGCACCAGACCGGCAGCTTGTCCTTCCGCGAGCGGAATTCCGTATCGCAGACAAAGCCTCCGGGCACCGCCTGCAAAAGCTGCGGAACCAGCGCCGCAAATGCTTCGCATTCGGTTTGCAGGACGATCTCTGCCGCAGAAACCCTGCGCGCCGCCAGCAGTACGCCGGTCAGAAACGCGGTCTTATCCTTTTGCTTGCGGACAGTGCCGCAGATTTCTGTTTTGGTCTGATTTGAAAATGACCCGGTCACG
The DNA here is from genome assembly GCA_017460835.1 of Oscillospiraceae bacterium. Classification (GTDB taxonomy): domain Bacteria; phylum Bacillota; class Clostridia; order Oscillospirales; family Ruminococcaceae; genus Firm-04. Next base: position 29,052 of record JAFUAD010000040.1, read on the forward strand.
CAATCACACCCTTTGCTCATGATAGCAATATTATAACATATTACGGCGGAAAAGGCAATGGGAGCGCGGCATAAATTGCAGCGGTTATAATTCGCAAAATTCTTTCATTCTGCACTTGACAATGACGGCGGAACGTGCTATAATGCGACTGAAACGACATGCAGAACGGGAGGTGCTCCGCAATGAGCAAAAAGAAAATCAAAAAATGGATTACAGCCGCAATTGTGCTGATTTTACTGTGTTACGGTGCATTCTGGCTGCTGCTCCGCCCCTCGGGAATCACATCCGACACGGCGATGAACAGCTTTACCAAGCACCGCGAATCCTACGAAAACACGGCCACTTATCTGGCGGCAAAAAACTACACAACCTCGATCACCGATCTGATCACCATTGATCAACATTTCGGCATCTCCTCCGAGCAGACGACCGAATACACGAACATGGTCAACGGTGTTGAGCATCTCATGAAAATCGGAATCAAAGAGATTTCCGCCGAGGGAAACTGCGTCCGGTTCATCTTGAATTCCGGCGGCGGAATGCTGAAGCGGGAGCATGCCGAGCTGCTTTACTGCAAGGACGGCTCCTCAGAGGGCTTTACGCCGCTTGGCTATGAAAACTGGTATTATCAGATCGTCAGCGAATGACAGCACACAGAAAACGCGCACTGTTCCGTAATTGGGACAGTGCGCGTGCTGTTTATGCTTCCTCCTCCGAGGGCACGGGTTCAGCGGTCAGCTCCAGCAGAATCCGCCCCACGCGCTGCTCCTGCATTTGCAGCACGGTCATCCGGAACCACGACCCGCTGACTGATTCGCCGACCGAGGCAATATGCCCCGCAAGCTCCGTAAACCAGCCGCCGACCGAGGCGCACTCGGTCACGATGCGGTCATCCGGCAGCTCCAGCGCATCGCGCAGATCGGAGATCGAATACTCGCCGGAAATTTCGTAGCGGCCCTCGCCGATCTTCGAGAGCAGCGGAATGACCTCATCCGCCTCGTCGTAGATCTCGCCGACCAGCTCCTCGATGATATCCTCAAGCGTCACAATGCCCTTTGTGCCGCCGTACTGATCCATAACGACCGCAATATGCGATTTCGAGCGCTGCATCTGCCGCATCGCCTCGCTGATCTTCGCAAATTCCGGCAGACGGAGGATATTCTGAATAATCGGGTGAATGTCGCTGCCTTGCCGGGAAAGCAGCCCGAAAAAGTCCTTTTCTGTGATAAAACCGATGATATCGTCGATGTTTTCGTCATAGACCGGCAGGCGGGAATAGCGCTCCGAGAGGAAAATGCGCTGCACCTCCCTGATCGGCGTATCCTTTGCGATTGCGGTGATATTGACACGCGGCACCAGCACATCGGTCACCGGAATCTCGTCGAATTCCAGCGCGGAGCGAACCAGATCGCTTTCCTGCTCCTCCAGAACGCCCTCCTCCTCGATCTGCTCGACGATTACCTTAAGCTCATCCTCCGTCACGGAGGGCTCCTCGTTTTTGTTTGCGGCGATTCTGGAGAGCCGGTTGAACAGCAGAATCAGCGGCTTCAGCAGCAGAATCAGTGCGGAAAGCGGTGCCGTAAAAAAGAGCGCAAGCTGCTCCGCATGGGATTTCGCATAGGATTTCGGCAGGATTTCGCCGAAGATCAGCACGAGCACGGTCATCGCGGCCGTGGAGATGCCGACGCCGCCCTTCCCGAACCAGCGCGTAAACAGGATCGTGCCGAGGGATGCCGAGAGGATATTGACGAGATTGTTTCCGATCAGAATGGCGGTCAGCGCCTGATCGAACGCCTCCGCGAGCGCAAGCGCCCTTGCGGATTTTTTGCTGCCCTGCATGGCAGCCGCCTTCAGACGAATCTTGTTCACACTGGAAAAAGCCGTCTCGCAGGCGGAAAACATCGCGGAAAAACAGAGCAATCCGAGGATTGCAGCAGCATAGATCATGAAAATCCTTTCTTTCTTGTCCGTCAGAAGATATATATTGGTATTATAACGGATTTTTCTGCAAAATGCAAGCCCCCGGCGGCCTGATTGCCAAAGCAGACAAATGCAGCGGCAAGGATGCATTTTTTCTGGATATCTGAACGGACAGGCGCCGGTTTTCAAGGTGTGTTTTGCGGTTTTATGTTGACAAATAAGGGAAATTGTGATACAATAACAATGCGGTGCTGTCCGCATACCGGCCGCCGTGCCGGAGCAGCAAATCTGACGAAAGGAAAGAGTCTCAGCACTCGGAGGAAGCATGAACAACAATCCTGAAGCCGGACAAATTCCGGCGGCATCCGATCCCGCCGGCGCATACAATCAGCAGACCGGCAATGCAGCAGCCCCCGCGTCACAGCAGACTGCCGCAGGCAATCCTGTCAACCAGCAGCCGTCACAGGCAGGCGCAGCCTACCAGCAGCAGTATCAGCAGCAGAGCAATCCTTATCAGCAGCAGGCTGCGAGCGGTTATCCCGCAAATCAGCAGCCCTATAACCCCTATCAGCAGCAGGCAGCCGGCTATCCGGCACAGCAGCAGGCCTATGCACAGAGCAATCCCTATCAGCAGCAGGCCGCTGCCGGATATCCGTATCCGCAGCAGGCGCCGGGCGGTTATCCGCAGGGCATGGCAGGCGGATTCCCGTATCCTGCACCGAGCCCCTATGAGACGGACCCGCGCTATCAGAAATTCCGGGTCAGCACGCTCCAGCCCGGACAGCGCGAGATTATCCGCTGTACCGAAGTCTCCAAGATCTACGGCAACACTCAGGCACTCAGCCCGATGAATCTTGTCGTCGGAAACGGAAGGGTCATCGGCCTGCTCGGGCCGAACGGAAGCGGCAAGACCACGCTGATCAAGCTCATCTGCGGCCTTCTGACCCCGACCAACGGTACCATTACCGTCAACGGCGTGCCGATCGGTGCAGAAACAAAGGCAATGATCTCCTATCTGCCTGACCGCACCTATATCCCGGAATGGATGAAAATTAAGGAGATTCTGGATTATTTCAGCGATTTTTACGTTGATTTCCGCCGCCCGCTCGCAGAGACGATGCTCGGCAATCTCCGCATCAGCCCGGATGCCGTCATGAAAACGCTCTCGAAGGGCACACAGGAGAAAGTTCAGCTTGTCCTTGTCATGAGCCGGAACGCGAGCCTTTACCTGCTCGACGAACCGATCGCCGGCGTTGACCCGGTCGCGAGAGACTACATCCTCAATACGATCATCAGCGCGCACAACCCCGATTCCAGTGTCATCATCTCGACACACCTGATCAACGATATCGAGCCGGTGCTCAACGAGGTCATCATGATCCGTTACGGCACGCTCGCCATTCAGGGAGACGCCAATGAGCTGCGCCAGACCTTCGGCAAATCCCTCAACGATATCTTCAAGGAGGTGTTTGCAGGATGCTAGGAAAACTCATCAAGCATGAATTTATATTCATGATCAAGGATTTCACGCGAACCTACATCATCTACGGTGCAGTGGTGCTGATCCTGAAGCTGCTTCTCAGCATCGGCACAAGCAGCTCGAATCCCAGCACTTCATTCGTGACGCTGTTCACGATCTTCGCCGTGATCTACTATATTTTCACCTTTGTCCTCGCACTGCTGACCATTTCCCACAATGTCCGCAGATTCAAGAAAAACATGTTCAGCCATGAGGGCTATCTGACAAACACCCTGCCCGTTACGCCGGCGCAGCATGTTGTCGCAAAGGTCGTCGTCGGGCTCGTCAACTACATCCTGAGCTTCCTTGTGGTCTTCATCGGCCTTGAGATTCTGCTCGCCGGAACCGGGCTCTCCGGATATCTGGAGAAGACACTGGAAGGGGTCATTGAGATTCTGGATGACTTCGGCCTGCTGTTCCCGACCTTCCTGTCGATGCTCACAGGCTATCTCGCACTGCTGCTGTTCTGCTATCTGATTTCCTCCGTGACCTGCATGATCGGCGGAAAGAAGTCGCTCGGCGCACTGCTCGCGATCGGCCTGATCATCGCATACATCTTCACGGTCACGATGATCACCGCAGCACTTGCAGACAACGGTTCCGACTCCGAGAACGTACTGTATATCTTCTCACTGTTCCACGGCGTCATTGCCGCGGTGGAATTCGCCTTTGTCATCAATATCATCAAAAACAAGCTGAATCTGCAATAAGCAGCAATACAAAAAAAATTTGCCGGACTTTCCACAGTTCGGCAAATTTTGCACATCGGGGGTGCTATAATAGGAACTGTCAGATCGACATTGTGTTCTCCTAACACCCCATCATTTCATTTGAAACGCCCCGCAGCCAATACCCGGACTGCGAGGCGCTTTTCTTTATTGTTTCTTCTGTGCGGCGAGATATTCCGCCTTGACCTGATGATGCTGCACCGTGATATTGACGATCGAGAAAACCAGCGTCACAATGCCGGAAACCAGCGCCATCGTGCGGAAATACGCGGTTTCGATGTGATCTCTGTTGCCGGAGGAAAGCGCCCGGAACGCCGGAACCGCAAATGCGATCACGGCGGCAGCGGCGATCACCGCCAGAATCCGCAGAGACTTTTTCATCAGCCGCAGCGTCGTGCTCCCGAATCTTGCGGGCAAGGTATCATATTTCCGGTAAAGGCTCTTGCGCAGGAAAACCGTCCCAGCACAGATCAGCGTCACACCGGCATACACCAGTTCAAACTTCTGCGAGATCTTCGAGGTCAGGAAGAACATCGCGGGATTGAAAATGTTGATGACATAGAAGGTCAGCAGCATCCACGAGTAAGTCATCAGCAGATGCGGGAAGAACGAGAGAAACCCGCCGCCCGCTCTGCGCAGGAGTGAATCTTCGTTCATCAGTTCGCCTCCCCGATATAGTAGATATCCGACATGCCGCGCAGGCTCGAAGCCTTTCCGTTATAGCCGTCCGGATAATTCACAACATTGCCCATGAATACGAGCTGACTGGTCTTTCCGCCGTCCAGATTGAACGCCTGATAGCAGCCGAGCGTTCCGAAATACTGTGCAAACTCCTCGGCTGTCATGCCCGCAGAGCCGCCCATGTCTCTGCCGTCAACGGCCACGAAGCAGTAATGTCCCGGCTCATAGTATCCAAAGCCGGAGCGCGGTTCCTTTCCGGTCAGGTGCTTTGCGGTAAAGCCGCTCTGCACGGCACCGTTCCGGACAAGCGCCGGCCCGAATGCAAAGGAGTGCTTGATGCCGCGGTCAAATGCAGCATAGACGTCAAATTCGCTCTTTGAGAAGGTCTCGACCACGCCGTCGGAATACAGTGCGGCAACATCGCCCCACGGCTCTGTCCGCCACGGGTAGCCGTCGCGGATGACATAGCCGTACTGTCTGCCGCCCATGAAGTCGCCGTTGATTGCGAGAATCGCGTTTGTGCGGTCGCACATGGTAATCATATTCTCCTGCAAGCCGGTCACGAGGCCGTTTGCATAGGTATTCGGGTCGCCGTCCTGCGCAAAGGCATACTTGAATGCATCAGTCGAGCGCAGGTAAATATCCGCGATGTGGCAATTGCTGCCGGCATAGCTCTGCGAGGTAATGTTGATATAGATATTATGGCTGCGGTACGAGGTATCGGTTACCTCGACCTCATTGCCGAGTGAGAACAGCGTCGGCCACTTCGCACCGAAGCCGGAGAGATCATACTGCGGGCCGGTGGTGGTCGTCACGGTCGTCGTTCTGGGAGTTGTGGTGACGGAGGTTGTCCCGCCGGGATTCCCGCCGTTTCCGGAGGTTCCGGGCTGTCCGCCCTGATTGGCCGAGCTGCCCGTACCGGGTGTCTGCGAGCCCTGCGGCGCAGTGGTTGCGGTGCCGTCGGTCGTGCCGTCGCCGGTTGTCACATCCGTGACATCCCCGCTCTGTGCGGTCTGTGCGGTGGTTGATGTGGTCACATCCGTGACCTCCTGAATCGACACCGTCGCATTGCCGAGCGAATTCTGGTTCAGGTGATCAATATACTCCAGCAAATCTTCATCGGGCTTGGTGACGGTCTTTCTGACATGGTGAAAATACGCAAATGTCAGCAGAGAGCTCGCCACCAGTGCCGCATCAAGCGGGATCAGTGCCCAGAGCGGGAGCGGTTTATGTGCCATATTAGGATGACTCCTTTCCTGTATCCGGTTTCTCGCGGAACACCCATGCCTGCTGAACGCGGAAGCTGATGAAGTACAGGAACAGATCCACAATCAGCTTGATGACGGTCACGACGCCCTGCTTCTCGCTGATGAGGCGGGAGAACAGCTCGACCAGACCGATCGACGCCAGCAGCTGGAATGCCCATAGAATGTAGTATCTTGCCATTGTCAGGGCAAGAGAGCCTTTGCTGTGGAACACAGCCTTCCGGTTGACTGAGAAGTTGAAGATCGAGCTGATGACACGCGCAAATCCCGCAGAGATTGCACGGCGCTTTCCGCTGCCAAAGCGGGAAAGCAGACCGCCTGCCGTTGCGCCCTTGTTGAACAGGAACAAAAACAGAGTAAACAGTCCGATGTCGATGATCCACGACGCAAGCGAGCTCAGGAAGAATTTGATAATGATGCCGTAAACGCGCAGGGAATCCTTGATCGGATGAAAATGCGTCGTCGCGTTCGAGTCGATATAGATTGTGCGGATCGTCTGCTCGACGAGCGGGATGCCCGCCTGCTTGCAGCTCAGCAGCATGTTGGTCTCATACTCAAAGCGCTCGCCGGCAATATCGAGCATCTGCCTGATAATCGAGCGTGGGAAGACGCGCAGTCCGGTCTGTGTATCGCTGACCTTCAGCCCGCAGAACACGCGGAACACAAAGGAGGTACACTTGTTTCCGAAGCGGCTCTTCGGCGGCACATTGTCCTGATTGAAGTCGCGCACGCCGAGCACCAGCGAATCCTTCTTCTGCCGGTACATCACATCGACACAGGCCGCGATATCCTCGGGATGGTGCTGGTTGTCGCCGTCGATGGTCACGCAGCCGTCGAGCTCCGGGCGGTTCTTGAGGAACCACGCGAAGGCGGTTTTCAGCGCTCTGCCCTTGCCTTTGTTGACGCCGTGGTGCAGCACCTCACAGCCCATCGCGGCGCCCTCTTCAAAATAATGCTGATTTTCCGGTGCCGAGCCGTCATCGACCAGCAGGATCTCGGTAAAGCCCTGTTCCTGTACGCCGCGGATGACCTCCGGCAGCCGGTCATCCGGGTCAAGCGACGGGATCACCACCAAAATTTTCTGATAATCTGACATATTCCAACGTCCTTCGTCTGAAATCAATCCGGCTGCCGTACACGCATCCGGCCAAGCCGTGCTGCGGCGCTTTGTGCCACACGCAAAGGCACACTCCGCAGTATTTTACATTATACCACATAATACGCAAAAAAGCAAGGGGATTCATCTGACAAATCATGACACAGAGCCACAAAGAGAACTGTATACTTTTCCCTGCGGTTCTGTGCAGATTCCCGCGGCGCATAAGCTGGTAAGGGAGGCGGTTTCATGCAGCAAATAACGCAGATGCTCTGGGGCGGGATTCTGCCCGTCCTGCTGATTCTGACTGCGATTTTGTATCTCATCCGACTGCGCGGGCTGCCGGTTTTCGGGCTGCACCGCGTTCTGCGGGATACCTACGGCAGTCTGCTGCGCCATCCGGATGCGGCACAGCGCAGAATTTTTGCCTCGGCGCTCGCCGCGACGATGGGTACGGGCAATCTCGCCGGCACTGCCCTCGCGCTGGCGTCAGGCGGCCCGGGCGCAGTTTTCTGGATGTGGATCTCGGCGCTGCTCGGCACAGAGCTTGTCTGCGCCGAAAACCTGCTCAGTGCGCGGTTTCGCAGCAAAAACGCGGGCGGTGCGCTGGGTTATCTGCGCGCGGCCTTCAAAAGCAAAATCCCGGTGACCGTATTTGCGGTCTGCTGCATCTGCGCCTCGCTCGGCATGGGCAATCTCGTGCAGAGCAGTACGATTGCACAGAGCGCCGCGGAATTCGGCATTCCCCTGCCCATCTCCGGGCTGATCACAGCGCTGCTGCTCGGCATTCTGATTCTCGGCGGCATCTCCCGCGTCCGGCGTTTTGCCGACCGGCTCATGCCGCTGCTATGCGGGCTCTATCTCCTCGGCTGTACGGTTCTGCTCTGCCGTCATGCCGCAGCATTGCCGGGGGCATTTGCAAGCATTTTTCATCATGCCCTCGGACTTCGCGCAGCGGGCAGCGGATTTACCGCGGCAATCCTGCTCCGCAGCGCGGCAGAGGGGCTCAAGCGCGGCATTTTCTCGAATGAGGCGGGGCTCGGCAGCTCCGGTCTGCTGCATATGGATGCAGAGGGCGGCGCGCAGTGGAAATGGGCGGCGGCAGAGGTGTTCGCGGATACGGTCATCTGCTGCACGATGACTGCGCTCGTCATTCTGACCGCGCCCGGCATCGCCCTCTCCGGCACAGACCCTGCTGCGCTGCTGCTTCGGGCATTCTCATCCGGGCTAGGCAGGGTGGCGGGGCTGTTTCTTGCAGTGAATATGATTTTATTCGCATTTGCAACGATTATCGGCTGGTATCCCTGCGGGCTGACCGCCTTCCGTTATTTGTTCGGCAGCGGAGCAGACGGCGTCTATTCTGTGCTCTGCATCACGGCGGCATTCGCCGGTGCGCTCGGAAATCCCGTTCTGCTCTGGAGCCTCTGCGATCTCTGCAACGGCTGCATGGCACTGCCGAACCTGCTCGGTCTGCTGCGTCTGCGGCGGGACGTCCGTGCCGAGGATCTATGAACCATTTGCCGCTCCCCCTCATATGCTGAACAAACCAGCAAATGAAGGGGTGATTCTTTGGAAAGGGTAATCAGCCTCGCGGCGCTTCCGATCGGAGAAAGCGGAACCGTAACGGAGATCCGTGAGGATGAAGCACAGCGAAACCGGCTTGCGCAGCTCGGCATCATTCCGGGCACGGTGCTGACATGCAGGCTGCGCGGCGCGGGCGGCTCGCCGGTCGCCTTTACAGTGCGCGGCGTGACACTGGCGCTCCGGTCATCGCAGTGTGAGCATATTCTCCTGAAGCCGACCGCATCCGCTGAGAGCGGCACTTCAGCGCGTACATATCTTCTCGCCGGCAATCCGAATGTCGGCAAAAGCACCGTTTTCAACGCATTGACCGGCATGAAGCAGCACACGGGGAACTGGTGCGGCAAGACTGTCACGGGCGCGGAGGGCAGCCTTCGCTTCCGCGGCATTCCGATCCGCCTGATCGACACGCCCGGCACCTATTCCGCAGCATCCGATACCGCGGAGGAAGCGGCTGCCGCTGAGATCATCCGGCAGACGCCGCATGACTGCGTGATCTGCGTCTGTGACGCGACAGCGCCGGAGCGTGGGCTGCGGCTGGCACTGGAGCTTCTGGCGCTGGACAGCCGCGTGGTGCTATGCTTCAATCTCATGGACGAAGCGAAGAAAAAGGGCATCCGCATCGACACGGAGGCGCTCTCTGCGGCGCTGCATATTCCGGTCATCGGCATCACCGCACGGGATAAGCGCACGCTTCCGCCCCTGCTGGAGGCAGCGGAGCAGGTCTCCGCACAGGCGCCCGGCAAGGCTGATCTGCCGGAAATGACCCTGCCGCAGATATTGGAAAAGGCCGCAGAATTGCAGAAAAGCTGCACGGTCATCCCGCCGCACCCGCACCCGCGGACTGAGGCCGCCGACCGGCTCCTGACCGGAAAAGCGCTGCGAATCCCGGCGATGCTGGTGCTGCTCGCGGTGACCTTCTGGATCACGCTGATCGGGGCAAATTACCCCTCTGCATGGCTGTCATCGCTGTTTTCGGCAGTTTGCAGCGGATTGATGCAGATTTGCGATCAAAACAGCGTTCCTGTGTGGCTCTCCGGCGCGCTGGTGGACGGCGTCCTGCGCGGTACGGGCTGGGTCATCTCGGTCATGCTCCCGCCGATGGCGATTTTCTTCCCGCTGTTCACGGTTCTGGAGGATATCGGACTGCTGCCGCGGCTTGCGTTCAATATGGACCGAAGCTGTGCGAAATGCCGGGCGTGCGGCAAGCAGGCATTGACCATGACAATGGGCTTTGGATGCAACGCGGTCGGCGTGACGGAATGCCGCATCATCGAAAGCCGCCGGGAGCGCCTCATCGCGATCCTGACAAACGCGCTGGTTCCCTGCAACGGCAGATTCCCGACGCTTCTTGCGATCATCACGGTGTTTTTCGCCGGAGACAGCCGCATGGGGTCACTCCGCGCGGCGTGCATGATGACGCTGCTGATTCTCCTGAGCGTCGCGGTCACCTTTGCCGCATCGGCGCTGCTCGGCAAGACGGTGCTGCGCGGGCAGCCCTCGTCATTTGTGCTGGAGCTGCCGCCGTACCGCCGCCCGCAGCTCCGGCGCATTTTGATCCGCTCTGTGCTCGACCGGACAGTGTTCGTGCTCTGGCGTGCGGTCATGACCGCGGCGCCGGTCAGCCTGCTGATCTGGGTCTGCGCAAATGTACGGGTCGGCGGCATCAGCATCATCGGGCATCTGGCGTCGGTGCTCGACCCAGCCGGTGCGCTGCTCGGGCTCGACGGCGTGATTCTGCTCGCATTTATTCTCGGCCTACCGGCGAATGAGATCGTGCTTCCGGTCGCGGTCACTGCCTATCTCGGCACCGCCGCCCTGACCGATTACGGCTCGCTGGCCTCTCTGCATGCACTGCTCGTCTCGCACGGCTGGACGCAGCTTACTGCGGCATGCTTTCTGCTGTTCACGCTGTTTCATTCGCCCTGCGCGACGACCCTGCTCACGATTCATAAGGAAACGCGCAGCAAGCGCTGGACCGCCGCCGCATTTCTGCTCCCGGTCGGCATCGGCATCCTGCTCTGCACCGTTCTCGCGGGCACTGTCCGCATCCTGACATAAAAAGGTATCACCTCGTGATGATCTATAATGGGGCTCGATGTTTGCGCCGCAAACTCGACACAGCGAATTGTGCGAGAGCTCCATTCAAAATCATCGCATAGCGATACCATTTTCAACAGACTGAGAGCCGCATACTGAATAACCAGCATGCGGCTCATTTGATAAGTTATTGCTTCACGCAGTAGACCAGGAAGCCCTCCACGTTATCGCCGGACACAACCGGCTCTGCGCCGACCGGATACTGAATATCGGTCGTTGCAGCGGTCTCGGAGGCCGGAACATAGTACATCTCATAGGTCACACCGCCCGCGGTCGCAGTCAGGTGCTCCTTTTCCCATGTATGCACCGAAATCTTCTCGAGGTACTCCTCAAGCGTCAGATCGTTGTCCGCCATGTACTTGGCGTGCGGGATGCCGACATAACGGAAGTGCCATGTCTTGCCCTCCAGTCCGGTCTGCTCCTCCTTGCCCTCCGGGTAACGGACAATGAAGCCGTACTCGGCGGCATGATCGCTCAGCCATGCATAATCCCCGTCCGGGGTATAGGGCTTGTGCGTCTTCTTTGCCTCATCCAGAATTGCAAGATCCAGTGTCAGGCCGGAAGCGCGCTCCGGAATCTGTACGCCGTAGGGAACGGCCGCAGAAACCGCCGCAGTCGGCTGCTGATTGGTGCAGTATACCATGATATTGCCGTGGCCGGTCGCTGCGTAGAAATCGCTGATCCAGCGCTTCAGATCGGCGGACATGGAGCTGTCGAACTGGAGATAGGTGCTGGTCAGGCGGATATGATCCACCTTGACATCTGCAAATGTCACGAGCGACGGGTTAAAGGTCTGCTGGTGATCTGCGTCGATCAGAACAGCGCTGCCGTGGTGCAGCTCGTCATTGTTCACAGTCAGAACGGAGGTATCTCTGGTTTCAACATCCGCACCGCCGCCGTCCGAGGTATCGGAAACCGGCGAGGTGGAAATCATGGTAGAGGTGGTCGTCGAGACCGCCGCCTCCTGCGTGGAGGTCGTCGAGGTCTGCTCGGCAACATCCGGAACACTGTCAACAGCGGAATCGGGCTCAGAGGAATCGCTGCTCTGGATGCTCAGCATATCCTTGTCGCGATGCCAGCTGTCCCATGCTCTGCGGCAGAAGTCGATCGCAAAGATGCCGAGAATGACAAAGGTCAGAATCAGCGCGATCTTTCCGTAATCGAAGCCGCCCTCCCCGGCAAGCTCGTCGTCATCATAATCCGCCGGCGGTTCATCTCCGCCGTCCGGTGCATCAGGCTGCTCATTGCTGCGCTGCGATTTTCTGCGGAAGGGACTGCGCAGCGCAAAGCCGGCTGCCGCCCTGTCATCATCCGCATCGTCATAGCTCTCGCCGTCATCGTAGCCCTCGGCGTCATCATAGTCGCCGTAGCCGTCCTGATCGTAGTTATCATCGCCGAAATCGTCCGCGAAGTCGTCAGTCTCGTCAAAAACGGGCTCCTCCGGCTCCTCCTCGGTATTCTTCCAGACAAATTTCCGCTGCTTGGTCTTGGCAATCTCCTGCTCGGGTTCCTCGGCAGCAGGCGCCTCCTCAGCCGGTGCATCGTCCTCTGCGAAGAAGTCGTCCTCCTCCTGCACGGCATCCTCCTCAAAGGGGTCTGCGGGCTGCTCTGCCTCATCGGCATCATCCGCGAAGTCCTCGGCTTCCTCGTCCTCTTCGTCATCCTCCGGGTATTCCGGCTCGGCATTGAGGCTCCGGATCAGCTTGCGGAACGGATTGGTAATCCGGAACAGCAGCGAGGGCTTCTCCTCGCCTTCTGCATCATAGGATTCGCCCTCATACTCGTCGCCGAAGGCAGGCTCCTCCTGAATATCCTCACCGTCGTAGTCCTCCTCAGCGTAGGATTCCTCCTCCGGCTCACTGTCATCCCCGTCATAGGGCTCCTCGTCATAGGATTCCCCGTCGGCGAAGTCCGCAGCGCTTTCGGCAGCTTCCTCTGCGAGCTCCTCCGTCACGGTCCCGTCCTCATCCTCCGGGATGAAATCTGCGTCTGCATCGTCCTCGTCGTCATCATCGAAATCGTCGAAGATAAAGTCGAATTCATCCTCCTCATTCACATCGGAATCCGCCTCGGAGAACAGCTCCTCTGTCTCCTTCACTTCCTCGTCGAATGAATCCGCCTGTTGATTCCGTTTCTTCTGCGGATCCGGGCGATTCCCCTGCTGTCCGCGTCTCTGATTCTGCTTGCTCATCTCGTTCTCTGTAGCCTCCGATTCAATTGTTTCGTTCTGCTTTGTCTCCGAATTCGCCTTTTGCTGCATCTGCCGGTCGGGCAGTGCGATTCTCGCCGGTATTTCCGGCTCCTTCACGGTCAAAAGCCCGGACACGCGATCCGTCATTTCGCGCCGGATCTGCTTCAGCACCGCCGGGGAAGGGTCCCCTGCATCCGTCTCCGGAACATCGAACGGTGCGCCGTACCGAACTAAGATTTTGCTCCGGAAATGCAGCTTGCCGTCGAACACGATCGCAACCGGCACGACCGGAACGCCGGTCTGTGCAGCAAGGAGTGCGGCGCCTGTTTTGAAATGCCCGAGTGTACCGTCCTTTGAGCGGGTGCCCTCCGGAAAGACCAGTGCGTTCTCTCCGTTTTGCAGGCGGTAGGCGATCTCCTCCAGTGCCGTGACATCTCCCGCACCGCGGTCAATTGCGACGCCGCCGAGCTTCCGGAGCAGCCAGCCGACCAGTCCGTCGGAGAAGAGCTCCTGCTTGGCGAGGAAGCAAAACTGCGTTTCCTTATTCTGAATTCCGATCAGAATGGGATCCGCATTGCTGCGGTGGTTGCTGATATAGAGGTATCCGCTCTCGTGCGGAACATTCTCCATACCCTCTGTTTCGATCTTATACCAAAGCGGCATCAGCAGCCGCATCACGCGCATGGCGAATTTATAAAACCTGTTCATAGACCGAGCTTCTCCTTACACACATCCAGCAGCATCTGCTCGGATTCATCGAGATCCGCTTCTGATGTGTCCACAAGAACAGCGTCCTCTGCCTGCCGCAGCGGGGAGATTTCCCGGTTCATATCCTGCTCATCCCTTCGGATGACATCGCGCAGGACATCCTCATAGGTCTGGGCGCCGGGCTGTTTTTCCTCCAACTCCAGAAAGCGCCGCTGCGCACGGGTTTCCGCAGAGGCGGTCAGATAGATCTTGACCTCTGCATCCGGCAGCACGACCGTACCGATATCCCGCCCGTCCATGACGACGGAATGCTCCTCAGCGAGCGACTGCTGAAGCCGGAACAGGAATTCGCGCACCGCCGGAATCGCGGAAACGCGGGATGCCGCCATTGAAACCTCCGCAGTCCGGATATACGGTGTCACATCCTCGCCGTTTGCAAAGACATGCTGTTCTCCTTCGAGATAATCCATTGTCACGGTCAGGCCGGAAAGCTTTCCGGTGATCTCCTCCTCAGTCTCCGCATGCTCGCGCAGCATCCAGAGGGCGATGGTTCTGTAAAGCGCGCCGGTATCGACATACAGACATCCGAGCGCCCGCGCAAGTCTGCGGGCGAGGGTGCTTTTTCCCGCGCCGGAGGGTCCGTCAACCGCAATATTATAATGCCGCATGAAGCTTCCTCCATCCATACTTCTAGTAACCCGTTTATAATTATATCATATTTCGACGCAATTTTCAAGTCCCTGCGGAGTTTTTTTTCGTGTTTTCTTTTCACGGTGCAGATTTTTGCTTAGAATCCGGCAAAAAGCGCCCGATTCCGGCACAATCGCCCAAAAAAAGAACCGGCACGGCAGCGCTTGCCGTACCGGTTCGTCAGATTCAGAGCTTTACCTGAATGGCAAGGTCCTGATTGAGTCCCGCAAGGAACTTCAGGAGCTTGGTCAGGTCTGCGGCATTGGTCGTACCGTCGAGGTTGCAGTCTGCATTGAGCTTGCCCTGCGCGGTAATGCCGGTGGCGGTGTCCTCCGCCGTAACTCTCGCGAGCATGACGGCATCGAGCACATCGACGGAGCCGTTGCAGTCCGCATCGCCGAGGTAAACGGTCATTTCGCCCTGGCCGGAGGTTGTGCCCGGTTCAATCTGGCTCTCGCGCTCCTGTGCCAGAACCGCGTAGTTCACAACAGAGGTTGCAGTGCCGTTGTCGCCGAGCGTGACGGTCTCGCCCGCGCTGAAGTCCTTCTGATAGACGTAGAAATTGACGTCCTTGTCATTTGCCAGCGTCAGATCGGTCTTGGTCCAGTCGCTGAGCCATGCCGGAAATGCATTCTGCACATCGACAACGCGCTGGTCGAGCACCACCGAAACGGTGATATCCTTGCCCGCAGTGAACTCTGCGAGGGTGCCGGATTCGGTCTTGCTGTCGCAGGCGGTCACGATCATTTCCGCGCCTGCCAGCGCATCCGGAACGACCGTGAACACGACCTCGCGGTCGCCGAACACCAGATCGCCGGCAGCGAGAGAGCTGTCGATCGACCAGCCGTTCTTGTGTGCGCGGTCATAGACCAGCAGATTTTTGACGAGGTTGCCGTTGATCGGAACGATCACCGGTTCGAGGATCCACGACTGATTTGCAGTGCCGTCGAGCTCCCACTCGATGACATTTGCGCCGTCGTCCTTCGAGCCGCCGGTGACGCCGATGCCGCTCGCGTCCTCAGTCACAGCGGTCGTGATGAGATAGGTGCCGTCGCCGTTATCGACGAGCTTGAAGAGCTGTGCATCGGAATTGGTATTGTTCCAGAGCCCGATGTTCGTGCCGTTGTCGGTCTGGCCGTAGTCGATATCGAGCAAATGAGAATCGTCTGCGTAGAAATAGTAGTAGCCGCTGCCTGCATCCTTCAGGGTCCATTTTGTCGCATTTTCCTTCGCGGTCTGGATGACATTGGTGCCGTTCTGGAGCGTATCGGATTCTGCGGAGAGGTACAGATTGCTGTTCAGGTTGCGGATCTGATAGATTTCGGTAGTATCAACGGATGCGCCTGCTTTCTTGGTCGAGGCCGAGCCGTTGATGACAACATTCGGACGAGCCGGAAGCGGCTGATCGGAGCCGAGATAGAAGCTCGGATGCGGCGGCTGGTTATAAGCCGTCTGCTGAGAGGAAACCTGTGTGCGGTACTGCGGGTCATGCATCAGCGTGGTGATGCGGTAATCGGTATCATAGGTCGTCGCAAAGATGCGGATCGACTTGCCGTCTGCCGCACGGACGATCAGCTCCTCGCGCCAGTCGCCGAAGATATCGGCGGAGAGGCACGGTGTGCCCTTCGTGGTGTTGCAGGTATAGTAGCCGTCGGTGACGAGCAGATTGGTAATGGTGGTCTTGCCGGCCTCGCCGGTCATCTTGGAGATGGTCGCCGGGGAATCGGTGTAACCGTCGAGAATCTCGCGCTCAAGGTCGCCGTCCCAGTAGCTCAGGAAGTTGATTGCCGGTCTGCGGCAGTTGAGCACGGTGCCGGACGTATTGACAACCGGCGTCGAGCCGTCGGAGACCTTGTTGCCCCAGCACTCAGCGCCCGGATTGCCCGCCCATACATTGTCCGCGCAGCATCTGCCGGTATCGCCGGCGCCGTTCTGGTGATACAGAATCTTCTTCTGGTCGCAGTCGATCAGGGAGACGCCGTAGCCCGAGACGCTTTCCTCGTGGCAGATCCAGAGCTCAAGCCCGGGGTTCGAGGGATCGAGGTCGCCCAGATGCAGCGCATCGCCGTGGCCCTGATTGGTGCAGTAGAACATTGTACCGTTGTCATCAATGATCGAAGGGCCGTTGCAGACCTCCTGCTTGCCGTCGCCGTCAACGTCCGCTGCCATAGAGTTGTGGTTGCCGTCGCCGTAGCCGGGAGAGCTGCTGCTCGTTCCGGAATCGAACATCCACAGCTTCTTGAGCTTCTTGTTCTCGACGGAATAAGCCGTCGCAGTCATTCTGCCGTAGTAGCCGCGGCCGGTGACAACGCTCGGATGCACGCCGTCGAGATATGCGACGGTGCCCCAGAAGCGGTCAACACGGTTGGTCTTGTCGCTGGATTTGCCCCATGCGGTGGTGGTGCCTCTGCCCGGCTCATAGTTGACCGTATCGAGCGCCGCGCCGGTCAGGCCGTCAAAGAGCGTGTAATATTCGGGGCCTGTGATGATAAAGCCGCTCGAATTGCGATAATCCTTCGATGCATCGCCGATGACCTTTCCGGTGCCGTCGGTGGTGCCGTCGGCGGTCTTGCAGGTCATTTCCGCTTTGCCGTCGAGGTCGAAATCGGCGACATAGAACTGCGTATAATGCGCACCTGCGCGGATATTCACGCCGAGATTGATGCGCCAGAGGCGGGTGCCGTTGAGCTTGTAGCAGTCGATGTAAACCGGATCGGTCTTGCCGGACTGGGAGTTGTCCTTGGAATTGGACGGATCCCATTTGAGGAAGATTTCATACTGCCCGTCGCCGTCTACATCGCCGACGGAGCAGTCGTTCGGGGTATAGCCCGAGCCCGGCTGCGAGAGCTTGATGTCGAAATAGTTGCCGTTCGAGATGAGCGAGCAGGAATCAGAGGTGATGACTCTGCTTCCGCTGACATAATCGACGCGGTACTTGGAGCTTGCGCTGCCGCCCTTGTCAAGGTAGCAGGTGCTCTGCCCGGATTCGCTGGTGTAGATCAGCGTGTTGTCGCGGTAGAGGTTGAATACGGCGGTGTCGCTGTCGGAGGCGAGCCAGCGCCAGCTTACCAGCATGCCCGAGCCGGTGTTGACGGCGGAGATGCCGCGGTCAAGGAATTCAACGGTCTGCGTGCCGGTGGAGCCGGTAATGGCAGCGCTGACAGGCAGCGTGTTTGCGGCATGCAGGCTGAGTCCGGCGAGCGCCGTCGGCAGGGTCATGGCTGCCGCGAGGGTCTTTCTCAGTGATTGTTTCATACTTCTTCTCCCCAAAGTCTCATTGTGGCAGTGCTGCTTTCTGTCTGTTGCAGCATTCTATATATTGCGTCAGGTTACAGTTTTATTATATAATAGACAGTCTATCATTTCAATGACAAATTGTGTCCTTTTTGTAGCGTATTGAGTTTTTATGCGACCGCAGCACAAAAAAGGCAGCAGATCGCTCCGCTGCCCGTGTATATACGAAAAATGCGATCACAGCCCGGAGAACTGCTTTTCAAGCACCGGCACCAACTCCGGATCCCTCGGGGTCATGATGATCATATGAATAAAATTGCCGATTTTACGCAGATAATAATACTGCTGAAAGCTGCTCGTGTCCCGCTGAATCGAATACACGACCTTCCGGTAGGTGCTTCCGCCGAGCTCGATATCTTCTTCCGCTGTCTTGGTGTGCGCGGTCGTCAGATCCAGCGCAAACTGCCCGTCGAGTGCCGAGATATAATCCGTTACTGTGTAGTCATCCGGATCCGGAACCTCCAGCGCCAGATTCTCATACCCGATTATGACATTGTTTCCGGTCGATTCATCCAGCACCATCGCATCGTAGACCACAGTCAGCTCCAGCAGCGACTTGTTCAGGTCTTCCGTCCCCAGCAACTCAAGGCTGAGATTCATCAGCTTCATCAGCTCTTTCTCAGAATAGAACCGCCAGCCGGCCGGCGCAGTCAGCGAAATCCCCGCATAAGCGCTCGTGAAAACATCCCCGCTGACCGTTCCGCGCTCAAATTCCCGCGGAGCCTGTATCTCAGCACTGCTCTCCGCCTGCGAAGCAGAGCCGAATTCCTCACCGGATTTCCCGTTCCCGCAAGCCGTCAGCATCCCGCCGCTCAGCGTCAGGGATAAAATCAGTGCAATTGCAGCTTTCTTCATCATGAAGCTCCTTCCGTCATGTTTCCCGCATTTTATGAACCCGCCCTATCATACCACATTTCCGCCTTCCTGTCAACATCCCCCGCGCGGTGCGTCCCCCTCCGGATGTATAGATGTGCCTCCGGCGGATTGGTAATGGGGCTCCGCCCCAAACCCCGCCAAAGGGACATTGTCCCTTTGGAATCCCGCTGCTGCTTCGCTTCAACCCCTTGCAAAGGGGCTGAAGCGGAGCAGCAATGGGAGTCCAGAGGGATAGTATCC